>CAIXPS010000301.1 GCA_903921365.1 uncultured bacterium | reverse complement strand
TGATTCAAGCGCAGCCTTGGCTGCAGAGACGGCGCCGTAAGTTTCAAACATCATCACGCTGCCGGCGCTGGTCATGCTGAACACGCGGCTGCCGGGGCCGAGTAGACCGGCGCGCCACAGGTCCTGTACCCAGTAAATCAGGCTGTTCGCCATAACATCCAGCGTCATTTCCACCTGCGCCTGCGTCAACGACCGGGAAACATCCTCGCCAACAAACGGAAGCAACGAACCAAAAGCCACCGAGTGCATGGTCATATGGATCGTTTGCGGGCCATCGGGATTCGCAACGAGTGTGGCCTTGATTTTGGCAATCGCTTCAGCGCGCTTTTCCGCGTTGGCGATGTTCATGTTCGTATACTGCACTTGGACGCCGTAGCTCTCCAGATCAGTAACTAGCTTCTTGACGGCTTCAAGCACCGGGCCGCGATCGAGGTGCAGACCGATGATATTCACCCCGTTGCGAGCCAACTCCAGCGCGGTTGCCGCGCCAAAACCACTCGACGCGCCCAAAATCAAAGCCCATTTACCCTTCAAATCTGCTTGTGACATCGTATGTTCCTTAAAAGTCTATTGTCCCTGATTGCCGTTAATATCGTTAAAACCTGTTAATACAGACGCTACGTTCTTCCCAAGCTGCGAAACAGCATAACCGCCTTCCATGATAAACACCGTCGGCAGGTTAAGTTGCGCCAGGCAGGCTCCAATGCGCGCATAGACCGCTTCGGTGAGCGCAAAATCACCCAGCGGATCGTCGACAAAAGTGTCCACGCCCAGCGAAATGACAAGGTACGCCGGCATGTATTGCCGCACGCGTTGGCATGCCTCTCCCAGCACCTGCATATAGCGCTGGTCATCGACACACGCCTCAAGCGGATAGTTTACTGTATAACCGACGCCTTCTCCCGCCCCGCTCTCATCTGCGCCACCGAGATAGTACGGGTACTGCCTATCCGGATCACCATGAATGGAGAGGTATAGCACATCCGCCCGCTCGTAGAAGATATCCTGCGTTCCATTCCCATGGTGAAAGTCGATATCCAGCACAGCGACCCTGTTCACCACTGCCATATTGCCTGCGCCCCGTTCCGGTGACCGGCATAGCCAATCGGCTGCGATGGCGGCATTGTTCAAGAAGCAGTACCCGCCGCTGAGATCGGCGTGGGCATGATGCCCGGGAGGACGACACAGCGCGAACGCAGCGCGTTGGCCTGACGCAACCTGCGCAGCCGCGGTCACGGCGCACTGCGCCGACTGATAAGCCGCGTCCCAGGTGCCTTCAACAATAATCGCTGTAATGTCAAAGCTATAGTAACCCGCCAGTGCGGATGGGCGAGTTGGACGCCGGCTCATCCTGCGCACCGGGAACGAGTCAGGATACACGCCGGCGGGGATGCCGCCTGTGTCAACCCAGTTGCGGTAGGCGCCTTGCAGATACGCCACATAGTCGGGGGTATGCACCGCCAGAATTGGCTCGATCCCAAAGTCGTGAGGTAAAACCACGGGACCAAGATTAGCGGCGCGCACTGCCTCCAGCACGATATGGGTGCGCTCAGGCGCATCATGATAGTGCTTAAGCTCCCCCTCGTAAAACTCCAGCTCCGGGCGGTGCTTCTCGTGAGCAGCAGAGTAGACGATGTGCATCACTTCAGAATCTGCGCCCCTGGCCGATGCAAGTGGCATTCGCCGCAACCCACTGCCGGGTTCTCCACTTCAGTCAGCTTGTGCGTGCACACCGCATAAACCTGCACCTGTTCACGCAGGCCAAAAAACGACTTGTTTATGCGCCCTTCAAGCAACAAGTTCGGACAGGCGTTCTGTCGCAGGATGTCTGGCACGGGACAGGAGGAACAATGACTCGGTTTCCACCTGCCCCCATTTGGATTCTGCAGAAGCAAGCGGCACTCGTGCTTCTCGCGACCGCGATAGTAGTCCTCGAAATAGAAACGGCACTCTTTGCCGGCTGGCGTTTTCATGGTGCTATTCTTCGTCCAGTATTGCTAGCCTATCCGCACTGGCTTCATTTTTGCGGGTTGGCGCAAAGTGATCGCGCGCAACATGCCATAGGCGATTGGCGCAGTGCTCCAGCCCGTGTATGCGGAATACATCCCACCTTCATCCAACTCGTTATCCTGGTTCGCGCGCCCATGCCAGCGTTTATCCTTGAGATGATAACTGCCGCGCCAACTGCCGTCCCATTTGTCTGATTCACCCCAGCACTGCACCCCGCCAAGAAATTCGGCAAGTTTCTCAGCGTGGTCGCGATAATTAGTGTTGCCATTTGCCCGATAGGCCTCCTGCAACGCCAGCAGAGCGTAGCCATCGGTGTATACCATATCGGTCATGTCAGGGTCGTTTTGCTGTGATGCCTCGCGCGCATCTTCGTCGCCATTGCGAATCGCCCCGCTCTCGTCCTGCCACGACATCAGCTTGTTGACGATATTGCCAAAGCCGTTCCAGATGGCGCGATCCTGCGAAAATCGCGCTGCGATTGCGTAGGCCTTCACCGCTACAGCCAGTTCAGAGGAAGGCGGTCGCCATGCCTCAGTCTCAGCAGTTTCATAGCTGGTTCTGACGCGCCAGTCGGAAGTAAGCTGTTTTGATAACCAGGCGATCGCCTTGTAACCGGCTTCGTGGTACTTCGCCTCGCCCAGGATCAGAGACCCATACCATAATGCGATCATAGGCCATGCAACGAAGTCAACCCCCTTCAGCATGGGCATTTCAACATGATCGATCAGCGAGAACGTGCCATCCGGCGCTTGCACGCGCATCAGGTAATCCAGCACGCGCCGCGCGGCGTCTGCATAGCGCTCGTCGTCGGTTTCCGTGTGCATCCACAATAGGCGCTCAGCAATTTTGCCGTTGTCATTCGGGAAAGCGAACACGCTGGACTCAGGACTGCCGATGTCCTCTTCGTCCAGTGTGGGCGGTATATATTTGTAGAACGGAAAGGACCCCTCAAACCAGCCGTCATCACGCTGCAGTGAAACGACATAATCGGTCATGTTCTTTGCCAGGTCGAGGTAGGTCTGATCCTCCCGGTAGGCGCCATATGCATGAAAGAGACGCGCGGTCTCCAGCGTGCAGTCGGGGCGAACCCAGTAGTTGATCTTTTCGAGATCGATGCGGTAGCGCTCATAGATGCCCATTGACCCATCGGGAACCACCAGCATGCTGCGCAACCACTTCAGCGCTCTTTCAACGTTAACGATATTTTTATCTACATCAATCATATTTTTCCTTTTTCACAATGCGGTAGCCGGGTGAAGCACAACCATATCATCCGTATGTATCAACATGGCTGCGTATTCAAAGCCAAGAATGCTCTCGATCTCGGACGATTTACGTCCGGCGATGCGCCTTGCGTCCGATGACCCATAGCGCGTGATGCCATGCGCGATGTCGCGACCAGTTATATCGCACACAGCAATGATCTCACCACGGTCGAAATCATCGATGACATTGCGCACACCAACGGGCAACAGACTCTTGCCATCCAGCACCGCCTGTGCAGCGCCATTGTCCACGATAACAGAACCACTCGTTCGTTCAGCCAATATCCAGCGCTTGCGCCCCTCCATATTGGTAACCACCGGCAGGAAGCGCGTCCCAACCGAGATCCCATGTGCGGCATCACTGATCACGCCGGGTTTTGTGCCGTTGGCGATGACCACTGTAATACCCGACCGCGTCGCAAGATCAACCGCCTGCAGCTTGGTCGTCATACCGCCAGTGCCCAGCCCACTGCGCGATGCTCCGGCCAGCGCCCAGATCGAATCATCCAGCGCCGGCACTTCTGATACCAGTGTCGCTTCTGGATGCGCGCGCGGGTCAGCGGTAAACAAACCATCCTGATCGGTAAGTATGATCAGCATATCCGCGCGCAGAACGTTTGCCACCAGCGCAGAAAGGTTGTCATTGTCACCCACACGGATCTCATCGGTGCCGACCGCATCATTTTCATTAATGACAGGGATAGTCTGGTGCGCTAAAATTGTGCTGAGCGTATCCCGCGCATTCAGGTATCTGCGACGATCACTGAGGTCAGCTCGTGTAAGCAGCACCTGTCCGACCATAACGTCAAACATATCAAACACCTGTTCCCACGCCAGCATGAGATGCGTCTGCCCTACAGCCGCCAACATCTGCTTAACCGGAACAGACTTCGATATGGGCCGATGCATCTTGCCAAAGCGTTCGCGCCCAGCGGCAATGGCGCCGGAGGTGACAAGCACAACCTCGACGCGTTCCTCATGCAGCTTCACGATCTGCTGAGCAAGTTCGAGCATCCGGCGGCGGCTCAGTCGCGCCGTGCCATCGGTTAGCGTGCTTGTGCCAACTTTGATAACTAATCTGGAAACCATCATAACAATGTCAGCTTCTCTCTACTGAGTTAATTCTTAGTTTTATATATAATCTACTGAGAAATGGAACGCAATATAAATAATCAAAGCGATCAGGCTCGCGCAGTCGAATATCTACTTGACAGTTTAGTCATGCAGGGCAACAAGCAACTGACCGAGAAACTGACGCAGTACTCCTTAACCGTCGCGCAATATCTCGCAATGGAAGCGTTGCAGGGTAAAGGAGCCGAATGCAGCATGAGCGAACTGGCTGAGCGCATCCAGCAGTCTTCCGCCACCATGACCGGCATCGTCGACAGACTTGTCGAGAAAGCCTGGGTCACCCGCCGGCGCAGCGATGAAGATCGCCGCGCAGTATACGTCAGTCTTACGCCCGATGGCGGAAACCTGCTGAAACGCGTCGCCCAGGAACGCAGACATGCGGCACAGGAAACAATCCACAAGATGAATCCGGTCGATGTCGACAACTTTATCCAGCTTTTACGATCCTATATGCAGGCCGCGGGTTATCAAACTCATAGTTTGGGCGATGACCCTACAGCTTAAGTTCTCCCAGCACTTCTTTTAGTTCTGCGTCCTGCTGTCGTCGCTCCATACCCGTCGAGAAGTACACGGTCGATGGGTGATGGGCGATGATAGCAGCGGTGCTTTGCTCAGGAATCAACTGGTATCCATCTGACAGACTGATCCTCGGCTTCGATTGATCAGCGCCCAACAAACGCAAGACATCCACTTGTTGCTTCAAGTCTGGACAGGCGGGGTAACCCCACGAATAACGCAACCCCTGGTTGACCGGCAAGCCTAGCTCGCGCCGGACGCGGCGGTGCGTCCACTCCGCCAGACCCTCGGCGAGTGAATCGGCAAACCCATTCAGGTAGTATGCCTCTGTGTAGTTGCCCTGCGACTGGAGTTCCTCGATCCGCAGGGTCGCCTCAGGCCCTGCTGTAACAACCTGAATCGCCGCAATGTCGCGCCCATCGGTCTGCGGGGCGAAGTAATCGCTCAGGCACAGGTGCTGGCTATTGGCCAGATCATCGGGCTGGCGCGGAAATGTCCAACGCGCTACGACTGTATCTCTATCTCCAGGATCAAACACGAGCAAATCATCATCCTGGCTTGCCACCGGGAAGTAGCCATACACCACCTTATAACTGAGCCAGTTTGTGGCCGCCAGTTCGTCCTCAAAGCGTTGTAAGGTTGGACGGAAGAGTGTGTCAACCAGTTCTTCCCAGGCATCACCCTGACGGTTGCGCCCGCCCCAGTGCAACCGGAACAACGTATGCAGGTCGAAATACTTGATCACCTGATGAATGTCGATCTCAGTGCGCGCAACCTCGCGGGCGCCCAGGAAGGGCGCAGAGGGTATCGGCGCCGAAGGGACGCGACGCGTTACCTTGTTCGTGCCGTTGCCTGAACCCTGGTTCTTTGCCGCCTGCTCGCGCTCCTGATCTTTGCGCAACGCGGCGCGCGCATTGGCGATATGACTCTCCACAAATTCATCGCGATCACCGCTGGTGAGTCGATCCATCACGTTCAGCCCTTCGAATGCATCCTTACAATAGAACACGCCGGGACTATAGGGTTTGGCGTCTTCCATGAACATGATGCGATTGCCAAAGCGCCGATTGATGGCCGCGCCGCCAATCAGGATCGGGATATCCAACCCGCGCTGATGCAGTTCCTGCACGCAGATCGGCATCTGTTTGCTCGTGCTGACGAGTAATGCGCTGAGCCCGATTGCCGTCGCGTTATGCTTCAACGCGGCGTCGATGATGGTGTTGACCGGCGCCTGTTTGCCGATGTCTACGACGGTGTAACCATTGTTGCCAAGGATGGTGCCAACCAGGTTTTTGCCGATATCGTGCACGTCGCCAAATACCGTTGCAAGGATCACCGTCCCTTTACTGGCGCCCTCTTTGCGTTCGAGGTAGGTTTCCAACCGCGACACCGCTTTCTTCATCACCTCGGCGCTCTGCAGGACAAATGGCAGAATCAGTTCACCTGCGCCGAACTTGTCGCCCACTTCCTTCATCGCCGGCAGCAGGACGTTGTTCAGCACCCAAACCGGATCATTACGCGTGACCGCTGTGTCGATCAGGGGTTCCACGCCCTCCTTCTTGCGATAAAGAATATGCCAGTGCAACTTTTGTTCGACGGTCATGTTCTCTGTCGGGTCGACCTTCGCGCCGCCTTTGTCCGCGGCCGCCCCCGCCCCGCTATGATCGTAATAACCGATTACCTTCGCCAGGGCGTCATCGCTGCGATCGAAGATCAAGTCATCGATCAACGCGCGCTGGTCCCCCGGAATCTCGGCGTATGGGGTGATGTGGATCGGGTTGACGATCGCCATGTCCAACCCGTATTGCACGGCGTGATGCAGGAAAATGCTGTTAATCGCCGCGCGCGCCGGCGGCTTCAGGCCAAACGACACGTTGCTCACACCCAGGATCGTATAAGCGCCTGGCAACTCTTCTTTGACCTTGCGGATGGCGTCAAGCGTTTCGACAGCCGAGTGACGCAGATCCGACTGTCCAGTGGTGACAGGGAAGGTCAGGACATCGAAGATGAGCGCGCTCGGCGGCAAGCCATACTCCTGCGTCGCAATATCATGGATGCGCCTGGCGATTTCAAGCTTGCGCAAGCAGGTATGCGCCATGCCCTGCTCATCGATCGTCAGCGCGACAACTGCCGCGCCGTGCTGATGCGCCAGCGGCAACACATCTTCAATGCGCTTGCGCCCGTTCTCCATGTTGATGGAGTTAATAATCGCGCGACCCGGCAGCATCTCCAGCGCCTCTTTGATCACGGCGGCATCGGTCGAGTCGATCATCAGCGGCGTCTCGACGCTCATGCTCAATAGCTTCACCAGGCGACTCATCTGCTCGCCTTCGTCATTGCGTTCAGTCAACGCGACGCATACATCGAGCACGTGCGCCCCACCCTCAACCTGTTCGCGCGCCACATCCACAATCGCGTCATAACTGTTGTCCAGCAGCAACTGCTTCACCTTGCGGCTGCCCTGGCTGTTGACGCGCTCGCCGATCAGCAGTGGCCTTGGTTCCTGGTCAAGCGTCACTGCGCGCATGGCGCTTGCGGCGCGCGGGCGCACATCCAGATCAGCCAGTCGCTTTTCCCAGGGGTTGCTGCCCTTCACGCGCTTATAGAGCTCTGCGATATGCTCGTCAGTAGTGCCACAGCAGCCGCCCACAATGTTGCAGCCAAATTCCAACACAAACTGGCTGAGCATCTCGGCCATTGGGATTGGCTCCATTGGGTACACAGCTTGTCCATCCACGTTCAGCGGCATACCGGCATTTGGAATCGCCGATACCGGGAGCTTCGTGTGGCTGGTGAGGTAGCGGATGGGATCGCGCATGTAGTCGGGACCGGTCGAGCAGTTCAAACCAACGATATCCACACCGAGTGATTCGATGATCGTCAAAGAAGCGCCAATATCCGTGCCCAACAGCATTTTGCCGGTTGTGTCGAGCGTCACCTGCGCCTGAATCGCGGCGCGGATGCCCGTTTGTTCCATCGCGCGTTTCAGCCCTTCAATCGTGGCCTTGACCTCTAAAATATCCTGACTGGTCTCAATCAGCAGAATATCCGCGCCGCCAAGAAGCAGCCCGGTTGCCTGCTCGGTAAAAACATCGACCAGTTCCTGATAGCTGACGTTGCTCAGGACAGGGTCTGTCGAAGAAGGCAATTTGCCAGTCGGGCCAATCGAACCGGCCACGAACCGGGGTTTATCGGGTGTGGAAAACTCATCCACTATGCTGCGCGCCAGGCGCGCCGCTGTCTGATTCAGTTCGACCGTTCGCGCCGCCAGCTTGTACTCGCTGAGGGTCATGCGGTTAGACCGGAAGGTGTCTGTTTCGATGACATCGGCGCCAGCGGCAAGGTATGAGCGATGGATCTCGGCGATGACATCCGGTCGCGTAATCGCCAAGTAATCGTTACAACCTGCGTAGTCCGGTCCGCCAAAATCTTCGGTTTGTAGATTGTATTTCTGTATGCGCGTGCCCATCGCGCCATCATAAAGAATGACCCGCGACGCCACGGCACCCAGAAATTTTACAGATCGATCCTCGGTATACTTCATCCAATCACCTTGCCAATCTTATGTTCAGTCACGTCCATAAAGCTGCGCCATTTCAGGTAAGTATTCTAACAGCCACCTGCGGTCTATTGAATCGACGTTTATGCCGGGAGCCCGCCAACGACTTGCTAATATGCAAAAGTTCGATAAGATGCATAGCGTATTCATAACGAGAAGCTATAGCAAACACTATATGAGCTCACTAGAATTTTACAGAAACGCCTACGCCTACGATATCGCCTTTGGCGACCGTGACTTCGCATCCGAGTGTGATTTTCTGGCATGGTGCCTGGCGCAACATGGCAACCTGCCTTCTTTTGCCACGGGTCATGCCACATCGTTCCTCGAACTTGCCTGTGGGCCGGCGCGACACGCGCGCGAGCTCGGACACCGGGGCTGGCAAGTGCTTGGTCTCGACATGTCCAGCGACATGCTTGAATACGCGGCGCGTGGCGCCCGACAGGAACACGTAACCTTGCAGACGCTGTGCGCGGATATGTGTGATTACAGGTTAGGGCAACCCGTGGCGCTGGCTGCAAACATGATGGAAAGCCTGTCTCACCTGCTCACAAATCAACAAATCGTCAGCCACCTGCGAGCGGTTGGGAGCAACTTACTGCCCGGCGGGATCTATGTCATCGAGATGGCGCACCCGTCCGGCCTGTGGCGCGACAGCCTGCCAAATATGTGGACAACCTCGCACAACGGGACTGAGGTGGATATCGTCTTCGGCCTGCAAGACGACCCTTACGACTGGATCACCCAACAATGGACCGTGACAACGCGTTTGACCATCCGCGAACCCGGTCAGCCTGAACGTTACATTGAGGAACACAACAACCATCGCTGGTGCCAGCCGCAGGAATTGGCGGCGCTGATCGATCTCTCCGGCGCCTTTGACCAGGTTTGGTGGTATGGCGACCTGCTCATCCCGCCGCCGCCGCTTGACGACAGCGAAGATGCTAAACGCATGATGGTCGTGCTCCGCAGCAAGGGCGCATAGGCCTTCGTTCAATTACAATCATCTCTATGGCACTTAAAAACCTGCATGGTCTTTATTTTGAAGAATTCGTCATCGGCGAAAACATCGCTTCAGCGACGCGCACGATCACCGAAACCGATATCGTTGCATTCGCCGCCTTCTCCGGCGACTACAATGAACTGCACACGAGCGAACCCTATGCCGCGAAGACGCCCTTTGGTAAGCGGATCGCGCATGGGCTGCTTGGCCTGAGCATTGCGAGCGGTCTCGCTTTTCAGATGGGCTTCCTCATCGGAACAGTAGACGCCTTCCGCAGCGTCGAGTGGGAATTTACTGCGCCAATCTACATCGGCGACACGATCCATGTTGTAGCCGAAGTGATTGAGACCAAACCGTTCCCACGCCTGGGCAACGGACGCGTGACATTCAAGGTATCGGTGCAAAACCAGAATGGTCAGGTCGTCCAGCGCGGTTCATGGTCTCTCTTGATCCGCAATAAACCGAAGGCGTAAAGGCATTCTGAGTGATAAGCCCGTCAAGATTGATCCGGCCCCTTCAGCGCCAGTGGCGCCTGTTGATTGTTTTACTGGCAGGTGTTGGACTGGCAGGGCTGCTTGCCCTGCTGCCGGCAGAGTCAATTCTCATTCTTGCCGGCGCGCTGATTGTCCTCGTGCCTATCGCACTCATCTTCTCTGAACCAGTGATCGGGGCGGCGCTCACGCTGTTTATCGCGCCATTCGCCCCGCTGGAAAACATCATGTTCCACCTGCCCATCGAGAGCGGGCAGGCGTTATTGATCCTCACCGCCGTGGCATGGCTTGCGCGTATGCTCTATCGGCGGAAACTCGGCATCCGCACCGGTCCGATGCTGTGGCCGTTGCTGCTTTTCATTGCCGTCGGTTTTATATCGTTCTTTGCCGCACAGTCCTTTGAACTCTGGGCCAAAGAGTGCTTGAAATGGGTCGAGGTCTTGTTCATTTACGTTCTCGTGGTGAGCGAGGTGCGAACCAGCGCGCGCTCGCGCAATATCATCCTCGCGGCGATCCTGATATCTACGCTGTTCGAAGCAGGGCTTGGCATCTATCAATTCGGGCTGCGCGGAACCGGGCCGGGGAGCTTCCTCATCGCCGGATTGCCCTATTACCGGTCCTATGGCACCTTTGAGCAACCCAACCCGTTTGGCGGGTACATGGGGCTGACATGGCCGTTTGCGACGGGACTGGCGCTCTTCGCATGGCACAAGGCGATTGCGATAGTCCGAAGCCGCCCATTGAAGTGGAACACTTCTCAACTAACGACAGTGGCGTTCGCGCTTATCTCGACCGTGATCGCGGTGATGGCTTTGCTGGCATTGGTGCTGTCGTGGTCGCGTGGGGCGTGGCTGGGCGCCGGCGCCGCAGTCGTCGTGATGCTGATCGTTGCGCTCCGCAGGCCAATCACCGCCTTCGCGATCATCGGCGGGGTGATTATAGCGATCCTGATGCTGAATACCGCAGGGTTGATCCCGCAGTCGTTGACCAGCCGCCTGACCAGCTTTACGGATGAATTCTCCTCCCTCGACGTGCGGCACGTAACCGTTACAAGCGTAAATCACGCGGTGATTGAGCGCCTGGCCCACTGGCAGGCGGCGCAAAACATGATCATCGATAAACCGTGGTTTGGCGTCGGTTTTGGAAACTATGGCGCCGCCTATGACCAGTACAGGACGCTCAACTGGCCGCTGGCGTTAGGCCACGCGCACAACTACTACCTGAACATCTTTGCCGAAACCGGCGTCATCGGTCTGCTGGCCTACCTGATACTCTTCGTCAGCCTTTTCGCGCGTTCGGTATGGCTTGCGCGGCGCCCGGCGCGCGCCGAACCGCCGTCACACCGAGATCAGTCCGGGATTGGCATTCGCAACTGGCAGCCAGTTACACTGATAGCATTCGGACTAGTCGGGACATGGGTGCAACTCAGCGTGCATCAGGTAGTGGATAATCTGTTTGTCGCCAATATCTTTCTCCTGATTGGCGTCACTATTGGTTTACTGGATGGTCTAACAAATGAGCCAACAAGTATTCATCGGTAACACTTCTGACTTCCCACTGGGACAGGCAAAGGGCGCCAGCGCCAACGCGGTGTCTGTCCTCGTCGTGCATCTTAAAAATGGTTACTGCGCGATTGCCAATAAATGCCCACACCTGGGTCTGCCGCTTGCCGGCGGGAAACTCGCAGGCAACGTCATCTCCTGCCCCTGGCATAACTCAACGTTTGATGTCTGCACGGGCCGCAACCTCGACTGGGTGAGCGGCATCGCTGGTGTCAAAATGCCAGGGTGGGTGCGCAATATCGTAGCGCTTGGCAAGCAACCGCATGGCGTGACAACCTACCCCGTAACAGAAAAAGAAGGCAAGCTCTACTTGCATCCCGGAGACTAGAATTTCAACGGATTAAACACATGGATACAACCACATTTGATGCTTATCTTCTGCAACACCGCGAACGGCTGTTTGAGGACTACAAAGACTTCCTGCGCCAGCCCAGCGTTGCAGCAACCGGCCAGGGCATCGTCGAAATGGCTGCACTCGTCGCGCGCCGTTTTGCAACCCTCGGCGCCAGTGTGCAGATCATCCCGACCGAAGGCAATGCGCCGCCCGTCGTCTGGGCCGAGATTGGCGAAGGCGACAAGACACTGCTGATCTACAACCATTACGACGTGCAACCTGCTGAACCGTTTAATCTGTGGCTGTCGCCGCCTTTTGAGCCCACTGTGCGCGATGGCATCCTCTTCGCGCGCGGCGCATCCGACGACAAAGGCGAACTGGTCACGCGCATCCATGCCGTTGAAGCCTGGCTTGCCACACAGGGCAAGTTGCCATTCAAAATCAAGTGGCTGGTTGAGGGTGAGGAGGAGATTGGCAGCCCACACCTGCACAAATGGGTCGAGCAGCATCAGGACTGGCTCAAGGCCGACGGGTGTCTGTGGGAATTTGGCGGCTTCGATGAGAATGGGCGTTTCACCCTCACCATGGGCGTGAAAGGTATCTGCTATGTCCAGTTGCGCGTGAAGTCCGTCGATCATGACTTGCACTCGTCGCTCGCGCCGCTCGCGCCGAATGCCGCATGGCGGTTGATCTGGGCGTTAAGCACCCTCAAAGACGCTCAGGAGAACATCTTGATTGACGGGTACAAGGACTACGTGCGCGAACCCAGCGAGGCCCAGATGGAGCTGCTGCGGCGTTTGCCCTCTGAGGAAGATGCGATCAAACAGAGTTGGAAGATCGATTCATTCCTGCAAGGGCGCACTGGCCTCGACGCTCTAAAGCAACTTTACTTCACTCCTACGGCAACCCTCTGTGGTCTGACCAGTGGCTGGCAAGGGCTGGGCACAAAGACCGTGTTGCCCGCCGAGGCCACGGCAAAAGTGGACTTCCGTCTGGTGCCAGACCTGACGCCCGACATCGTCGCCGACCTGCTGCGCAAGCATCTGGACAAGCACGGCTTCACCGATGTCGAGATCGTCAGCTATAACGGATATCGCGCCGAGTTCTGTGACGTGGAGGCGGGCATCGTCAAGGCTGCCGCGCGCGCCGCCCACCGCATCTACAACCAGGAGCCAGTGCTTGTCCCGAACAGCCCCGGCAGCGGGCCAATGTGGTCGTTGTCGTCCTTCATCGGCGGCGTGCCGGTTGTATGCGCCGGTATCTCCCATGCGGACAACCGCGTGCATTCGCCAAACGAGAATGTGCCTTTGCAGAATTACTACGACGGCATGCGCTACATTGGCGTGCTGATCGAGGAGTTTGCAGCGGCTTAAGGCTTCTTCAGGCTGACCATGAACCGATCCAAACGATTTGCCATCCTGGCCGAGCGCGACATCAACAAGGAAACCTTTGTTGAGCCTTGGCCTGAAGCGGGTCTGATCGTCACCGACAGCCCCTATGATCCGCATCCGAGTCTGCGCATCGATCACGCAACAGGAAAAGTGATCGAACTGGATGGTAAGTCGCGCGAAAGCTTCGACGCACTCGACACGTTCATCGCAGAGCATGGCATCGACCTGTCGACTGCCGAAGAGGCCATGGCGACGCCTTCCTTGAAGCTCGCGCGCATGCTGGCTGATATCAACGTCCCGGCTGCGGATATCCGCAGGCTGGTCGTGGGTTGCACGCCGGCAAAGCTGTGCGACATCATGCGTCACATGAACGTGCTCGAAATGATGATGGGGCTGGCCAAAATGCGCGCGCGCCGCGTTCCGGCCAACCAGGCGCATGTGACAAACAAACGCGAACACCCCGCCCTGCTGGCCGCCGATGCGGCTGAGGCTGTCTTGCGCGGCTTCTCCGAGGTCGAGACTACGGTCGGCGTCGCCCGCTATGCGCCCCTCAACGCGCTGGCGATTCTTATCGGTTCACAGACCGGCCCCGGCGGCGTGCTCACGCAGTGCTCCGTGGAAGAGTCGCTTGGCCTGCGCATCGCGCTGAAGGGGTTAACCTCATATGCGGAGACGCTATCGGTGTATGGCACCGAGCGCACCTTCGTGGACGGCGACGACACGCCCTGGTCAAAGTCCTTTCTTGCGGCCGCGTATGCATCGCGCGGCGTCAAAGTCCGCTTCACCTCAGGCACAGGGTCCGAGGCGCTGATGGGTCATGCCGAAGGCTGTTCAATGTTGTACCTTGAGGCGCGCTGCCTGGCGATTACGCGCGGCGCCGGAAGCCAGGGTGTGCAGAACGGGTCGATCTCGTGCATCGCGCTGCCCGAATCGCTGCCCGGCGGCGTTCGGGCGGTTCTTGCAGAAAATTTACTGGCCTCTATGCTTGGGCTCGAAGTGGCATCCGGGAACGACGCGCTGGCATCCCATTCGGCCATCCGCAAAGCGGCCAAGCTGATGCTACAGTTCATCCCTGGAACCGATTTCATCTTCTCCGGCTACAGCGCAGTCCCCCGGCGCGACAATCTGTTCGGCGGCGGCAACTTCGACGCCGAGGATTTCGATGACTACAACGTGCTTCAACGCGATATGCAGGTTGACGGCGGCGTGCGCCCAATCACCGAACAGGAAGCCAATGACATCCGCCGCCATGCGGCGCTGGCAATCCAGGCGGTGTATGTCGAACTCGGCTTCCCTCCGATCAGTGACGAAGAGGTGAATGCCGCCGTCTATGGGCACGCGAGCGAGGACATGCCAATGCGCGACGTGGTTGCCGACCTCGCGGCAGCCGATCGGTTTCTGGCCGGCGCCCAAACCGTTTTGGATGTCGTCGCTGCATTGCAGCAGCGCGGGTTTGACAACACGGCTGCGAATATCCTGGAGATGGGGCGACAGCGCGTCATCGGCGATTACCTGCAACCCGCCGCAATCTTCAAACCGCAGGCGCAGACAGCGACAGGGGCCCGCCCGGTGTTCCGCGTATCCAGCGCGATCAACGGCCCGAACGACTACACCGGCCCCGGAACGGGATATCGCGTCGAAGGCAAGCGCTGGGAGGAAATGCAAAACCTCCCGCAAGTCAAATCACCCCGCGACTTCATCGCCGATCAGATCGGCGGCAGCAGCCCGCGCCTGGTGGAGATTGGCGCAGCGAAGACCAGCGTGCAGCGCGAAGTCATCCTCGCTGTCGGCCCGGGGTTCGGCAGCGCGCTGAACAAGACGATCAACGGCGTCGATCACGAGCAGGTTCTGGAGGCGATTCTCACCGGCGTCGCGCGTGAGGGATTGACAGCGCGCATCGTCAAGGTCTACCAGAGTTCAGACTGCGCTTACATCGGTTACATCGGCTCGCAGTTGAGCGGTTCTGGAATTGCAATCGGGCTGCAGTCGCGCGGAACCACCGTAATCCACAAACGCGGGCTGGCGCGGCTCAACAATCTCGAATTGTTCCCACAATCGCCCAGCCTGACACTTCAGACGTATGAATTGATCGGGCGCAATGCGGCTCGTTACGCCAAAGGCGAACCCGTCAAACCCGTGCCAGTGCAGGTGGACAACTGGGCGCGGCTGCGGCTGATCGTAAAGACTGCCTTGCTGCACCGCCGTGAAACCGATGAAGTGCGCGACAAACCGCCCGCCGAACTGTTGTTCAACTGGGAGCCCGACGTATGAACGATGCCCCACAGTATCCACTCGGTGAAAACGCCAGCGCTGCCATCGCAGCCGCCAGTGGACGCCGCCTGTCTGAGATCACGCTTGAAGCCCTGGCGAGTGGTGAATTGAGCAGTGCCGACCTGCAGATCCAGGCAGAGACATTGCGTGCGCAGGCGCGCGTGGCGCACCAGGCAGGCTATGCGCAACTCGCAGAAAACCTCATGCGCGCTGCAGAACTCACTGCCGTGCCTAACGAAGAATTACTCCGCATGTACGAGACGCTGCGCCCAGGGCGCGCCTCCTACGA
>CAIXPS010000300.1 GCA_903921365.1 uncultured bacterium | reverse complement strand
GCGTCCTCAATGCCGACGGATAACCGCAGGATGCCATCGCTGATGCCCTGTGCCTTGCGTTGTTCCGGGCTCAGGTCTCGATGCGAGGAAATTGGCGGGTAGGTGATCAGTGTGTAGATGTCGCCGAGGCTGGTGGCCGCGAGCACGAGCTTGAGGTGATCCATGAAACGCAACGCGTTGTCGCGCGTTGCTTCGGCCAGCTCAAACGTCACGATGCCGCCATACAGGCCGCCGAAAGTGCGTGTTGCGAGTGCGTGCTGCGGATGTGATTCCAGGCCGGGATATATGACGGTTGAGACACAAGGCTGTTGCTGCAGCCACGCTGCAACTCGCTGCGCGTTGGCGCATTGCTGTCGGACTCGCAGCGACAGTGTCTTGATGCCGCGCGCGACCAGGCGCGCCTCAAACGGGCCGAGGTTGGCGCCGATGAGCCGCGAGTACTTCACAGCGGTGTCAGCCATTAACCCGGTGCGCGCAACCAGCACGCCTCCGGAGACATCGGCATGCCCGCCCAGATATTTCGTCGCGCTGTGCACCACGATGTCGGCGCCCTGCGCCAACGGCTGGTGAAGGATGGGCGTGGTCATGGTTGCATCCACGACGAGACGCGCGTCGCACGCGTGAGCGCATTCTGCGATTGCGGCAATGTCGGCGATCTTCAACAGCGGGTTCGACAGCGATTCGATCAACACAACATCGGGTTCGTGTTCATCAAGCGCGGCCTCAAGCGAGTCCAGGCTGGTTGAGTCGAAATAGCTGACGCCCACTCCCTGCGCGCTGAAAAAGTTGCGCAGGAGCACATGTGTCGACCCAAACAAGTCTTGCGCGGCGAGGATGTGACGAGGATGATGTTCCGTCGCGCCTCGGGGCGTGCCAGCGGCGAGGAGCGCAAGATAAATCGCCATCATCCCCGAAGAACATGCGACGGCGCCGCGACCGCCTTCAGCCGCAGTCATCACGGCTTCCAACCCCGATACAGTGGGGTTGCCGTAACGGGTATAGACGAACTGACCTTCCCGGCTGCCCTGTTCAAAGGCCTGATCGAGCTGAGCGCTGCTGGGATGCACGAACGTGGTGCTCGTGTAGATCGGCATTGCGGTCGGAGATCCCCCGGCCTGTTTGTCGAGGTGTTCGCCTTCGTGAACGAGGCGGGTGGTGAGCCGGTAATTGGTCATGCGCGCGGTGTGTTTTTCGGCGGCGCCCAGGTGTATTGCGCCTGGGCGTCGCCATGAGAGCAAGGCTTACTTAGAAGCTATTTCCAACGCCTGATCCAGGTCCCAGGTGATGTCGCGCACATCCTCAAGGCCGATGCTCAAGCGGATAAAGTCATCGGTCACGCCGGTGCTGGCCTGTTCTGCTGCGGTCAACTGCGAGTGCGTCGTCGATGCGGGATGAATCGCCAGCGACTTCGCGTCGCCGATGTTGGCAACATGCGAGAACAGCTTAAGGTTGTCGATGAACTTGCGACCGGCGTCGCGCCCCCCCTTGATGCCAAAGCCAATGAGCGCCGTCAAACCCTTTGGCGCGACACGCTTGACCTCTTCCTTCTGCGGATAGTTGGGCAGGCTGGGATGGATGACCCACGATGCCTGGGCGTGCTGCGCCAGATGAGCAGCCACAGCGTTGGCATTGGCAATGTGGCGTTCCATGCGCACGGGTAATGTCTCAAGTCCCTGAATGTGCAGGAACGAGTTGAAGGGTGACTGCGATGCGCCGATGTCGCGGAGCACCTGGACGCGCGCTTTGATGATGTAGGCAATTGGGCCGAGCGCTTGCGAGTAGATCAGGCCGTGGTAGCTCGGATCGGGCTCGTTGAATTCGGCGTGGCGGGTGCTCCTGGCCCAGTCGAACTTGCCGCTGTCGACGATCACGCCGCCGATGGATGTGCCATGACCACCGATGTACTTGGTGGTGGAGTGGACGACGATGTCCGCGCCCCATTCGATCGGGCGAACGAGGAAGGGCGATGCCGATGTGTTATCGATGATCAACGGAAGGCTGTTTTCGTGTGCGATTTTTGCCACGGCTTCCAAGGGGAAGATGTCCAGTTTCGGATTGCCAACGGTTTCGCCGTAGATCGCCTTTGTGTTGGGCTGGATCGCCTTGCGGAAGTTCTCCGGATCCGATGGATCAACGAAGGTCGTTTCGATGCCCAGGCGGGCCAGCGTGTAGTGGAACAGGTTGTAGGTGCCGCCGTAAAGCGAGGCTGAGCTCACGATATGATCGCCGGCCTTAGCGAGTGTGAGGATCGCGAGCGTCTCGGCAGCCTGGCCAGATGCTGTCACCAGTCCGGCGACGCCGCCTTCGAGCGCCGCGATGCGCTGCTCCGCCACGTCGTTCGTGGGGTTCATCAGGCGGGTATAGATGTTGCCGAACTCGCGCAGGCCGAACAGATTGGCGGCATGCTCGGTGTTCTTGAACTGATAGGATGTCGTCTGGTAGATCGGAACCGCGCGCGCGCCGGTTGTGGGATCCGGAGCGGTGCCAGCATGCAGCGCCAGGGTGTCAAAATGAAACTTGTGTTCTTCGGCCATTACAAATCAATCTCCTATAAAAACGGATATTCCTGATCCTGAAAACAAAAGCGCCCCCTTACCTTGATATACGATAAGAGGGCGAAAACAATCGAGCGAGATTGTCTGCGTTCTCTCATCTTCCAGTTTTTCGCTGTCGGAGTTGGCACCTTGAGATGTCGAATGACACTTCAGGTTGTCGAGGCTTCATCGGGCCGTTCCCTCTGCCTCTCTGGATAAGAGTGCTAGCTAATATATTCAGTTTTGTTAGGGTGAGAGGATAACGATTTTGGATGGATTTGTCAAGACCCAATTTCGGGAATTTTTACAGGACTTGTGTCGACGTCTGTCTGCGAAGTTCTTCAACGAGCGCGACGCCGGCCGATGTGCCGATGCGCGATGCGCCTGCGGCGATCAATGCGCGCGCGCCGTCTAGTGTGCGGATGCCGCCCGCGGCCTTGACGCCCATGGCCGGCCCAACTGTCGCGCGCATCAACCGCACATCCTCCACCGTTGCGCCTGCCGTCCCGAATCCAGTGGAGGTTTTTACGAAGTCAACACCGCTCGCGACAGCCATCCGGCAGACCGTCTCTTTTTCCGCGTTCGTGAGGTAACAGGTTTCCAGGATTACCTTGCTGATCACGCCGGCCTGGCGACACACGGTTGCCATCGCCTCAATTTCGGATTGCGCCAGCGCCGTATCGCCGGATTGAAGTGCGCGGATGTTAATCACCATGTCGATTTCACCCGCGCCACGGTCGATCGCGTCGCGTGTTTCGAATAACTTCACAGCCGCGGTGTTCTGACCCAGCGGAAAGCCGATGGCTGCCCCGACGCGAACGCCTGACCCGCGCAACAGCCTGACGCAGTTCTCGACCTCTGCCGGGTTAATCGCAACCATGGCGAAGCGGTACCGGCGCGCTTCGGCACACAGCTTCTCGATGTCGCCCGGTGTGCCAAACGGTTTTAAGAAGGTGTGGTCGATCATGCCCGCCAGGCGTTCGGGTGTGAGTGTGTCAGCCTGCGTCATCGCCTGCGCCCTCCAGTGTGCTCAAAAAGCTTGCGACCGCCTCGCGCGTCGGCAATGCGGGGATCGCGCCGGGTTTGGTGCAGGTGAGTGCGCCTGTTGCGCTCGCATAGTAGAGGGCGTCGCGCACGATACACTCATCAACCTTGGCCAATGAGCCGGTCTTCTCGCGCTCCGGCAGCAGTTTAACGATCATCGCAGCCATAAAGCCGTCGCCTGCGCCGGTGGTTTCAACGACATCGACCGGAAATGCGGGCAGTTCGATGCGGTAGACGCCGTTCGTGGCAATGGATCCTTGCTCGCCACGGCTGATCACGAGCAATTCAACACCCTGACCCAGCACCGCCCGGATGCCCTCGTCGAGGTTGGCGCACCCGGTCGCCACTTCCCACTCTTCTGCGCTGATCTTGGCAAGGTGGCAATTGCGGAATTCACTAAAGATGACGCGATGGGCGGTCTGTGCATCCGGCCACAGGGTAGGGCGGTAGTTCGGGTCATACGACAGCATCAGGCCGCGATCCCGCGCGATCTTCTGTGCCTTGCGTTGCGCCGATGCCGCGGGTTCGTTGATCAACGAGATCGACCCGAAGTGGAAGCAACGCGCATCCTGAAAGATGCGCTCATCAATGTCGTCTTCATTCAGGAGCATATCGGCGCCGGGGTTGCGGTAAAAGCACAAATCCTTGCGCCCGTCATCCCACACGGCGACAAACACAGCCGTCGTGCGGGCAACGGGGTCGATAGCCAGGCATCCAGTGTCGACGCCGGTGTCGTCAAGGCTTGCGCGCAGGAACAAGCCGAATGGGTCATTGCCCACCTTTCCGACGAAACGCGCCTGTAACCCCAGGCGTTGCACCGCGACCGCCACGTTGGCCGGGGCGCCGCCGGGCGCCTTGATGAAACCTGGTGAGTCAGCGAGAGAAACGTTTGTGCTGGTCGATACAAACTCGACCAGCAATTCACCCATACTTACAACGTCTGCCATAGTGCCTGTACTATAGCGTCATCCACACTCCGGGAAAAGGCCGCATAGTTGCGCGCGCAAGCGGAGTCACCTCGCGACCCGGCACGGTGTGAAACTGGTATTTCTGAACGATCATCGCCATGATCAACTGCGCTTCCATCATGGCAAAGCTGTTGCCAATACAGATGCGCG
The DNA here is from genome assembly GCA_903921365.1 of uncultured bacterium. Taxonomy (GTDB): domain Bacteria; phylum Chloroflexota; class Anaerolineae; order J036; family Brachytrichaceae; genus CAIXPS01. The sequence continues at coordinate 8,605 of CAIXPS010000300.1, read as the reverse complement.
GGCCGCCGCTGAACGGGAGGTAGGCGTATTTGTGGCGAGTCCCGGCCTGCTCAGGCGTGAAACGGCCGGGGTCGAATTTCTCCGGATCGTTCCAGATTGATGGTAAGTGATGTGTCACGTAGGGGCTGAGCATTATTAACGAACCGGCGGGCACGTCGAAACCGCCGATGACATCCGGGTTCACGGAAACGCGCGCGAACATCCACGCCGGCGGATAGAGACGCATGGCTTCTTCGATGATCATGCGGGTATAAGTGAGATTGGGCAGGTCTTTGACCGTCGGCGCGCGCCCATCGAGGACGGTGGCAACCTCAGCCTTCAGCTTGTCCGCTGCTTCTGGATGTTGCGAGAGAAGATGCCATGCCCAGGACAGTGTCGTGGCAGTTGTCTCGTGGCCTGCGAGAAAGATCGTCATCATCTCATCGCGAATCTGCTTGTCGCTCATCCCTTCACCAGTGTCGGCGTCGCGCGCATTCATGAGCATCGTCAGAAGATCGCTCTCGTCGCGGTGGGTCGTGCGGCGATCCGTGATCATGGCATACACAACCTCATCCAACGTGCGCAAGGCCCAGTGATAGCGGCGATTGGCGGCCGTCGGCAGCCAGGTGATCTGGCTGAGCGGCGAGAACATCGCGTTGTTAAAATGGTTGAGGGCGATGTCGAAGGCGAGGGTGATGTCGGCCATGTTCGCATTTGCGTCTGCGCTGAACATCGTCTTGAGGATGATCTTTTGCGTCAACCCCATCATCTCCGCGGCGACATCAATGGGTTGGTTATTTCGCTTGACGATGTCCCACTGATCGAGCATCTGCGCGGTGAAGTCAATCATCGTGTTGGCAAAAGACGCCAGTTGCTGGTGATGAAATGCGGGCTGCATCAGGCGGCGCTGGCGAAACCAGGTGTCGCCGTCGCTGGTCAACAGGCCGTCGCCAAACAGCGGTTTGACCGCGTCATAGCCTTTGACGTAATTGCGGTTATTGTCCACCAGAATCTGCTTGAGGTATTCGGGTTGCGTCACAAAGTACGTGCGCTTGGGACCCAATTCCAGCAACGTGATTCCGCCGTATTCAACCGCCATTTTCAGCAGGAACCCAGGAAAGTCCTTGCCGATGCGGGGTGCAACGCCGACTATGGGATATCCCGACGGGCCGGGCGGGTTGCGCCGGGGCAGGTTTTTGGCGTTCTGAGTTGTTTCATTAAGCATATTTGTTCCTCTTTTCACAATAAACACAAAAGAGTTCATCCTATGTGACGGAAATGAGAGCGGTTTGAGAAAATTGTGAGCAGGAACACAAACACTCCCTGGAATAGTCCGTCTTCAGGGACATTTTTTGTCTACGGCCCCCAGGCCACCATCCCTGCCGGGCAACACATAGCATGTCGATGGCGCTTGAACTGGATACGTGGGCACAACCGTTCATGGACTATACCTACACGACCGCCACAAGCAGTGGGAGTGATCTCGACCGCGAAGCCTGTTATAGAGAACAAGTGACTTCTGCGGGTTATTGATCGGATTTCGAAACATCGGCGTTAACCTGAGCATTCCATTTACCCGGCAATACCCAGCGCTTGATGAATGGTTCGTCCTTTCCGGTAGCAATGGCTGGTGGCATCAGAAACTGACGTAGAACAGTAATGACATCAGCCCATCCAACGGGTACGGCGAGTAGTTTGCTCCGATGAACAAACGCCGCCCACTGAGTCGTTATACCAGGATCAGCAGCGGATGTATCACTTAATGCAAGCGGTAAAACACTCGGCAAGGATGTGCCACGCCGATCAAAAGTTGCCTTAATTGCGCGACGCAACAAATCACCATTGAACTCAAACCGCTGTGCCAGAAACCATAGATCATAGAAATCTTTCATGCGTGTGTTAGCCATGCCTAACTTCACAACAGCTTCAAACTTCTCGGCGATGACAGTGTAGATAGGGTATGCGCGCAGGCGCGGCGCAGGAAAGTCAAGCAACGTAGGGAATGATATCAATTCCGGTGCAGGTGTGACAGCATCACCAAATCCAATGTCTATCTGTAGTTTGATATGCGCATGATCAATCTCAGCATTTAGTGTTATGCGCACGCCCTGGTATTCGGCTCCCTCGCGAATTTGTTCTCCATGAACAGAATCGGGTATGAACGTGATCCCATCTCCACCATCAATGCCACACAGACTTCTGAACTCATTCTCTATCTCATCGATATTGGGCGAACCGTACCCTAGCAGGTCAAGGTCACGCGTCGGTCGATGGGACACAGGCGACCACAATGCGAAGAGCAATGCGCCTTTCAGCACAAAGCGATCACGCAGTTCCGAGATGCCCAACCGATATAGTAAACGCTCAAGAGCATACAGGTTGAGCACCAGATCAAACACTTCACCACGTTGCCTGGACAAATTCAACAGGCGTTGTCGCACTGATGCCTGCAAGTTGCGCTTGGGTTGTATTGTCACGTTAATGACTCCAAGTATGGACGCATCACATTACTCACTCGGCAGATTGTTGCATAGTGCCATAGCTCGTCCATCGTTGCGAGTCGCTTTCGCATGTATTCACGAAGAGACTCGACAGCAACATCGGTACCGATCTTGTGACGATATTTGAAACAGTCTGCTACTGTTTTTGCCGGGTTATAGATGCGCACTTGCTGCCCGTCCAGCAGATGCGCCTCTACACCTTCTGTCATGGCTGATCCAGAGAATCGCACAATATGCAGAGGAACGCCAGCATTTTGGGGACGCCATGCCTTAGTATCTGTGGCAATCCAGACCTCGAATGGCGCTTGCGTCGTGAGGTGGTGAAAACGCAATGCCGAGAGCAAGCAGATTACACCCTTTGGCAAAATGAGGCTGGCTTCGATGAGACTCTGGTATTCACTGGCTCGTTCATCAGGGAGTGCGTAGATACCTCGACCAATACGCGAGAGCAACCCCCGCTCCATGAGGCGCTGAAGATAAGTTCGTGGAATCCCATAAGGATCCAAATCACGCGCGCGCAGGATTTTATGCTGCTTGGCAAGTTGAATAATCTGTTCAGTATTGGCTGAAGACATAAACCCTATTGTGTCACAAATCCTCGGTATTTGTAGTTATCTACCGAGGTTTTGATACACAAATATGAAGTTGTTTCCACCGTGCCAATCGAAATAGCTAAAGGTGTGTGTTTACACCCCCACCACCTCAATGTGGCCGTTGCGCCGGATGCTGCCGGCATCCTCCAGCTTCTTTAACTGTGCGCTTACTGCCCGTGGGCTGACACCCAGCACAACCGCGAGATCGGCGCGACTCATGTTTGCGTCAGCACGCAACACCGTTGCTTCAGATTGCTGATCTTGTTGCCGGGGCTATTGCGCGACGCGACACTGGGCAAGGCTCTGATCCGTATGATTGATTAGCGCCGAAAATGAAGCGCGTACTGGAATTTAGAGAGTAAACAGAACCCGCTCTACTAGTCATTTCTGCACTTAGCAGGTGACAGGCGACCACCGGCGGTCACTTTTCGTAGAGCGGGAGAAGTCGAATCGACTTTTCTATACTGTGATTATACAGTTCATCACCAATTACTGGCGTTTTCCACTGACGCCGAGACCACATCAATTTGACAACTCCTCGCGCTAAAGCGACGAGGGTTCTTGAGGATCAACCCCATAAGCCGGAATCGCTTCCGGTCTAACAATGACTCCACTCCACGATTTTGATGCACGGGCAATGGGATTTCGTTTTCTGCGGGGGCACTCGCTCTGTTCTCACACACTTGCTTTTCTATGGAACATGGGTAGAAACCACCACCCGAAAACCGTAGCCACCGTCGCGACTCCATGGCTTAACCCCGTCGCGGAAGGCCGTGCGCGCGCCGTTGGAACCGTTGACCCACCCGCCGCCGCGCACCACGCGATATTGCCCGGAAGTTGGGCCTTGCGGATTGCTCGCAGGCGACCTGGCGTAGTAAGTATCGCTGTACCAATCCGCTGTCCACTCCCATACGTTCCCCGCCATATCCGCTAAACCATATGGGCTGTCCCCCACCGGGCTGTACTTGCCTACGGCTGTCGTATCATTGACGTTCATGGCATAGTTGAGTAAGTTTGAATTCGGCTCTTCATTTCCCCACGGGTATATTCGTCCATCCGTGCCACGCGCCGTCTTCTCCCATTGAGCTTCTGTCGGCAACTTGACCTTACGCCTGGTGACCTGACTGGCCCAAACGCAAAATGCCAAAGCGTCGTCCCATTTGACCTGCATCACGGGATGGTTCTCTTTGACGGATGACATCGACCAATGTGGGTCATTTACTTTTCCAAACGATAACAAGCCAACTCTCTTTGTTCTTGCAAACAAACCATACTGCGCATTGGTCACCGGGTATTTGCCTATCAGGTACTCATCCAGCGTCACCTTGTGCTGCGGTTTTTCGTCACTAGATGCACCTTTGTCACGGTCAGTGCTGCCCATCAGAAACACACCAACTGGGATGCGAACCATCGTCATCGTCACGCCCGGAGCCAGCGTCAGCACAATCTCATTCGTTGCGACCGTTGGTACAGGCAATATCGTGGGCACGGTTGGCCTTGTAGAGCCTGGCATCGACGTGGCGGTCGCCTCCTGACTCGGAGACAACATGATAGTCAACACCGCATTCGGAGTAGGACTGGCGTAGCCAGAAGGCGACGCAATGCTGGTCTTCGGGGCGAATAGTTGTAGAACAACCGCACTCACGGCTAGTAATGCGATAAATACCACAGCGCCTACCACCCATCCCCACATGGGGACTTTACTCATTCCACGTATACGGTTAAGTAAGTTCTGGCTGGCGAGCCGACCATGATCAACTGCCTGCACAACATTCGCAGGCTTTACATTGGGAGCGATCTCCGTTGACACAATAATTGGTTGTGCTTGAACGGATGCTACGTTCATGTTCTGAGGAGCAAGCCCAGTCAGTAGTTTAGACAAACCATTGTCATAACTTTCCACGAAGTCAATCCGCTGATAAGGTCGCAATTCGGTTGGTATTTTGCATGGACGAAGCAGCAAGGGAATCAGCCCCATCATTTTTTCGTGCACAAATTCGATCGCAGTCGCCGTTTCATCGCCTACCCAGGTCGATTCACTTGCCGAGGGAGTTAAAACCACCAGGCAAATGCCGCTCTCATCCAGCCCTCGTGAAATAGCCTTCACCCACTTTTCACCAGGCTGAATGCTGTCTGGCGTGATCCATACAGACCATCCCTGTTTCACTAAGTCACTTGCCAAACGGTGAGCGAACTCGGTATCCTGATGCGCATGACTTATGAATATCTGACGCGGGTTTCGGATTGTGACCTGTGCGGCCCGAAAAACCACTTGCGGTACATGAGGGTCACGCGGAAATTGTTCCCTATAAGGCTGCGGTCGCTCTTTCTGTAATGCGGCCAGCAGGTTGTCTACGACGCCGCGATTCTGGCAGTACAAGATGAGTGTCTGAACCTTGCGCGCGAAAGACATACTCGCCGAAAAGTCGTTTTCCGCCTGTGGGAAATAGTCGGCACAGAAAAGATCAACGAAGTCCCCTTCGGTAAATGTGTCGAGAATGAACTGGCGAATATCGGCGTTTGACGGATTCACAACACACCTTGCCTTAGCAATCGGCTGCAAACAATACTCAGAATCCACAAGATTGTACGTCGAAGTTATTATTACATATCAGCCGGTATCCAGCCACGCAACCCACCAGCAACCTCTTATGCTCTGCGCTCAGATAGGCCATCCTGTCATGACCGCTAAGTGTAGCGCCTGATAAAGGACAACGAGCGGGTGATCCACATCGGGATCGACTGGATCGAGCTTCAACGCATCCAGTGCCAGTTTGATGTCGTCCTGCTCGTCAGACAGACGCGATGGGCATCTCGCCCTGCAGCGCACCCAGATCCGCAAACTCATCCGGCCTGAGTAGTTCGTAGTCTGTCTGCCGCACGATCACAAACGCCCACGGCACGCCTGTCAGGATCGTGGCGTTCTCGCACCACAGTCCCGCCGCACGGTTCTTGTGCGGCACTTCTTCGGTCACCTGCCCCTTGGTTTCCACGAGGTAGTAGCAGCCATCAGACGTCACCACGACAAAGTCCTGCTCGTAGTAGCGCAGGTTGGTCGCGGCGTCGGTGTACTCGATGACGTATCCGACATCACAGGAATCTGCACTCAAGGATGCTTATGAAAGCACGCTGGAAGGCTGGTCGGCTTCCAGCCGATGTCTGCTGCCCTCAATACCTCCCGCACTCCCGCGCCGTCTTCCACAGCATCCTCAGGTTCTTATCCGGTATGCCGGGTATTTCCTGGTCGGGGGCGCAGATATACCCGCCACCCGGCTTGAGGATATCCAGCATGCGCATCACTTCAGTGCGCACATCATCGGGCGTACCGTTGGCCAGTATTGCGGTGTCGATCCCGCCATGCAACGCCATCCGGCCAACGGTGTCGCGCTTGATCCTGTCCAGGTTGTTGGCGCGCGCCTGGATTGGATTGAGGATGGTCACGCCGATATCCGCCAGGTCTTTCGCCACGGCATGAACGCACCCGCAACTGTGGAAGTGGACGATCTTGCCGGCGCGCAGGACGTTTTCAAAGCAATAGACATATTCTGGCAGGATGAACTCTCGAAACATGGCAGGCGAGATCATGAGCGCCCGCTGCGAGCCGAGGTCTTCTGAAAAGCCGATGGCGTCCACGTCAAGTTCGAGGTAACGGTCGAAAACAACGCGGGCATAGTGTGCGATCTGATGCAGGAACGCGTGCATCTCAGCAGGGTGGGTTGCGAACGCCATCAGGAAGTTTTCCATTCCCATAATTGCCCACGCGCGTTCAAATAGCAGGTAGATCAACTCGCCTTTGATCAGCCGTTCGCCACGATCTGTGTTCTTCAGCGCCTCGCGCATTTCGGGTGTAAAGACCAATGCGTTCGGATCCGGGGTGCAGAAGTCAGCGAGCTGGTCGAGACTCGGCAGTGGGTTGCCCTTGGGGAAGGGCACCGTGTCCGCAAGCCCGACTTCCCAGCGCACGCCCCAGTGATCCATCCAGTTTGCCATTCGGAAGTTGCCTTCAAACTGGAAGGAGAGGTAGATGGGTTCGTTGCCGAGAGGCACATAGCGCGGCGACTGAAAACGAATTGCGGCAAGGAAGTTGTCTCGGGCGTTCATAGTTTGTTATCCTCGCATAACCTCGTCCTGGAAGGCGAGATAGTTCCGCAGCGGCACAAGCTCACTTACCTCGGTTGAACTGCCAATCAGGAGGCGTCCTTCGCTGCCCAACTCGTTGATCATGCGGCGAGTTTCCTTGCCCACTTCCTCCGGCGTGCCCTCGCGCAGCAGATGCGTGACATCTACGCCGCCGACGAGGATGAGTTGCGGGTGCGCCTTGTGTAGCGCATAGACATCCACGCCGGCCGCCTTCTCAAGCGGGTTCAACCCGTCGATCCCCGCGGCAACCAGGTCGTCCACGATAGTGGTGATGTCGCCGTCTGAGTGAAAGATCACCTGCAATCCCTTGCGGTGACAGGCGTCACAGATGCTCGCGACATCATCGAAAAAGCCAAACGCATTAAAGGTGCGTTTGCTGAACATCGGATGTTGCTTGAAGGCGACATCGGAATAGATCATCGCCAGACCCGCTGTCTCAGCGTGCGCGGTTTGTTCGATGTAGCGGCGTTGCGACCCTTCAATCGCGCGCATCCAGCGCAGGATCAGTTCGCGGTCGTCCGCCCATAAATACGAGAACATCTGCAGGCCGATCATCTTGCCAAAGAGCATATCGTTGATCGCTGTTGAGGGTGTGCAGTGGATGTAGGCGGTGCCAGCGAGCCGTTCGATCAGCCGCTGCTGCTTCGCAAGCGTCTGCGCCTTCTCGGCATCCGTTGGCCATGGCTGCGCTTCGATGCGCTCAATGTCAGCTGTTATCCAGTGGGTCCAGTCTTCCGCAGTCACCAGGGCGTGCTGCTGTATCCAGTTGGTCCATCTGGCTGCCACGCGAGTGTTCCCCTGGTCATCCGTCCAGGTTCGCCCATCGATATCGGGCACTGCGAAGTGGCGGCTGCCGTCCAGCCCATTGCGCAACGCGCGAATCGAGGTTTCCTCGTCGTCGATGCCGTCGAATGGCCGTCCCGCGAAATGTTCGATGACCGCGTCGTTTAGCAACAGGTCGAACATGGGTGTGTGCTCGGGGCGTTTGCCCGCGCAGGCTTGCTGCACAAGAAGGGTGGAGTTTTTCATGGTGTTGAACTAATGCGTGGCGCTGCTGATGCGCGCGGCGATGTCGTTGCCGATATCAACCGTGGTGCTGTGGCCGCCGAGGTCAGGCGTGCGAACCAGGCCGGCGGAGAGATTCGCAATGACAGCCGACTCAATGGAATGGGCAGCCTCAGGTTCGCCGAGGAAGTCGAGCATCATTGCCGCGCTGCGAATCGCTGCGATCGGGTTAGCGATCCCTTTACCGGCGATGTCGGGCGCTGACCCGTGCACAGGCTCGAACAACGATGGATACTTGCGGTCGGGGCGTATGTTGGCGCTGGGGGCAAGCCCCAGGCTGCCGACGATTGCGCCGCCTAGGTCGCTCAAGATATCGCCAAACAGGTT
>CAIXPS010000299.1 GCA_903921365.1 uncultured bacterium | reverse complement strand
TCAACACGCCCGAGAACGTCGCCGCGATGACGTTTATGCGCGATGTTGCCGTAAAGGGCTATAGCCCCGAAACCGTATTCGCCGGCAAGTTCCAGGAGGAAGAGTCGTTCAAGGATGCTTCCGCCGCGGCCTTCCCGACCGGTCTGTTTGGTTACCGCTACGTCAACCCGTTGACATCGCCCAAGGGCACAAAGTACGAAACCAAGTCCTCGAAGGACATGATCGACGCGATCAATGCCGGCGAAGTAAAACTGGCCTCATTCCCTGCCGGTCCTGGTAAGACTTCTGGTTGCGGCACCGATTATGGCACATTGGTTATCCCCAAAGGCGCCAAGAACCTCGAAGGCGCACAAGCGTACATTAACTGGCTGATGGACCCGAAGCAGAACGCTGAGTACGTGTTCGGCCCGGGCGGTGGTATCCCAACTTCAAGCGCAACCGCCAATGACCCGCTGTTCGCCACACCTTTCTACAAGCAAGGTATTGCAGCAACAGCTGGTTTGTGCACGACATGGTACGGTTCACTCACGAATACTGCTGATGCAGCCAACATCGTGACCAAAGCGATTTACGACATCATTAAGGGCGACGTAAAGTCTGATATCGCCACCGTGTTGACCAAGGCCGAGACTGAATATAATAAGGCCAATCAGTAGTATTAACCCTACGTCCACACACTCCCTGGAGTGGGTGGACCCATTCTGATTCAACAGGGAGAAGCTCTGGTGATTGCACCGGCTTCTCCCTCTTTTTAAGGTCGATATGGCTGCAACTGCTCAAGTCGTGACTAGCCCGCAACCGGGGATGCACAGCCGTCGCATCCGACAGACTTTCCTCTCGCGCACACTGCCATTCTGGCTATTGTTGCCAAGCCTGCTCGTGCTCGCCGTTGTCCAGTTCTATCCTGGGTTTTACTCAATCTTTCTAAGCACTCAGGATTTTCAGGCTGGCACAATGAAATTTGTCGGGGTGCAGAACTTCGACAAAGTATTTGGAAGCAGTTCGTTTTCCGACAGCGTCTGGCTTACTCTGATGTTCCTGCTGGGGTATGCGCTTCTGACGATGGTCGTCTCGTTCACCGTTGCGTTGTTCCTGAACCGTAAGCTGCGATTATCGGGTTTTTACCTTACGGTCATTTTCATCCCATGGGTGCTCTCCGACGTGATTGCCGGCCTGGTTTTTCGGCTCTTCGTGGTGCCGGATTATGGCCTGCTCTCTCCATTCTTCGCATCCCCGTTATTCGGCTCGCCGGATGGGATATCATTGCTGACAACCCCACCGCCTTCTCCCTTAACCGAAGCGATCCCATTTCCACCTGCGCCGGCCATGTTCCTGCTCATCTTCGCATCGGCATGGAAGGCCGTGCCTTTCATCACTTTGCTTATCCTGGCCGCACTGCAGACCGTCCCCAAGGAGGTGCTGGAAAGCGCTTCGATGGACGGCGCAAACGGCATTTCTTCATTTCGATTTATTACATTCCCACTTGTGATCCCGACCCTCGTCGTTGCAATGTTCAACCTGACCCTGGGAGGCATCAACGGGGTGGGCATGGTCTTCAGCCTGACGAGTGGAGGACCGGGCACAGCGACCGAGGTGCTCAGTTTCCTGCTTTACAAACTGGGCTTTGGCCAGTTGGAGTTCGGTCGCGCTGCCGCGCTGTCCGTCTTAATGACGATTGTCAATCTGGTGTTGATTCTTGTGGCCTTGCGCATTTCACGATCCGATTCAGAGGGGTATAAGTTCTAAGCCTGAGTGAGTTTTTACACATTATGGAAACAACTTCTACATCTCCAGCCTACCTGAAACGCAGCGCCAGGTACTATGCGTTTGCCAAAGGCGCACAACCGTGGATTTACAACTTCCTGCTTGTAATTGTCTGTCTCTTCATGGCGCTGCCTATCCTGGGGACGATCCTCACATCGGTTAAGCGCCAGGTCGATGTTCAGCGCAAACCACCGTTGCTGCTGCCGTGCGACACGGAGACCAGGGACTTCGACGTCAATGCCTGTCGATTTGTGCTTGAGGGGTATGACCGGGTCATCGACATCAAGCCTAATCCAGACGCCCTCTTTGGCTTTGAGATGCAGGGACGCATGTTCAGCACCTACATCCCAAACACACTACTGTATGCGGTGTCGGCATCCTTGCTCGTGACGTTGTTTGCGGGCATGGCCGGATATGCTCTCTCGCGCTTTAACTTTCGCGGCAGGCGCGCCCTGCAGCTTGCGATTCTGGCGATTACCGGCGTGCCGCTCCTGACCAACCTGATCTCACTCTATCAGCTTGGTGTTGCGCTGCGCAAGGCTTTCCCTGGGTATGAAGAGCGCATCTTCCTGATTATTGTGTATGTCGGGTTCGGCCTGCCGTTCAGCATCTGGATTGTCAAGGCATTCTTCGACACAATTCCACGGGAACTGGAGGAAGCGTCGTTTATTGATGGATGCTCACCCGTACAGGCGCTCTTTCGAATCGTCGCGCCATTGGCTGCGCCCGGGCTGACCTCTGCATTTCTTTTGTCGTTTGTGGGCGTCTGGAACGAGTTTATCGCCGGGTATCTGCTGGTGAGTAAGAATGCGTTGAAAACGGCGATGTTTGGCCTGTATGACTTCATCGGCCAGTTCGTCATCGGGTATCAGGTGCTGGCGGCAGCCTGTATTCTCATCGCTCTGCCGGTCGTGATCCTGTTCCTGTTCGCGCGCCCGGTGTTCTTCCGCGCCATGGTTGAGGGGGCGTTGAAGGGATGAAGCGAGATTAGAGATTGGAGATTTGAAAGGTGAACACGTATCCCCTGCGAAGGTTGCTTTCAGGCGCGTAATCTACCAGATATCCTTCGCAGGGATGATGTCGCGAGCAAACAACCCTGCGATTTGTATCGCCTGTGGCCTTCGCAGGGTGATCAGTGATGGGGACGGTTTTGCGTGTTTTTGATTTGGTAGTACATTGAAGTCTGCATTAGAGCACACTATGGCAAATCGAATCCCCCATCAGGGGTTGTCGTTGAAGGAAATCAAAGACCGCGTGACGGCGCAACTGTCACGCGGTCAGGCGCTGGACAGTATCATCACACAACTGATCGAGCGGGGCTGGCCGGAGCAGACAGCGCGCCGTTTCGTGATAGGGCTTCTGCCTGGGCGCGAAATTCTGCGTGAAACAGCGTTTGAACAGCGCAGTGCGCAAAAAGACAACTACAAGTGCATGTTGCGCGGACTGTTGTGTGTTATTCTGGGGTTGGTCATCATCGCCGTGGGTCTGGGCATGCAGAATGTTGCCAACGGCCTCTACCATTTCACGATGGGCGTCATGTTGATCGTGTTTGAGGCGCACGACTTTGCGGCGGGACTGAGCGGCTGGTTTCGTGACCACAAGAAGCATTAGGGCGCGCCCCACACACACGCGCATGCCGAAGGATCAGATGAAGAACAATACGACCGCGACGAATGTCGCGACACCAACACCGGGATTGTCGATGGCGGAACTGCGGGACATGGTCGCCCACGAATTGCGGCAGGGTAGTAGTCAGGAGTCGGCTGCCGGCATCCTCGTTGCGCGCGGATGGCCCGATATTACTGCGCGTCAGTTTGTCGCCAAAACGGCACAGAATGTCGAGGTAATTACGCAGGCCGAGCCAAGCGAGACTGACAAACGCCAGGCGGCAATAATGGTGTATAAACGACGCATGGTGCGCGGTGTGCTATGGATGATTGGCGGAATAGCCATATACGTCGCATCGCTCAACATTGTGCGCTCCTATAACGGTGGATCGTTCGTCTTTTTTGGATCGATCATTTTCGGGATAATCGACTTTCTAGCAGGTTTTATTGGTTGGTGGCGCAATCGCAAATAGGCAGGTTAAAAGAATTACACTGTTTAAGAAAACCATGTCGCCCGATCCAGTGGCGCAGCAGAGCACGCTCAAGCAGCTCACCCGCGCACTTGGGAAGCAGTTGGCCGCCGGCGTGAGCCATGAAAAACTGATCCACGAGCTTTTGGCGCGCGGTTGGCCGGAGGAGTCGGCGCGACATTTTATCGTCAATCTTGCTCAGACTGTGCAGCAACGAGACGATGTCAGTGAAGATCGCGATAACCTGATCGAAGAGTATCGCCGCCGCATCCTGCGCAATTTCATCCTCGGGTTGATGAGCTTCACCATGATGCTGCTGACCATCAGCTTCTTCGCGTCATTCAGCCTGATCAGTTTCGTGTTTCTTGGGACGAGTGTGTATGCGTTCGTCGACATGGTAATCGCCTATATCGCATTTACCAGAATTCGCAAGTAATACAAAACGCAAGCCGCCGCACACACACTGTGGAGTCCTAACCTGGCGAGAGTGGGCTTGTGGTAGCGTTGCTCGCAAGTCCACCCCTCACAAGGAATGCGCGTCGCTCAGTTCTTCCCCAAAGCCTCCAGCACGCGCGCGATCTCTTCCTCGCTGTTGTAGCAATGCGGCGCCAATCGGATGCCGCCGCCGCGCACCGCATACTTCACATCGACTGACTTCAAGCGCTCTTTGATCTTCACATTGTCCGCGTCGCCGGGAATGCGGATGATGACGATGGCCGAGCGCCGCGCCGGGTCGCGGTTGACGAGCGCCTCGTAACCCAGCCGGTCGACGCCTTCGATCAACATATCAGTGAGGTGCAGCGTCCATGCGTCAATGGCCGCGATGTCGAGCGACTGCAGAAAGTCCAGGCTGGCGACCAGCCCCATGATTCCGAGAAGATTCGGAACGCCCAGCTCGTAGCGGCGCATGTCGGGCTGTGGGGTGAGGTCGTAGTCAAGGTAGTTGCCGGCATTGGCGACGCTCGATGCGCCGGCGAATGGCGGGTTCAACTCGTCGAGCCGCGCCTTGTCGATATACATGAAGCCTTGTCCAGCGGGGATCATCATCCACTTGTGGCCGCCCGATGACAGCGCGTCGATGTGCCACGCTTTTACGTCCATCGGTTCCGCGCCCAGCGACTGGATGCCGTCTACCACGTGCCACACGTTGTGGGCATGGCACCATTCGCCAATCGCCTTCAGGTCGGTGCGGAAGCCGGTGGAGAACTCGACCGAGCTGACCGCGACCACGCGCGTGCGCGCATCCGCATGGCGTTCGAGTAAATCAACAGTGAGGCCGCCGCCATCGGCAGGTAACACGCGCGTCTCGATGCCGCGGCGTTTCTCCAGGTTCAGGAAGGGGTAAGCGACAGCGGGGTACTCCTGGTTGCAGGTGAGCACGTTATCGCCGGGCTGCAACGGCAGACTGTGCGCGGCGAGGTTCATCCCCTCGGCGGTGTTCTGCACGAAGGCAATCTCCTCCGGCGCGGCGTTGATCAGACTCGCCGCAGTGCGGCGCGCATTGACAAACAACTCGCCAAACACCCTATCAAGACCGTGAAAATCGGCTAGAACTTGCGCGCCCTCCACAACGGCGCGGCGCGTGACCTCCGGGATCGGGCTGATGCCGGCATGATTCAAGTAGATCGATTCGTTGACGATGGGGAATTGTTCGCGCACAGACGTGAGATCGTATTTCGGTTGCATGACTCCTATCTTAACGCGAAGTTGTAAAACGATGGGTGATGCTAAACTCAAGGGCATGGCGAAGATTAATACGGCACTGAGCTATGAACACTGTCTCGATCATGTGCTCATCTCCGAAGAAGAACTACAGAGACGCATCACCGAAATGGCCGCACAGATCGATCAGGACTATGCCGGCCGGCAGTTGATCCTGATCTGCATCCTGCGCGGTGGCGTGGTGTTTCTCACCGATCTGATGCGCAAGCTAAACCTGCCGCACCAGATCGACTTTATGTCGGTATCATCGTACGGCGTGGGCGCGCGCTCCAGCAATGGTTCTCCGCGCATCGTGCTTGACCTGAACACCGATATCCGTGGTCGCGATGTCCTGCTCGTCGAGGACATCGTGGATAGCGGCATCACGCTTGACTATGTGCTGCGCATGCTCAATACGCGCGAACCGGCCAGCCTCGAGGTGTGCGTGCTGCTCGATAAAGAAGATCGCCGCAAGGTAGCGATCAATCCGCGCTACGTGGGTTTTAAGATTCCCAATGAATACGTTTATGGCTTCGGGCTCGATTTCGATGAGGTCTATCGCAACCTGCCCTTCATCGGCGTGTTGAAAGCTGAGTACCAGTAGGGGCGATGCCTTGCGCTCGCCCGGAACGCGTGCGCTCGCCCCGTGTAAAACTGGTAACCGCGAGACGCATAGGGTGTCTCTACGCCAAACCGCCCATCTACCGCTGTTTCATCTTTGCCACGAGCGCAGGCAGTATCTGGCCGGCCGGGCCGCGGAGGACAAAAGTCGCGTCGTAGGTCAGTTCGGTCTCTTTCGGGTTGATCTCCACGACAGTCGCGTGGTTTGACAGCGCCTCGTATGGCAAGCTCGACGCCGGCGCCACGACGCCCGACGTGCCGATTGACAGGAAAACGTCACATACCCTGCTGGCCTGGAAAGCGAGTGCCAGGTTGCGTTCCGGCAGGCTTTCGCCAAACCAGATGATGTCCGGGCGCACATTGCCGCCGCAGGTCGGGCATTTTGGCGGGATGGCGCCGGTTTGCCATTCTTGTGCGGTCACAGGCATATCACACTCGTAGCAGCGGTACCGAAACAAACCGCCGTGCAGTTCGATCACGTTGACACTGCCGGCGCGCTGATGCAACCCATCCACATTCTGCGTGATGAGCGTAAACTGCGGCGCGATAGCCGCCAGTTCGACCAGCGCCCGATGCCCCGCGTTGGGCTCAACCTGTTCGACCAGCCGGCGCCGCATCTCGTACCAGTTCCAGACCAGTTGTGGGTTTCTCGCGAACGCCTCGGGCGAGGCCAGTTCGGTCGGGCTATATTGTGCCCATAGCCCCGTCTGCGCATCGCGGAACGTCGGCACGCCGCTCTCCGCCGACACACCGGCGCCAGTCAGAACGGTGATGTGCTGCGCGGCAACCAGCTTGTCCACCAGCGCAGCCGGTATCATCAGATTATTGTTGTTATCCATATTCTCCTGTATGCGTTTCACTGCGACGCCTGCACCCAATGTGTTGGGGCGATCCCTTGCGGTCGCCCTCATCGCGGTCATCGCGGTTGCCCACATTGCGGGCGCACTCATCGCGCATCGCGGTCGCCGCGCATAAACGGGTAACCGCAAGGGTTACCCCTACGCCAGTAGCCGCCGCTGTGTGCGCAACTCACGGATTAAGACAATCGCAAACAACACCGCCAGCCCGACCGTTGCGACGAGGAAGCGCGCCTTCTCGCTGCCATCGCCGGTCAGTCCAGCCAACGCGTTGACCGCGAACGGCGACGCGAACCCACCGAGGCTGACCGAAGCTGTGAACACCGCGATGGCGAGTGATG
Source organism: uncultured bacterium (assembly GCA_903921365.1). Lineage (GTDB taxonomy): Bacteria > Chloroflexota > Anaerolineae > J036 > Brachytrichaceae > CAIXPS01. Next base: position 16,591 of record CAIXPS010000299.1, on the reverse strand, counting down.
TCGCCGCGGGCGCGATGTTCTGGGTGACCGAGAAGACGCCGAAGGGCATCAGCGTCGACAACCCGTAGCCAATGAGCAGCCCGCCCGCAAACACCATCGGCAGGCTGCCGCCCACGGTCGTCAATGCCAGCCCGACCATTGCCGCGCCCAGCGCCATCAACAGCGTGTAGCGCTTGAATCGCCGCACGGTCTTGCCAAAAATGAGCCCGGCGACGATCCCGATGCTGCTGAAGCACGAAACGGCGATTGCGGCCTCCGTCGCGCCGCCCAGGTGCGTCGCATCGAGATAGAGCGCGACGTTGGTGTTGTACGTCGTAAAAAGCAACCCGAAGAACAGGCCGACGATGCTGAGATAGACAACTGTCTCATTCAACCCGAACCCGCCCGCGCCACTTGCGCCGCTCACTCTCACAACCTTGCCTTTAGGTAGCAGCACGGCAAAGATGACGATCGCAGGCAAAGTCAGCACAAACACCAGGTAGGCGTTGAACCAGCCGCTTTGCGCCAGCACACCGCCGAGGATGGCGAAAATTACGCCCCCGGCGTTGATCAATGCGGCCTGCAACCCCATCATTGTGCCGCGTTCGTGGTCATCGAAGTGATCCGAGATGAGCGACGACGTGACCGGAATCAGAAAACCTGAGCCAGCGCCGACGATGCCACTCGAAATGAGCAACATCTCGATGCTGCCGTGCGCCACGAGCGGGATGAGACCGCCGAGCATCATCACAGTCATTGAGAACAGCGCCATCGTTTTCTTAGTGATGATGGTCGCAATCTTGCCGGCCACGAGCGAGAAGGGCATCGCAATCAGCCCCGGCAGGACGGTAATCATCTGAATCGTGGATGTGGGCACGCTGGGAAACGCGCGCGAAATTTCGGCGAGGATCGGCGTCAGAGCGATGGCGATAGTCATGATGGAGCATGCCGCGAGGATGGCGACCTTGATCTTTAGCATTGGCACCATGATAGCCTGATGTGCAATACTGATGAGCGAGCCCCATCTTGTTATGCCGAATCCCACACTAACGTTGCGTAGCTTTCTGGTTGGCTGATTTCAAAATAGTGCCGCTCAGCCGCATACCATCTTTCTATCCACTCCCAGGCATCGCCACGCTCTTGTTGCACAGCTATCCGTCTGTTAGTCGGCGCTTTTACGAAGATTACCGCGCTATAGTAACGCTTTAACTCAGGCCGCGCCGAATAGCATCCCTCTACGACAACGACTTCCGCTGGCACTAACGTTTCCCATTCTCCAAGGGTGTTAGTTGCCCAATCATATTTCTGATAGTTGGCTACGGAGCCGGTGGATAGTGGTTCTAGAACCTGATCGCGCAACCGCTCCCAGTCAAAATACAACCGGTAGCCGCCGGCTGCGTCCAGCGTTTTACGCTCAACCGGATCCATTACGCGATAAAAGTCATCGGCGTGCACGACACTCACGTCAGGAATCTCGTCTCGTAGTTGGCTTGAGAGCGTGGTCTTACCGGCTGCACTGTGACCGTCAATAGCGATAAGAAAAGGGCGCGTCTTGTCGAGAGATGTCAGCGCATCGATGATCGGCCGAATATCTTGCTTCATGTCAGATCTATCTGCAGTTGTATCATAAACCTGGACACACGGAGTGACAGCGAGGTGGATGATGAATGCAGAAACGGGCTTGGTTATTTATGGAATCAATGGAACGGTGCGCGATGCGCACTTCGTGCACGAAGTGCGCGCAGAGACGCGCTCGGATGATGAGAGCGATGCCGCAACCGATATCGACCTGAAACGCATGGCCGGATGGGCGATGAATTACCTTATCCACACGCCGCGCGCCGATCTCGACTATGAGCCGGTGTTCCAGTGCCATCCACTGAAATGCCCGCCGACGCCGCAGGGGCATGATGTGGTGGCGCCGTGCGACACGGATGCGCGCATGAACTGGGAGTGGTACTACATGCGCGAGGTTTCCGGCTCGACTGCCGGTCTGGTGGAAGAGGCGGGATTTCACCGCCGCATGCTGAGCTATGTGCAGGACGACGGCGCCGTGTTGTGTCATCCCGGTTGTTACAATGAGGCCGACATCAACCGCGTCTACACGAAGGATGAGCACGTCTATCACATCTGGGGCGCGACCAAGATATTGCACGCACTGGCAGAAGATTACCGTCGCACAGGCAATGTCGAGTCGAAGGCGACCGCGCGCAAGATAATGCTTTGGTTGAAGCATCTGGCGATTTTCCCGACGCCCGCAATGTGTTATCTCCCCGCGGGCATGGGCGCGCTGCGCCAGGATGGCAGCCCGATCCCCAACTACTGGAACAAGACGCCCGCGCCGCTGGTTGAGCCGTTGGTGAACGTTTACCTCGCGACGGGAGACGCCGAAGCGCTCGACTTCGCGCGCGCTTACGCCGAAGGCATCATGGCAGGCATTCAACCGGACGGCATCAAGATCGGCCAGGTGACGCCGGGCGATTTCGGCGGCGGCCACGGTCACGCCACACTGCATGCGCTGTGGGGCGTCGCCCATCTCGGCGCGATCACAGGCGAAGGGCGCTATACCCAGTTCGCCAAAAGCTCGCTCGACTGGATGCTGGCGCAGGGCACGGGCGCGGGCTGGTTCCCGGCCGCGCCTGACTGGGCGACGAATTGCAGCGAGACATGCTGCTTGTCGGATATCATGTCGATCGCGGCGCTGGTGGCGCGCGCCGGCTACCCGGAATACTTCGATTACGTCGAGCGCTTCCTGCGCAACTCCATCAGCAATCTGCAATTTATCGTCACCCCCGCGTTCGAGGAATACTATCGCTTACTCAACCACGCGTCTGGAAGCGAGGCGATCGCGCGCGGCCTGGACGAGTTGCGCAAATTCCAGGGCGGCATCATCGGCGGGTCGGGGCTGAATGATATCGAGAACACGCTGCTCGGGCGCGTATCGGGTTACGAAATGTTCGGCTGTTGCGCCCCTGAGGGCATGCGCGCCATCTATACCACATGGACGAACGTGATCGACCGGTTGCCCCAGTCCCCGCTCGGCCCGGCCGGCGTGTATGTGAACATGTGCCTCAGCCGCGAGTCGCCGTGGGGACGCGTCATCTCGCATTTCCCAAATGCCGGTGGCATGACGGTGGAGGCGGCGGTGAGTGACAGTTACTTCCTGCGTCCGCCGCACTGGGCGCCGCGCAATCAGGTGCGTGCTACCGTTGGCGCGCGCTCCATCCCCGTGCAGTGGTCGGGCGCGTATGTGCGTTTCGACGGCGTCGCACCCGGTGACCGGTTGACGATCCACTACCCGCTCATTGGCTTTACCCAGGACGTTGAAGGCGCATGGCGCAAACATGTGCCCGACCTGCATCTGATCTACACATGGATCGGGAACATGGTCGTGTCCGCGGACCCGGTTGGTGTGACACCGCTGTTCACCGGCCAGCCGCGCGTGCTGCCGGAGATGGGGGGAGAAGAGGGGAGGAGGGGAGGAGAGGCGGGTTGAACCGTTTTGGGGGATTCGAATAGAATAGGGTGACGGAACCGGGTGCGGTCGCCGGGCAACATGTGAATGGCTCAAGGAGGACGCAGCTTGAAAGCTCTGGTCGTGGATGATGATGCGTTTATGCGGCGCGGGCTGTCTTTGTATCTGACGAGTGCGGGATTCGAGGTCGTTGTAGCGGCGAACGAGGCAAGCGGCTGGCAATTGGCTATCAACGAGAATTACGGCGCGCTGGTCGATGTCGCGGTCATCGATATCGCGATCCCGCCTGAAAACGGCGCTGCCTCGCGCAACAGTCACAACTACGGAATCCGGCTGGCCGGGCGGATCAAGCGCGCTTACCCACAGGTGGGCATCGTGCTCTTCTCCGCGTATGAAGACCGCCGCGATGAAGTGGTCGAGCTTCTGCGCGACGGGGTGAAGGGACTTGCCTATATTCTGAAGGGCAGCGAGCCCGCAGCATTGCTCGAAGCCATCGGCATCGCGTGCAGCGGGCATGTCCACATCGATCCCGAAGTCACCAATGCCCGCGCGCTGGCCGACGAGGTGTTTGCGCGACTCACCCCCGATGAGCAGTGTTGGGTGGGTATCGCATTGCGGCACTTCAATGAACTGACCGATCGCGAGATGGACGTCATCGCGCGCCTGGCATCCTCGAGCAGCGTCGAGAGCATCACGACGGAACTGGTCATCGCGCCGAAGACGGTGAATAACCACCTCGACCACATTTTCGGTAAGCTGGGGTTGTCACACGTCCCCGCGCACCTGCGCCGCCATACATTGCTCACCAAAGCGTGCATGATTCACGATCTCAAAACACCGGCCCTATGACCCGCATTGCGCGCGCGATCGGGTCGCGCTGGATTCCGGCGTTGATGGCGGTGAACCTGCTCATCGCGCTGATCGTCAACATTAACCTGCTTAACAGCATCGGCCGCCCATTCGGCGGTTTCCTGATCGAATGGACTGGCCAGACGAGCTGGTACAAGGTGAGCAATAACACCCCATACTGGATGCCGGGATTGCTTGTCAGCGGGTTAACGGGCGGCGATGGGCTGATTGCGCTGAATCGGCAGCCGTTCAGCGTCGATCACGCGCAACGCTACGCCGATATTTTTGCGCGCGGCGAAACCACCGCAACACTGACCGTGCTGCGGGGCGAAAGCATTCTTGATGTCGTTATACCGATCCGCCCATTTAGCCTTGCTGATGCGATCGATAGCCATCTGCCCGAATTCCTCAACGGTCTGTGCTACTGGTTGCTTGCGCTGGTCGTGTATCGCACGCGCCCGGGCGCGCGCCTAAATCAGATCACCGCCGTCGCCGCCAATATGCTGGGGGCGGCGCAATGGTTTCGCCACTATGCGCCCCTTTCACCCACCGAACCAGCGTACCTTCTGGCTGAAACGGCATGGCATGTCGTTGTCGCCTTTGTCGGCGTGACCGTCATCCATTTCGCACTGCTGGTCACCCGCGACACGAACCGCGCGCCTCGCGGGGCGCGCGCGCCAGATACGCCTCGCTGGCTGATCGCCGCCTACGGGGTGACGACGTTTGCAGCCATCGCCTACGGGTTGGACAAGGCATTGGTGTGGCCGGATGTGACAGGCTGGACACCGCTCGCGGGTCAGGCAGCGGCCTTCATTCTCGGCACGCTTTTTTGGATAGCATATGGCATCGGGATGGGGGTGATGATCGCGCGCGCTCTCTGGGTGCTCTTTCGCACCCGTTCGCGGCGCATGCGTCGCCAATTGATCATCCTCCTGCTAGGCATCCTCGTCGCCTTTCTGGCGTTTATGCGCGAAGGGATTCTGCCCGACAGCTTTTTCGGCCCGGCGCGCTACTTCACGCTCAGCGGATTGGACATGCGCCTGTTGCAACTCGGCATCCCGCTCGGGATGGCATTCATGGTCGTGCGTTATCAGACGCTGCGCGGCGCAAGCGACCTGTTCATCTTCGTCCTTCTGCTCGCCGGGAGCGCGCTTGTGGCGAATATCGGCGCGTGGCTGATCCGCCTGTCGACGCCCGACCCCGGCGCATTCAGCATCCCGCCGTTTGTGCCCGTTTTTGGCGTTGCCTTTTTGTTCGGCGCACTGTGGGCAGGCCAGCCCTTCTGGCGCAACGTGCTCAGTCGCTTGTTCCGCTGGGAGAGCCACAGTCTGCAATCAATCCAGCGTTTCAGTGAAACGTTGTCGACGCGCGGGAGCACAGAAGACCTGCCCGCGCGCGTCACGGCTGCGCTGGTGTCCGAATTCAGCGTCGAGCAGGCCGCAGTATGGCTATGGGAACCGGGAGCGCGCTGCTATCATCTCGCTGCACAAGCTGGCGACGTCGTGAAACTCGGCGACATTCACCCGACGCCCGAAACAACCAGCGGTGCGCCTCTCCAACACCCATTACTCGTCGGGCCGGATGCCCCCACCGCGCCCGCGTGGCTGGCGGCATTGACCGAGTGCGGTTTTGAGGCGGTTGCCCCGCTGACAGCAGTTGTCGATGGGCCGCAGGATGCAGCCGGGACGCTGGAATCGACCATGCGCATCGGCTTGCTCGCACTGGGGAAAAGGTGGGACGAGGAAACGTTCCACGAGCGCGACCTGGAAGTATTTGACCTGGTCGCGCAGCAGGTGGCGCTGTTCATCGTCACTGCGCGGCAGATCGACGAACTGCGCCACGTGCCGGAACGCGTAAACGAGGCGCAGGAGCGCGAGCGAGCCCATCTGGCCGAGGAACTGCACGACACCATCCAGCAATTCCTGGGCGGGTTGCCTCTCTATCTTGAATCGGTGCGCCGGTTAGCCAGCGCGGATCCGATCCAGAGCGACGCGCTTCTGCGCGACTGTATGACCGATGCCCACCACGCTTCTCAAACCGTGCGACAGATTCGCCAGAACCTGTCGCCGATCCAGATACAGAACAGTCTGAGTCGCCCACTGGGTGAACTGGTGCGGTACGCCGCATCGCGCTACAGCCTCGCCATTCACCTCGACTGCGCGCCGGACATCGATACTGTCTTGCCAGGCGCATCGCGCCACGCGGTGTACCGCACAATTCAGCAGGCACTCGACAACGTTGGAGCGCATGCGCATGCCTCGCGCGTGGACGTGCTGTTGCGCCTGGAGCAAGGCCGGCTGACCTTCACCGTGAAAGACAACGGGTGCGGCAGCAGCGCCATCGAGCGCGCGTCTGCTGCCAACGACGGCCACTTCGGGTTGATCTCGATGCACAGCCGAATTGCGGCGCTGAGCGGTGAACTGACCATCGCCTCCGAGCCCGGCGCCGGGACGCTGGTCAGCGCCTGGCTGCCCATATAGGTAAAATTCCCATAAAAGAATGGGGATTTTCCCACTGGTAAAGTGTCTCCGGTTTTGATACCCTCATCCACGAACAAGCGCGGCTTCGAACGACTTTAGAAAACTAGATTCGAGCTTCGCAGAAAGATATTATGTCAATCACTGTGCATGTGCAATGGGAAAGCGGTCAACCATGCAGTGGCGTCCAGGTGGCTGTGCGGCTTGTAGGTGGGGCCTGCGCGGGGGGGACAGTCACTGACCGCACTGGCACAGTAAATCTGCCGTTGCCGCCAGCAACGGGGATACTGGCATGCGATGGGCAGGACGTTTACGCAGGGGCGCTGGCGCAACACATAGAAGTCATCATCCAGGAGAGCCGGCTGTTCACCTACAATGTCGCCCTGCCATCGGAATCTGCGCCATGACAAAACGGCACGTTGAAACGGTTCAATGTCCGCGTTGCGGTCGCGAGGCGCATCGTGTCCGGCGCAAACCCTTTGATCGCGTGCTCTCGATGTTCATGCGCGTCCGGCGCTATCGGTGCAACAGTTGCCACTGGAGCGGATTGCTGATGCGACGTCTGTCGCATAAGCAATAGAAGTCAGAAGTGGGAGGCCGACGCTTTAGCGGGTAGACACACACCGCCTGAATGCTCGGCCTCCGTTGCATATTACGCGCTCACGTCGTGCTTGCCCGCCGGCAGAGCTTGTGCGCTCTTGCCGGGCAGTTCGACAATGACCGGCACAGGTGAATCGACGGTAACGCCGGTTGCGGTGGCGCGCACGTGGATCAACCCATGCGGTGTCGGCACGTCGCCCTCAGCCCAGGCCAGCCGGCCCAGCCGCGGAGCGATGCGCGCAACGGTGTAGCCGGGCTCAGCGGGAGTTACGCCGAGTGTGTAGAACACCATGTCCTTTGTCGGCGTGCAACTCCAACCATGCACATGCGTGCCGTGCAGCCAGTCCTCGCCGATGGTGTCGTAGCCGCTGGTGAGGAAGGCGCTCCAACGCGTGTACAGGTCGGGCAGGATGTCGGCCTTACCGGCCATGGCGACTGCGTCATGGACGAGGTAGCTCATAAACGGCTCGGCGCTGATGATCTGGTGTTGCACGTCCCAGTTTGCCACCGGGCCTTTCGTAAAGAACGAAGGATCGCCGCCGATCCATGACTTGACGAGCACCTTGTTCATGTCGGTGATCGCGTCGATGATGCGGCCCCAGCGATCCATTGGCGCAAGACCGCCGGTAATCGCCGCTGCGCCGCCCAATTGGCTCATCGCAGGTTGTTGTGCGCCGTCGACCAGTTGATCGACATAGCTGCCGCGGGTTTCATCCCAGAATACGTCGAAGCCAGCCTTTGCCTTGGCGTGCAGCCCATCGGCCCAGGACTTGCTCGCGTTCTCGCCCAGCCAACCCGCTAGTTCAGAAAATTCCATCAGGCCGCGCGCCCACAGCCCTGTAACGATGCTGGTTGTGTCACTGGTGAATATTGCAGCCCAGTCCACCAGGTTCCACTCAACCAGATCGTGCAACACGCCCTGGCGGTTCTGGAACGGCACGTACCAGCGCAGGATGCGCTCGATGGTCGGCATGTATGACTTCACCAGATCGCGGTCACCAGTGAAGCGGCACAGGTTGTATACGCCGTGCACCCAATGCAGCGACCAGTCGGGGATGGTGATACCGCCACTGCCCTCGATCTCGCCGGCGACGCTCATTGGCAGGATGCCGTCGTAGCGCGGCGAGTTTCCAAGGTTGAGGTATTGCCACGCCAACCGCCAGTCGGTGTTTGTCGTCAGGCTGACCATCTGATGCACCACGCTGTCGCCCACCCAGGCGCGCTGTTCACGCGTGGGGCAGTCGGTGAAGGCGTCGCGCGCGTTGAGCTGAACAGTGCGGATGCCGGCAGTGTAGATGCGGTTCAGCGCTTCGTCGCTGCAGGCGAAGGACGCGCCAGGCTGCCACGGGTACACGTCTTCGAGCACCACAAACTTGTTCAGCGTTACGGCGCTGCTCGCGCCGTAGATATACAGGTAAACATAGCGGAAACCGAGTGCGTCGAAGAGCGTGAAGCTATCGTCGCTGCCGCGCGCCACATAGCGGTTGCCCGCGTGCATCCCCATCGCAAACGGCCCGCCTGGCTTAGCCAATGGGTCTTCGGTGTACGAGAAATCAAAGACAGTTCCGGCGGGCGCCGTCACTGTGAACGACACACGCCCCATGACGATGCCGCCCATGTCAAAGCTGATGCGCGCGCCGCCGTCCGCCGCCAGGTCAACCGACAGCGGGATCACGGCGCTTTCGCGCGTCGCAGTCGCCTGCAAGTCGAGGGTGGCCAGCACACTCTTGACCGGATCGCCGATGGGTGCGCCGGCCGGCCCGGCCAGCGTCTCAACACGCGCCGTCTGTGGCGAACGCGCGTCGCCGCCCAGTCGCGCGATGGGGCGCGGATACAACGGGCCATACGGATCGGTAGGCGGACGCGAGCGCGCAGATGTGCCAATACCTGAAACGGTGATGATCGACGCGTTGCCCCAGGCGCCGTCGTCGAAGCCGGGTAGCTCCCAACCGGGCGCGGCCTTGCGCGCGTCGTACACCTCAAGCGGGATGGTGTTGAAGACGCCGACTGCGTCGTCGCCGGCCCAGTCATACTGCCAGGCATCACTCTTGTGCGCCTTCCACGACGCGTCGCTGACCAACCAGCCGGCTGCGCCGAGGTCGGCCTCAAAGACCAATGTGCCGCGCCTGCCAACGGCTGTGCCGCTGACCGCGGGCATCCAGAAGGAGCGCGGCGTGCCGTAGTACACGACATACACCGCAACCGTGTTCTCGCCCGTGTGCAGGTATGGGGCGATGTCAAACAGATCGTAGATCTTGCGGCGCGGCTGGCTGCGCACAGGGCCCTGGAACACTTCCTGACCGTTGACAAACAGCAAATAGCGCGAGTCGACGGTGATACGCGCTGGAACGCGCGCGGGCGCTTCAGCGAGGGTGAAAGTCTTGCGGAACAGGGCGCGCACTTCGGGGCGGACTTCGGCGTCCGCGCTCAGTTCGGCAAACATGACAGGCGGCGGCGGCGGGTCGACCCATATATAGTGACCATTCCAACGGATATCGGGGAAATCCTGCGCGGTAATCGGAGTAGACATCAGCTACATCTCCTTATGTGATGTGATGCTTTGATTGTAGCGGGATGAATTGAGTTCGGGGCGCCCATCTTGACATCTGACTTGACAAAGTTGCCAGAGGCTCAGACTCGCAGAATCTGCTTCGCGAGAGCCGTCCGAATCATCTGCTGCTTTTTTATATAATTGCGCGCATGTCCATCCTGATCGACCATTGCGACGTTCTTGACCCGACCGCGCCACGAAGCACCCGCGCTAACCAGTCAATTCTGATCGTCGGCGCGCGCATACAGGCCATCGGCGCGCCCGACGAAGTTGCGCTGATCACGCCGCCTGACGCGCTTCGCGTCGATGGGCGCCATATGCTCGCTACGCCCGGCCTGATCAGCGCACACACCCACTCCGCCGAGAACTTCCTGCGCGGGTATGCCGAGCGCATGCCGCTCGAACCGTGGCTGGTGTGGATGATCGGCCAGTGCGGCGAGTACACGGCGCGCGATCACTACCTGGCCGCGATGATGAGTTCGATCGAGATGCTCCTGAGCGGGTGCACCGGTCTGATCGACCACTACTGGCACTCCGGCCCGTGGAATCGCGAGGTGCTCGACGCCGGAATGCTGGCCTATCGCGACATCGGCATACGGGCGACGGTCGCGCCGTTGTACGACGACAGCGATTTCGTCGTTGCGACTGCTGCCAAACTCGGCTTCGATATCAGCCAGTCGCGCTACTCGTTGCGCCAGAGCCCCGACCCCGCGATTCGCCATGGGGTGCTGCTCAACAATCTCGCCATCTTCGACGACTGGATGGGCGCCTGGCATGGGCAGGCCAATGGGCGGTTGCAGACCTTCCTCGGCCCCGCCGCCGGACAGTTGCTCACTGCCGACTGCCTGCGCCGGTCGCTCGATCAGGCGCGCAAATACGGCGCAGGTATTCAGATGCACTGCCTCGAAACGCGCGTGCAGGACTATTGCATCCGCCAGACGCGCGGCTGCACACAGATCGAGTGGATGGACAAGGAAGGGCTGCTCGGGCCGGATGTGACGCTGCCCCACTCGGTGTGGATTCGCAGCGAGGCCGATCTCGACCGGCTCGCGCGCAGTGGGGCCGTCCCCGTGCACAACCCCGCCGCCAACCTTAAATTGGGCAGCGGGTTGATGCCAATGCGCGAGATGCTTGATCACGGCGCCACCGTGGCGCTCGGCGTGGACGGCGCGTGCAGCAACGACAACCAGAACATGTTTGAGACGGTGAAGCTGGCCGCGTTGATCCACAACCTTAAAAGCCATGACCCGAAAACGTGGATCAGCGCGCGGGAGGCGTTCGAGGCAGGCAGCATGGGCGGCGCCGCGGCGATGTTGCACAAAGGGCAGCTGGGCGAACTCAAACCGGGACAACTGGCCGATGTCGTCCTGCTCGATACGCGCAGTCCAACGCTCTCGCCGATGAACGACGCCTACGAGATGCTGGCCTATTGCGAATTGGGCGGGTCGGTAACCCACGTTATCGTCAACGGCGAGGTCGTTGTGAAAGATGGCGCGCTCACGGCAATCGACGCCGCAGCGATTACGCAGGAATTCCGTGAGCGCGTCGACGCCTTCCCCTTCCGCCACGAGCCGCCGCCGGAGGTGGCTCGTGACATGGACGCGATCTGGGCATTCTGGCGTGATGTGATGCAGCGCGTGGATCGGGGAGAGTAGCGGAGACGCGCTGGCGGTTTCTCTTGAACGCGCACTACGCCGCGTATTGACCCCATTCCATCGCCGTCTCAAACATCGCCGCCAGATTGATCAGCGGGATATCGCTGGTGATCACCTGCGATGGCCCCAGGATGTACCCGCCACCCGGCGCGAGCTGTTCGATGCGGCGTTTCACCTCGTCCCGCACCATCGCCGGCGTGCCGGCCACGAGCACGTTCATCTGATCCACGCCGCCATCGAAGGCCAGCCGCCGCCCGAAGACGGTCTTCATCTCAACCGGGTCGCTGCCGCGCACGTACGGCGGCATTGGATTGAGGATATCCGCGCCCACCTCGATGAAGTCGGGGAGAACGTCGCGGCAGAATCCGCATGAGTGCAGCCAGACCTTCACCCCATAGCGGTGACAGATGTCAAACACTTCCTGCCATAGCGGTTTGTACCACTTGCGCCACAGGAACGGACTGATCAGCATGCGCTCATGCCCGCCCAGGTCTTCGTCGGCGCGGATAATGTCGATCTGCCCGCCTGCATACTTGAACAGGGCTTCGAAGTACGGGATGATGAACGCGCGGTTGCGCGCCATGTACTCGCTCATCCAGGCGTCGTCGAGCACGTCCAGCAGGCAGTAATCGTAACTGCGCATCTGCACATGGTGCAGCCAACCCAGCCCAGCATGGCCGGATACAGCCGGGAAATCACGCGCGCGCACTTCGCGCAACCCCGCCGCCAGGTTGGAGTAGTCGAAGTCGTCCCAACGCGGCCAGCGATAAGTTTCCAGGTCGACGCCCGCCAGTGGGTAGATGTGTTCCCCCACTTTGCCCCAGAAGCCATACGTGGAATCGTGCGTGTCAATGCCCGCGCGGGCCGGGCCGCAGTAGCGCGGCAGGACGGCGTTGTCCGCGTGCCACACTGAGAAACAATCCACTCCCGTCTTGCGGTAGAAACCATCCAGACTAGCGACGCCGTAGTAAGCGAACAGTTCCTGTTCCTTCTGCGGGCTGACGATGTCAAACCCGATCGGAACGCGGTCGGGCGCGCGATGGTCGATTGTTGTGAGAATACGTTCGCGTCGATTCATAGGTGCGTTAACAAGCGTCCAGCCGCGCACTCGCGCGGCTGGACAATCAGGAGAGAGACAGTGCAAGTGTTCCCGCAGCAGTTGCACTGCTGCGGGCGCTTCCGATCAGGCCTTGAAGTTGGCGATGTAATCGTCCATTTGCTTCTGGACGACATCCTTCACTTTCTGGCGACCCGCCTCGTCGAACATCTTCTTGTACTTGGCGATGGCATCGTCAGTCACCACCTGGCCGGTATTGAAACCATGGGCGGCTTCGAGTGCGATGGCAGCCATCTTGGTCAACTCGGATTCGACGGGCTTGCGATCCACCGAGAAGCCCTCGTATGGGTTGAAGACCCAGTTGGCCTCGTTCGCGTTCGCATTGATGATCTTCTCGGCTTCGGGGATGATATCCACCGACAGGCGCTGGAAGCGGCCTGAAATGCCGGAGACATACCACTGGCGGCGATAGTTTGCCGCGGGATCCGTGCCGGCAATGTCGGAGTAGCGGTTATTGGGTTCGCTCTTCCAGTTCTTGCCCTCGATACCCAGCAGCCACATGTCGATGTTCTCAGGCTTGCTAGCCAGCCAGTTGAACCACTTGACGCCGGCATCGGTCTTTTCCTTTGGCGCCGTTGCATTGAACACAACGAAGTTCCACTGCTTTAACGCACCCAGACCCTTCCACTTGCCCGTGGACAGACCGGTCAGATCGTAGCCTTTGAGCTCGGCGTCTGGGTTGGCCTGCTTCATCGGCTTGTCGAACTCCTGCCATGCTTTCACTTCGGCGTCGTTGTTCTGGTCGGACGCAGCCTTGCCGGGGAACAGGAAGTCCTTTTCGACCGTCTCTGTGGAACCGGACAGCGGGAGATCGGCCTTGTTGATCCAGCCCTTCTCCCACCACGCGCGCAGCATCTTGGCGCGATCGGCGAAGCCGGGCACGGTTTCAGAATCGACAAACTTGAATTCACCCTTGTCGAAGGTCTTGAGTATGAAGGTGATCTGGGCTTCGCCGATCGGGCTCCATCCCCAGAAACCCTGGCTGTAATGCGCTATTGAGACGGGGCTGTAGTTGGCGGTGTTGGCAAATGGGGTCATGCCTTTGACGTTTTTGGCAATGCCCTCAAGGAACGGCTCAAAGCTCGTCCAACCAACTGCTGCATCCGGCGCAGGCAGGTTGAACTTCTTGCGCAAGTCCTCGCGGATGACCACGCCGGTCGTGCCGCCGTAGTAGTACGCAGTGGGGATGCCGTATAAGTGGCGCGAGCCATCCGGCCCGGTGTCGAAGTTGAAGTCGAAGATCTTCGGGGTGATCTCTTCCTTCAGCTTGGGCGCCATGTCGTTGATCGGCCCATCAAGCGCGACAAGCGCCTTCTGGTCCCTGAGCGTATTCATCTTGTACCACGGGGCGTCAAACGCCATCGTGAAGTCTGCGCCGGAGGCGTACATCGCGGCATACTTGTTGGCATGGTCGTCAAGAACCATCGAGCTGAACTCGACGTTGATGCCTTCGGCCTGCGCCTTGTCGGACAGAGCCTTCGTTATGGGCGCAATCGTCTCGGCATACTGCGGAACGCCGAACCATGATTCGACGAACGTGATCTTCACTGGCGCAGCTTTGGTCGGCGCAATAGTGGGCGCCGGGGTCGCTGTCGGCGCAGGCGTGGCGGTTGGCGCGGGCGCCTGTGTGGCTGCGGGCACAGCGGTCGCTGCCGGCGCTGCGGTTACCGCGGGCGCCGCGGTTGGCGCTGCGGCTGGAGCACAGGCGGCCAGGATGGCGCCGGCGCCAGTCAAAGCCGTGATCTTAAGTATTTCGCGACGGGTTAACTTTCTCATCTTATTCACTCCTTCAAAAACTCATACTGATAAACGCCCTGTCGCTTGCGCGGCAACGGGCAATTCACGAGACAACTTTGGTTATTTACTGGTTATCCCTTTACGGCGCCCAACGTCAGACCCCGGATGAAATAACGCTGCAGGAAGGGATAAAGCAGGATAATGGGGCCGATGACGATCATGGCCGTTGCCATGCGCACTGCCTCGGTCGGCACGGAAGACAGCGGGATGATCACACCGGGAATCTTGACAGCCTCCTGTAACGAGGACAGGTTGTTCAGTATCTTGATAATCAGCAACGGCAGCGGTCGGATCGGCGCATTGTCGATCAACATCAACGGCAGGAACCAGTCGTTCCAGTAGCCGATCGCCATGAACAGGCCGCCAGTGGCGAGGACGGGCAGCGACAACGGCAGGATGATGCGAAAGAGGATCACGATGTCCGATGCGCCGTCCACATAGGCTGATTCAACGATCTCCGACGGGATGGAGGAGAAGAAATTCTTCATCACCATGATCCAGTACGCCGACACCAGCATGGGCAGGATGATGGCCGCCATATTGTCGCGCAATGCAAGCGAGTTGCGCACGAACACAAACCACGGGATCAGGCTGGGTGAGAACACCATCGTGAAGTACACGTAAAACGCCAGGATGTTGCGCCCTTTCAAACGCCTGAGCGATAGCGCGTAGGCCGTGCCGGAGATCACGAGCAGCGATCCGAGTGTGCCGAGCACCGTGCGCGCCACGCTGGTGATGTAGGCCTGCTGCACTTCGGCGCCGCGCAGCACGAATTGGTACGCTTTGAGCGTCCACTTGCTGTGAAAGAGCGCATACCCTTCAAGCCGCAAGGTCAGGTCATCGGTGAACGATGACGCGAACATGATCAAAAATGGCATCAGGCACATCAACGCGAAGATGGCGACGAACACGTACGAGAACGTGATGTACAGCCGATCCTTCCAGTCTGCTTTCTCGATCATTCTTGCTCCGTAAGTTGCCTTGTCAGTTGTTTTGCCATAAGGTGGGTAGCGCGGGCTTCAGGCTAGAACAGTGCGTAATCCTCGCCACGGAGCGCAGAATACCTGCGGACGAGCCAGTTCGAGCCCAGCACGAGGATCAGGCTGACAGCGGATTGAATCAGGCCGACGGCGGCGCTGAATCCATAGTTCGAGTTCACACGCAACGCGCGCAGCAGATACGTGTCGATGACGTCGGTAGTGGGATATAACTCAGCGTAGTCGCGGATCAGCGCGTAGATCATGCCGACATCGCCGTAGAAAATGCGCCCGATTGAGAGCAGCACCATCAGGATGATGATCCCGACCAGCAGCGGGAGGGAGATCATGCGCATGCGCTGGAAACGACTTGCGCCATCGATGGCGGCGGCTTCATACAGTTGCAGATCGATGCTCGACAGGGCAGCCAGGTAAATGATGCACTGCGCCCCGGCGTTCTTCCAGATGCGGATCAATGTGAGCAGCCATGGCCAGATATCCGGCGTGTTCGTAAAGGCGATGCGATCTACGCCGAGGCTGGCGAGAATGTTGTTGAAAATGCCCATGTCGTAGTCGATGAAGCTGAGCAGCATTACACCGACCACCGGCCAGCCGATGAAATAGGGCAGAAACATTAATGACTGCGACACCCGCTTGAAGAAGTGCACGCGCAATTCGTTGAGCAACAGCGCCAGAACCAACCCGGTGATGGTCTCGGCCGTGATAAACAGCACGTTGAGGAAGAGGGTGTTAACGACCAGCCGCCCGAAGATTGCGGACGTTGTGAGCATGCCAAAGTTGCGCAGGCCGACCCACGGGCTGAGGAAAAGCGTCACGGGGCTGTAGTCCTGGAAGGCAATCACGCTGCCGAGTAGCGGGGCATACGTGAATAACAACAGCGCAATCAGCCCTGGCCCGGCGATCAGATAGACCAGCCAGTAGTTACGGATATAGGTCCCGACTGCTGCAAGCTTCGACATCACAGTGGGTATACCGCAGATTCGTGGGTAACTTTTCGGCGACTGGGGGAGAATAGGAGAACGGAGGGTTGACAAGCATGGGAAAGGCAGTAAAGAGTCGAGTACAAAGGCGTGAGGAGTTCATAACGCGAGCG
>CAIXPS010000298.1 GCA_903921365.1 uncultured bacterium | reverse complement strand
GCGCCCCAAACTGCGTGTTATGCTGTAAATACTCAATCGGACTGGTGGGAACCTGTTTTATGCAATTAAAAATCAACTATCTGCTCGGAGCCTTGATTGTGGGCGGTGTGCTGGCGACCGCATGCAACCCACAGACGCCTGCGCCAACCGCAACGCAACCAGCGACATCGTCGCCGACTGCAAAGCCGCCAGTGACGGCATCGTCATCCGCTACACCTTCGGTATTGCCATCAGATACACCCCAGCCCACGTCCACTGAGATGTCCGATGCGACTGCGGAACCCACCGTTACGCTGGCGCCGACAGTCCTGCCGCCAACCAACATCGCGGATGTAAAACAACCCACGGCTGAGCCGCTGGCGTCCGGCATCGCTGTCTTCTCGTCCGCGTCACTCGGGATCAGTTTCCACTACGCCAAGGGCGATAGCGGCACGGATTTCGCGACGAAGGAAAGCGGCGACAAGGCTTACGTGTACATGAAGACAGCGCAGCCAGAGACCGGCCAATGGGTGCAGGTGTTCAGCAAACCAGCCAAGACTTCGCTGGAGGATGCCATCAAATCCCAGGTGCTACAGGGCTACTCACTGACTGACTGCATAGTGAAACTTGTCAGCGACCCGAATAAGTCCAGCGGAAGCGCCGCCACCCCCGGCATCACATTTGCGATGATCACCATCCCACAGTCGCCGGATGATGATCCAGGCGCCATTCAAACCAAAGCCGCAAAGTGCCCGCAACCCTATGCAGCGGTGGGTGGTCTGGCATACTTTATGACCACAAATAACGCCCCGGAGCGGTTCGTCTTCTTCAGCATTGGACAGTATTTCATCCCGGCAGAACAGAATCATCCATGGCAGACGACCCTGAAGTTTATCGCCACTAGCGCTAACCCCGCGGTCAACGTCTCCGCCGCCCAATACATTGATGATCGCAGCAACCCGGAACGCCTCGTCGCATCACTGATCAATGCCATCAACCGCAGAGAATACCCGCGCGCGTATGGTTACTGGCAGAATACCGATCAGCTCGCGCCGTTTGACCAATATGCACAGGGATATGCAAAGACGGACTCGGTCACGCTAAAAACCGGGCCGGTGCGTGGAAGCGCCGGCGCGGGTCAGTTCTATTACACCATTCCTGCGATCCTGGCGGCGAAAATGGCCGATGGCAGCACACAAACCTTCGTCGCGTGCTACCAGATCCACTTGTCCAACCCTGGCATGCAGGTCACACCGCCCTTCAGCCCAATGGCAATACAGAAAGCCTATACTGAAAAGGTCTCAAACAATTCTGCCACAGCAACGCTGCTGTCACAGATTTGCCAGAAGGGCAGCTTCCCCGACGATCCGCTATCGCCCGCCGGTCCTTCGAACGCGCCCGATTCCCAACGCTACACAGATGACCGCAGCAGCGCTGTCGCGGTGTTGCGATCTCTTGTCAACGCGATCAACCGCAAGGAATACTCGCGCGCCTATTCGTACTGGGAGCCGGGCAGTGTTGTTGCGCCATTTTCCGATTTCCAGAACGGCTACGTCAAAACAGCGTCGGTTGCGGTGACGACAGGCGCCGTGCAGAGCGACGCGGGTGCGGGACAACTGTATTACAACGCGCCCGTGACACTCAAGGCTAAGATGAGCGATGGCAGCACGCAAACATTCGTCGGGTGCTATGCGTTCCACCTGGCAAATCCAGGCATCCAGTCGCCCCCATTCCAGCCACTCGGTATTAAATCAGCGACTGTAAAGAAAGTTGCGAACAACGCCGATACGACAATATTAATGAAAAGCGCTTGCCCGGCCAGTTAGGCACTTTCCTCTCCGCCATTAGGAGGATACTTAATTCATAACGTTTAGTATTTACAAAACGTTGAGAACGTTATATGCTTAGAGCATGATCGACGGTTAGGTCACAAGCGTATGACGATAAACTATTCACTACTGGAAGAAACTCACTTTATCGAGGATATCGGGCTATTCTTCGAACAGATGGGCATGCCGCGCATGGCAGGACGCATTCTGGGCGTCCTATTGATCTCCGATCCGCCGGCGCAATCCATCACGGACATCGGCCATCGCCTGAACGCGTCCAAAAGCTCGATCAGTATCATGACGCGCTTATTGACTGAAAACGGGCTGATCGAGCGGGTCGCCTCACCCATGCCGCGTCGCGATTACTTTCGTTTCAAACCAGGAGGTTGGGTGATTTACATGCGCCAGTGGCTGGAGCTGATGGCGGGGCTGCACAAAATCACCGAACGCGGTCTTGCGCTGGTGCAGGACAAGCCTGATGCCATGAAAGAGCGGTTGCTCGAAGCGCATGACCTGTTTTCCTTTCTGGAAGAAAACTTCCCATTACTGTTGGAGGAACTGCGCCAGAAAAGGGTCTTGCACCAGAACAACGGAAAGTAACACAACTAATGCCACTTGCATATGTGCGCAAGTGCTGAATCCATCACACGATCATCACACCTGCAACTCAACCATTACGGAGTACTACTATGAAAACACCATTTGACCCATCGAATATCCAGGGGCTATCTGATCAGGACGTGCTTGAACGTTTAGCGCGAGACGGCTATAACGAGCTTCCATCAACGCGCAAGCGCACCCTGTTCCACTTTGTCTGGGGTGTCGTGCGCGAGCCGATGTTCCTGCTTCTCATTGGCTGCGGCACGCTTTATCTGCTGCTTGGCGATATCCAGGAAGCCCTCATGCTGCTGGGGTTCGTCGTCGTCATCATGTTGATCGAACTGTACCAGGAGCAGAAGACCGAACACGCGCTGGAGGCATTACGCGATCTTTCAAGCCCGCGCGCGCTCGTTATCCGCAATGGCCAACAACAACGCATTGCCGGGCGCGACGTCGTCGCTGATGACATCGTGTTGTTGAATGAAGGTGACCGAGTCCCGGCGGATGCCGTGATGCTGTCCGGATCCAGCTTGACTGTGGATGAATCACTGTTGACAGGGGAATCAGTTCCTGTGCGCAAAACAGCATGGGACGGGAAACAGGAGTTGGGTCGCCCGGGCGGCGACGATACGCCTTTTGTGTACTCTGGCACGATGGTGGTGAAGGGACAGGCCATCACTGAGGTGAAAACGACCGGCGTCCGCACAGAAGTAGGCAAGATCGGCAAGGCGCTGCAAATTCTCCAGCCCGAGGAAACCAATCTGCAGAAGCAGACCGGCCAGATCGTCAAAACCTTTGCGCTGATCGGGCTGGGGCTGTGCCTCATCGTCGTTGTTGCGTTCGGGTTGATGCACGGAGACTGGATCGCCGGTATCCTGGCAGGTCTGACGCTGGCAATGGCTACGCTGCCCGAGGAATTCCCTGTCGTCATGACCATCTTCCTCGCACTCGGCGCATGGCGTATCTCACAACACAAGGTGCTGACAAGGCGCATGCCGGCTGTGGAAATGCTCGGCGCAACGACGGCGCTATGCGTCGATAAGACCGGCACATTGACGATGAACCGCATGACCGTCACCCGCCTGGCGACTATTTCTAATATCTACGAGGTGGAAAATCAGTCCGGCACACTGCCCGAAGACTTTCATGAGATCGTCGAGTACAGCATCCTGGCCAGTCCCGCTGATCCGTTCGACCCGATGGAAAAAGCGATGCAGGACATGGGCGCCCGCAAGCTGATAAACACAGGGCATCTGCACGCCGATTGGGCATTCCTGCGCGAGTATCCGCTCTCGTCAGAGCTGCTTGCGATGTCGCGCGTGTGGCGCTCACCGCAAGGCGACAGCTATGTGATTGCCGCCAAGGGCGCGCCCGAAGCAATCGCGGATCTGTGCCATCTATCGGCAACCCAGGTCGCCGCGTTGAAGACGCAGATCGAACAAATGGCGAATGACGGCTTGCGTGTGCTCGGCGTTGCGCGAGCGCTTTTTCGCGCCACCGACTTGCCTCTGTTGCAGCATGACTTCGACTTTCAATATGTGGGTTTGCTTGGATTAGCCGATCCGGTTCGTCCCGGGGTTAAGGAGGCCATTCAAGAGTGTTACCAGGCCGGCATTCGTGTCATCATGATCACCGGTGACTACCCCGGCACTGCGCGCAACATCGCACAACAGATCGGGCTGCATCCTGTGGATCAGTTCATAACCGGGCCAGAACTGGAGCAGATGAGCGACGCGGTGCTGCAGGAACGCATCAAAACAACCTGCATTTTTGCGCGCGCAGTTCCAGAGCAAAAGCTGCGTATCGTCACGGCGCTCAAGGCAAACGGCGAAGTGGTTGCCATGACCGGCGACGGGGTCAACGACGCGCCTGCGCTCAAGGCGGCGCACATCGGGATTGCGATGGGCGGACGCGGCACGGATGTGGCGCGCGAATCGGCAGCCATCGTCCTCCTCGACGACAACTTTGCCTCGATCGTGGCCGCTGTGCGAATGGGGCGTCGTATCTTCGACAACCTGAAGAAGGCGATGACGTTCATTTTCTCGGTTCACCTTCCCATTGCCGGGATGTCGCTGTTGCCAGTGCTGCTGAACTGGCCGCTCGCGTTATTGCCGGTTCACATCGTGTTCCTTGAGTTGATCATCGATCCGGCCTGTACGGTGGTATTCGAGATGGAGACGGACGAAGCCGACATCATGAAGCGTAAACCTCGCCGCTTATCTGATCCGCTTTTCGGGCGCGACATGATCATCACCGGTTTGATCCAGGGTCTTGGCGTGCTGCTTCTCGTGTTAGCAGTCTACGCTTTTACAATCACCCAGGGGTTTGGCGAGAAAGAAGCGCGCATGTTGTCCTTCACCACGCTGGTCATCGGCAACCTCGGGCTGATCTTCAGCAACCGTTCTCGGACGCGAACGATCCTGCAAACATTAAAAATGCCTAACAAAGCGTTGTGGTGGGTCAGCATTGGCGCTGTCACCTTTCTTGGACTGGCGCTGGAACTCCCGTTCCTGCGCGACTTGTTCAGCTTCGCCGCGATCCATATCGAGGATCTTCTGGTTTGCGGCGCAGTCGGCTTACTCAGCATCTTGATATCCGAAAGTGTGAAGCTTGCGCCGATACAACGACTGATCAGCTCTGCGGGATCCGCGAGAAAAACCGCTTGAATTCAAGGGGTTTTGCCGCTGAGCGAATATCCTGACGCCGTATAATATAAAGGAAGATGGCGACGATCAATTACGCAAAAGAGTGGGCGCGCATGGCGACCCGGCTCGAGTGGACGATGATCCGAATGCAAAAGCTACTCGAATCGGCGCAACAGGACGATGAGCGCGCGCCCATTCTCGCAAAAATGGCAACGGTACAGGCACAGATCGACCATGCCCGCGCACAAGCAAACAGGTTAACGCCTAAACGCGATACATCCGCATAAGTAATTCCAAATGAACCATATTAAAATAACCCGCCGCAAGGTGTTAAAACTGGGAGGCGGTATTCTTGCAGCCGCACCATTTATCCGATTTACTACGCCCGCGCGCGCTGCGCCTGCGCCCACCGATCCAGTAATTGAGGCAACGCGGCGACCGTTTGGGCGCGCGATACAGGCCGGACTGGCGGTGCGCGAGGCGCCGGGGATGGGAGCGAAGCTGGTGCGCTGGCTTACCTGGAACGAAGTAATTGCAATCAAGGGACAGACCAGCATCGACGATAGCCCCACCAGCTATAACAAGGTCTGGTATCAAACGACGGATGGGTACGTCTATTCAGCGTTTATCCAGCCTGCCGAGAACACAACGAACAAACCTCTCGACAGCGTCGACAGCAAGGGATTCTGGGCAGAGATTACAGTTCCATTGACAAGTGCGCGAGGCGGCCCAGGCGCAACCTATTACGCCGCGTATACCTACTACTACGGCTGTGTTTTCCGCGTCATCGGCAGCAAGACGGACACGAACGGCGTGATCTGGTATCAATGCGACGGC
>CAIXPS010000297.1 GCA_903921365.1 uncultured bacterium | reverse complement strand
GTCCGGGTACATGCAGGCCATCTGCAGGCTCATCTTCAAGCTGTAGATATCGTGGCGGGCTTCGAACGTTTCGTCCAGCCCGTGACGCCGTTTATAGATATCCATAAACCGTTGCCCGCCCAGCCCAAACATCGATGATATTTCACGGGCGTAGTCGGCGTAGTAGCCAAAGGCGTCCAGGTACCCGCTCACGTAGGGACGCCCTGCATCAGCGGAGCGGGCAACCATGACATTGCCACCCCAGATATCGTAGTGAGTCAGGGCGCCGCGCAAGCCGATGTTCAGCAATCCAGGTATAGCGTCACGGATGTCGCGAATTCCATTAAGCAGGTGATCGAGGTCGCGCCTTTTCTCCTGGGTTTCGACTACTGTCTTGTCAAAACGCGGCATCCAGAAATCCGGCCATGTGGGGGCTCTCTCCTGATCTGACAGCTCAAGTCCACCGAACCCGGCGCCCTGATGTGTGTGCAGGTCGGCGACATGCTCTGCGATTTCTGTGGACACGCTGTCTCGTTCTTCGTCGTTGAATCCATGGTTCAACTCCTCCAGAGTCGAACCCGGCACTTTCTCCATGACGAGCACGCTGCCCGGCACCCTCTCCCCCGACAGTTCAACAAGATAAACCTCCGGCACAGGCAAGGAGGTGCGGGTGCGAAAGTAGCGCAGCACTTCGAACTCACGCCGCAAGTCCGCATCGCCAACCTTTGGCGTGATCTTGAAAACCAGGCTCTTTGCGCCATCATCAACGGTTGCTGAAACCACTCTGTTCCAGCAACCGCCTGTAAGAACTACGGGATTACGACACTGAGTTTTTTCGCCAAGCGCCTCCGTGGCCAGCGCAGACAGGTTCGCCTCCGTCAACCACGGATCAATCTTCTCCCGCAGCAACTCCTCCTGAACATTCATGTCGTAACCGGTTACTTAGAACCAATGCATCAATCGGGAGTTAACGACTGGGCAGCTCTTCAACGATGACCAGCTCGGATGTGAGGGCTCGCGCAAGCCGGATCGGCAAGTCTCCATACAGCAGGCTTGCGCCATCGACTTCCGTCGTTTGACCGGCGTTATCAAACGTGACCCGGTAACGTCGCCCGGCGGCTACCCCGCGCAACCGCAGCAGATACGTGTCGTCCGCGCGCCCCGCCAGCCTGAACAACGCCACGACAGCGCGCGATTGATCTTCTGACGCCAATTCCAACACCGCCCAGCCTTGTGGTTCACGCGTCTTCAGCACCGGGGTGTGATGAAATACCTTGGAGGATGAAGTGAACGGTCGGATGGATTCCTTATAGACATCGACATGATGGCGAACGCGCTGCACCATGTCCGTGCTTCCTTCGCCCTGCTGAGGGTAGATTCCCGTCAGAGTCAAATGTCCCAGCATGCATGAGCGCAACTGGAAATCCAGGTCGGCGCGTTGATGTCCATCTTGTCCCACGCCCGCGTTGCGGTCGATCCGCTCAGGCGGCAGCGCCATGGACATGCCGTTAACGATGCGCAGCGTGCGCGGCGCAATCTGCCAGTCAGTCACCCAGGTGTAATGGAAGCGGCTGACCAGGCCAATATCCGTGCGCCCTCCGCCGCCGGAGCAGTTTTCCATCAGCATATCCGGGTAGCGGGCGGCAATCCGTTCATACATCGCATAGACGTTTTCGTAATAGCGCCATAGCGTATTCTCGGCGCGACCATCGCGCAGGGTCTGCCCACCCTCAAACGGCATCGTGTTGTAGTCCAAGCGGAACAATTCCAGCTTGTAACGCTCGATTACGCCGATCAGTGCCTGCTCAAGGTGATTAACCGCATCTGGATTCGTCAGGTCAATGTCGCCGGAATCGGTCGCGCGGCCATAGCGCTGCAACCGCCACTCGGGGTGTCGCGTGACGATGTTACTCTGGTCGCCAAACCGCTCCAGGTCCAGCCACAAACCGCAAATCAGCCCCTTTTCCCTGGCGTACGCAAAGACCGGTTCCAACCCGTTTGGCAAACGATCGCCGCATTGCCAGTCTCCGACCGTGCGCCACCAGTTTGTGCCGATGTTGCCAAACCAGCCGGCATCCACCACGAATACCTCCGCGCCCGCCTCGACCGCCACATCGACTTCCAACATCAGCCGCTCTTCTGTCAACTCGTGCTCGTGGTAACCCCAGTGGTTATACAACACGCGGTTTTCGCGTTGCGGCGGAAGCGTTCGCATCACACTCTGGCGCAGGTGGCGATGCCACGACTGGATGGCGCCGTCGAAATCCGTCTCCAGAATCGCCAGGTGTACTTTGGGTGTTTCGACGGTTTCGCCGGCGTCGATCACCCGTTGCGGCGCCGGACTGACCGGGCCAATTCGAAAAGCCAGCGTCGCATCGGGTCCCGCGTACTGCTCACACGTCAACTCGACGGCCCAGTTGCCCGACCACGCAAACCCGCCGACGATGTGTTCGCCCGTCGCCTCATTGCGCACGACAAAGAACGGTGTGCCGTGGCCTGACTTGCCGGTGCGACTCTCCAGGCGCAAGGCAGTGCTGGGCAGCGGTTGCCATGCAAAGGCGCCTTCACCACCCCACATGCGCTCGGACATGGAGCCGACGCTGAAAACGTTCGCGCCGGCATCCCCGCCCATCAGTGCCTGCCATTCCTTGACACGAACCAACACCCCGCTCAACGGCCATACCGCCCCAAGCGCAACCGGGTGGTCGGCGCGATTCGTGATACTCAACCAGCGGGTCAAAAAGCCTGTGCCATCCACTTCGGTATGGATCTGTAGTTCCAACGGCATCAGCGTGCTTTTTAGCGCCACGACTCCATGCAACTGACCGGCATGCGCGGATGGCGCATCTCGAGTTGACACCAGTTCCCAGCCAAAGTGGAGCGACTGGCCATCAACCTCGATCTGAAAAGATGCCGTGTCAAGTCCAGCAGTCGTGGTCGGTGAGTGTACATTTGGCTCAACCCAGCGCAGTAGACGCTCTGGCTCGATAAATCCCTTGCCGCTCCAGTATCGGCCTACCCAGCGCCCTGCAATCAGCGCTTCGTCGTAAATAGTCAGACCGGAGGTATAGCGCGCGTTCGATGCGCCGTCAGATGGAAAAGCGATTTTTGCACAGGAAGTATTTTGAATATTCATCTTCGTTCACCATTCCCGTAGATTACCGATAGTAGCCCTCTGTTGCGCCATTATATTGTATAATGGTTAACAACTGACAATTAACCAAGTTGCCAGGCAGTTCCGCGATTATGTCTTACAAACATCTGGACAGGCAGGATATGTTCAACCAGTGTTCACGGACAAAAGTGGTATGCTTTGGCGTGATTCTACGCAACCATGCAAGCGCCTCGCTACGCTGTCATAATGGTCAAGTCGTAGCAACTTCGGGTGGAGCAAGGATCTGAATGTCGACCGATATTCGTGAGAGTGTATTAAAAGCACCTGTTAACCGCACCTTGAGTGAACATATTGCCGAACGACTGCGCGAAGCAATTCTTAACAAACAACTCAAGCCGGGTGAACGCGTCGTGGAGCGGGATCTGGCCGAAACAATGCAGACAAGCCGCGGACCCGTGCGCGATGCGCTCAAAATGCTCGAGAATGAGGGACTGGTTGTGCGAAGCGCTCATCGCGGCACAGTTGTGGCGCAGATAAACAACATCGCAGACATAGAGGAAATTTACTCGGTGCGCGAGGCGCTGGAACTGCTTGGATTGAAATACGCGCTAAAAAATGCGTCGGATGAGCAGATCAATGAACTCGAAGACATCGTCAATCGCATGGCCGACGTGGCAAAACGCAACTATTTGCAAGATGAGGCAACGGACATTGACCTTTCATTTCATCGCGCCTTGATGCGGATTTCTGGACATAAACGCGTCTTCGCTCTGTGGGAAGAACTGAGCTCACAAATCCGTTTGCTGTTATTGACACATCGTATTAAGCACCCAATGGACCTTAGGGATGTGGGTGTTCTGGCGCATCGCCGTGTCGTTGACGCGCTGCGAGTTCGAGATCGCAATCGCGCGCTCGATGAACTGCATGTGCACCTGCGCGCTTCCTATGAAGGCATTGTCGGAATACTACAAAACGGCGACATCCCCGCCTGAGAAAGATCAAGGTCACACGCTGACCTCATTATTAGTATCAGTGTTCATATCCTCCATACTGGCGCACAGTTGTCAACATCGCGACAACGTTCTCGACAGGCGAGTCTTGCTGGATGTTATGGCTGGTTGCAAAGACGAAGCCGCCCCCTGGCGCCAGAATGTGCAAGCGATCCCTGACCTGCGCGGTAACATCCTCTACGGAGCCGAACGGTAAGACGGTTTGTGTATCGATGCCACCGCCCCAGAATACGATTTGTCGCCCAAACTGGGCTTTCAGGCGTTCCGGGTCCATGCCGGCTGCGGTCGTTTGCACAGGATTCAGGATATCCACACCGCAGTCAATCAGTTTCGGGATAATCGGGTAGATACCGCCGCACGAATGGAAGAATATCTTCCAGGCTGTGTTGTGATGAATCCAGTCAAATAGCTGCTTGTAATAGGGCGCCACGAGGCGCTCGAAGGCGCCGGGGGCGATCATCATGCCTTTTTGAGTTCCGAAGTCCTCCATCAACCAGACGATATCGATGTCATTTCCGACAGCCTGCCAATAGAGCTGGATGTTCTTGAGCAGGCATTCCAGCTTGCGCTCATACCAGGCGCGCACATAGTCCTCATCGGCGCCCATCTGGTAAAGCCATTCCTGGTATGAACCCCATCGCCCAAGATTGAAGCCAAAATCACCCAGCAACGCTTTGTCGGTGTTTGAGCGCAGAGTGGCAGCCCACTGCTGGCGCCACTGCAATTCTTCATCGCTGAGGGTTGGCAGAACCACGCTTTCCACCGGTGGAGGTTCGTACGACATGCGCGTCTCAAGCATCTTGTCAAAGTATGGACTCGTTGTAGCCTTTCGGGCGACTAATTCGTCATTCACATAAAGGCACAGGGCGCCCTGGTCATCCAGGACTGGAGTGAAATTACCTGGCATCAGCACGGCGGTGCCGTCTTCAAGGCGCCAGTCACGCCATTGATCGAGGCGCATGTTGAAATCCAGCACAAGCCGTGGAACTGGCAACACGTCGATGCCGAGTGCTTCCACAATCGGTTGTTCGATCCATGCCAGCATCTGCCAGACATCCATTACCTTAACCGGGGCGTCGGAGATTTTTAGCCGTTGTGCCAATTGCGCCAGCACACCCGGGTGTATGCTGGTCACTCGAGTGCCGCCCAGATCAAGGGGAACGCGATCCGGCTCACGGTGATCCAATGTCGCGCGCACGCGTTCACGTGATGTCATAGTTGCCATAACAACGCTCCTCGTGGGGTATGCAAATCAACCTCATTAATTGTGAAACTGTAGCAGTTTCCCCTACTTGCGTCAATGGTTAACCGTTGACCGTCGGTGTGGGAGTAGCCGGTTTGGTTTAACAACCTACAATACACATGGTATAACCCCAGAACTGGTTGACAGTTGACCGTCTGCCTGCTTTGAAACAAGCTTTGGCGACGCACTCAGACCAAGTAAGATATGCATCTGGGACATATCCGAAGTTGGATCGCGTGTGGAACTGCACAAACCCGGGAGATGTGTAGTGATGGCGAGTATTCAGACGGAATCTCAATATGAGTATGGCTTCGACCCTACTGGGTAGTATTGTGATTTATTTACGCTGTATTGATCCAGATGCAATCCCCTAATGTTCTGCCCGGATAAGTTGTAAGCATTCGCAGGAGGTGGACACAGGTAGTGCGATATTCTGACTCTTCTCTGTTCCCTTAGAGTTGCGCCCGCATATTCCCAATAACTATTGGGCTTACTTTTCCGAGTGAAGGAGATATATGTCCATCCTGAATTCGCATTTGTCGCGTCGACGGTTTTTACAATTTGCGCTCCTCGGTTCGGCTTCCGGTATTCTTGCAGCGTGCGGCGCACCAGCCGCTCCAGCGACTGCCCCCACTGCGCAGCCACAAGCAACTACTGCACAGGCACAACCCACTTCTGCTCCAGCGAGCAATGCACTTTCCGGAAAGAAGGGAGTGATGTGGGGATTGAAATATGACCCCCACGTGGAGGCTTATAAGCGATTGGCCGCGCTATTTAACAAAACCAGCGGTGTGACCCTCGAGGTTGCGCCCCAGGACTGGCCGATTGAACAGAAGCTTATCCCGGCGTTGGCTGCGGGCACAGTTCCCGATGTCGTCTGCATCATGGGCAAGCAACTTCTGCCGCTCCACCTGCAGAAAGCCTTGATGCCGTTGCGCGACACCGTGTATGCCTCGGCGGGCGTCGATCCCGTCAAGGATTTCATCGGCGACGGCGTCGGCGCTTACACATGGAAGAATGAAATCTGGGGCGTGCCGGTGGAAGCCAACCAGGTCGGCAGCATGGTGAATATCCCGGTTGAGGATGCCAAAGCTGCAAGTGTCTGGGATAAGTATCCGCCGGGAAATGGCCAGACATTCTTCGACAGCTACGACTCTATGTGGGCGATGGCTAAGGCATTGCAGAAGACAGAAAATGGCAAGGTTACCAAGTGGGGCCTGACCAGCCAGGGCTGGGAGCATGGCAGTATCCTGAGCGCCATCCGCACCCAGGGTGTGAAGTGGTGGGATAACGATGCGAAGAAGTTCAACGTCGACTCTGAAGCGGGTGTGCAGGCTTTGAAGTTGATTATTGAACAACCTGTTAAGTTGGGAATTGAAACCCAGATGGACCAGGGCAGCGTCGATACCGCATTGGCTGGCAAAGTGGCCATATCACGCGGCAATCCGGCGCCCTCCCTGCAAGCCAAGAGCCTTGGTTTTACCTATGAGTTGGCTGCCGCGCCCAGAATGAAACCCGGCGAGGACCCATTATTCTCTGGTGAGGGCGGCTGGGGCTTTGTGGCGCCAAAGGCGACCAAGAACCCCGATGTCTCCATTGCCTTCCTGAAGATGCTCTGCACGAAGGACGGCCAGATGGAGTACGCCAAGATCTACGATGGTTTGTTTGCCACATCTTTCAAGGCATTAGTGGGCAATTATGATATTAACAAGTTCCCCGGTCCCGACAGCGCCAACGCCAAGGCGCAGAAGCTGTGCCAGGTGCTTCTACCGCTGACGGCATTCTATGGCGGTGTAGAAGGATTCGGCTATGTGGCCGAAGTCGATGGCGCACTTGCACAGGTTGGCGCAGAAGTGCGTCAAGGTAAACTGACTGCGGCCGAAGGCGCAACGAAGATCCAGGGTCGCCTGGAAGCCCAGTACAAGCAGTATCTTGACGATGCGAAGCAGTACGGCGGGGGCTAGGCTCTGAGGTTACGGCGTCACAACTGATAATACGTTTGAGCGACATGCATCAACCCATGTCGCTCGAACGTGTTCTAGCATACGCAATATCGATTGGTCAGTGTCTTGGTGCATAGGATGTAAATTGATGGCTACTATCCAACGAGTACTCCCCAGACAACAGAATAAGGAAAAGCGCAGCGACTATCGTGCCGCAATCAAGAAAACCCTGCGCAAGCCGCAGTTCTGGTTTGGGTTGATGGTTCTGGGCCCAACACTCATCTGGTATTTCCTGTTCCTGTTGTTACCCATGATTCGCTCAGCCTGGATGTCGGTGGTCGCTTATCAGATCATGGATGCGTCTGCCAGCCAGTTTGTCGGACTGGGCAATTTTCAGAAATTGATTGAGAATCCACTCTTTGCGATTGCCATGCGCAACACGCTGACTTGGGCCGGCATGACTTTCCTGCTTATGTTGCCCAGCAGCCTATTCGTCTCCACTGCGCTGTCCAGGGTGCGAGTCGGGCGCAATCTTTATCAGAGCATCATATTCGTGCCTGTAGTCATGTCTCTCGTTGCAATTGCACTGTTGTTCCGAATGCTGATGGATCCGCAAACGGGCCAGTTTAACCAGATTCTTGATGCACTCGGCCTCCCAGAAAGTAAATGGATCAGTGATGAGTCCAGTGCGTTGCCGGTCATGGTGGCCATCCAAGTCTGGAAATCACTTGGCACTTATGTGGTCATACTCACCGCCGGCTTACTGAACATTCCTCATGAGCTATTTGAGGCGGCCACAGTGGACGGCGCGAATGACAGGCAGATGTTCTGGCGCATGACGTTACCGTTGCTGGGTCACACACTCACCATGATCACCGTCATGATGTTCATCGACGGCGTTCAGGCCTTCACCTTGCCCTCGGTCCTCACGGCCGGCGGCCCAGGCACGGCGACGTTTATGGGAAATATGTTGATTTACCAGGAAGCGTTTTCCAACTTGCGCTTCGGCACCGCAACCGCCGGCGCTATTTTGCAGCTCATCCTCATCCTGTTTATCACCCGTGTGTTAATGAAAGCCATAACACCAAAGTGGTCATACTAATCAAAGGAGATATCTGGCATGGATATTGCATCTTCGCGCCCATTGGTCAAAAACGTTTTCCCAGTCCGCACTCTGCTCAGTCAGGGGTCCATTCACATTCTGTTGCTATTCCTTGCAATCATCGCCGTGTTGCCATTGTTCTGGTCGATCTTTGCATCGTTTAAAAGCTATAAGGAGCTGGTGACATCGCGTGATTTCTTCCCACACGTCTGGACGTTGGGTAACTATGATGAAATCATCAACAAGAACGGTTTCGGAATCGCGCTTATCAATAGCATTATCGTAAGCAGCGTGGTGACTCTCAGCACCATTGCGACCTCGTCAGCAGTTGGTTATGTATTTGCGAGATATAACTTCCCCGGTCGCGACAAACTGTTCATGGTGTTGCTCTCAACCATGATGCTCCCGTTCGCCGTCGTGCTGGTGCCGTTGTATGTCATGATTGTAGGGCTCGGATTGACAAACGAGTTGGGCGGCGTGATCGTCGTCGCGTTATGGTCGACGTTCGGGATGTTCATGATGCGCCAATTCATGCAGAGCATTCCTTCAGAATTGCTTGACGCGGCGCGTATCGACGGGGCCGGAGAATTGCGCATCTTCGCCGGCATTGTCCTTCCACTATCAACCGCGCCAATGGCCGCGCTTTCGGTTTTCACTTTCCTGGGCAGTTGGGATAATTTTTTGTGGCCCCTGATTGTCTTAAGCAGTCAGGAAAAGCAGACGCTCCCCATCCTTCTCAACGGGTTGAAAAGCCTTTATTGGACCCGCTACGAAATGTGGACTGCCGGTTCCATGATGACCGTTATTCCTGTCATGATTCTGTATGTCTTCGCGTCGAAGTATTTCATTCGAGGCGTCGCTATGACCGGGATGAAAGCCTGATCCGGTCCCATAAAAGTTAAACAATGTCTGTTCAGAACGGGGTATTGCATGCAAAACAGCGCCATCACGTCAGAACGCCCGTCAAACGTCGAGATCAGCTTCGATAAGCTCGGAGCCTTGCAGGTTGCCAGGTATGTATCGGGCACGACTGTGCGCGAGGAGGCGCTTGAGCATGGTCGCCTGATCGGTCTGTACTGGTCTGCGACTGGTCAGGTGC
>CAIXPS010000296.1 GCA_903921365.1 uncultured bacterium | reverse complement strand
CGTTCTTCCCCTGGAAAACTGGGATGGCATGACCGCTCCAACTCTTACCGGCTGGACTGTCACAAAAGTAGTGGGCACTGCGCTGAATGCCACTCTTACGAATAACAGCGCAAATGCGGCTTCGGGGACGAACTATATCAACTTCAACTTTGGGAACTCCAGTGGATGCACAACTCGCCTGAACCGCAATGCAGCCATAAATATGACCACGCAGCCCTCAACTACATTTGAGTTCTGGTTGACGCACGATGGCTCATGGTCTGGTTACGATGACAAAATCCAATTGCAGACCAGCATTGATGGCGGGGCAAACTGGGTTAATCAAGGCGCTGTCATACATCGCGTGGATGGATCAAATGGCTGGAAGAAGCACTTGGTAGACCTGTCGGCACTATCAGCGCAAACATCAGTGCTTATTGCATTCTTAGCTATATCGGGCTATGGCGCTGATGTGCGTTTGGATGATATGTCATTCCAGCCAAACATAAAGACATCAGCAGACGTTGTGTTTGGCTATCTTGAATACAGGGGCGGAAGCGCACAAGTAGATACGCTGCTTGGTTACGTCGAAATAGGCAATGGCAACACGCCAGCAATTATCTTTGGTCCTCGCTGGCAGTAACCCCCAAGTCTGATTCTTTCTCAGCGTCACGCACTACCTTGGCTGTATGTTTACAACCAAACCCCTGTCGCAGCGTGACGTTTTGTGGAAGGACTTGAAGCTGGGCAACGGCGCCTGCACTATTGGCAGCGACGGGTGCCTGTTGACCTGCTTCACAATGCTCTGCCAGTCGGCAGACGTTAGGACAATGGATATGTGGCGCATGGCCCACAATGGCTACTCTGGCGCGATGGCCTCAACGTTCAGCCTGCTCGATGCCACGAAGCGCGTCAAATACATCCCCAACACTACGGATCAGTCTCGCTATATCCGCACTGCATTCCCCGATACCGCGAAGCTTCAGGCGCATCTTGACGCTGGCAACCCGGCAATTATTGAAGTGAACTGGTATCGGCGCTTCCGGCCAGTCATCTGGCGCTGGGCGTATGCCATGCACTTCGTTCTCTTGATGCCAAACGGCCAGGTCTACGATCCGTGGCCGCTGCCGAGCGAAGGCCAAACTGTGTGCAACCTGCTTGAGTATGGCAAAGACATCGCCGAGGCAGTGGTGCGCGCAATCTATTACGAGGTGACAAAATGAGTGTTGACTACATCATTGATGCCGACCGCTGGCTGCGCATCCATACCGACTTCGATATTGCCTCTGCGGTGATCGGTTCTTTGCCGACCGGCACGAAGGTTGCAGTAGATTCGATTGTTGGCGAGTGGGCGAAAGTACCGCTGTCGATCGGTGGCGCCGCCATGACTACGGACGACACTACGCTGATACCTGTGTACGGCTATATGTTTGCTGCACTGATGCATCCGGTCGTGCCTGTTCCGCCTCCGCCAGTCAAAACCGTGTGGCGCAATGCAACCGGCGTTCACTTCCTGGCAAGTCGTACTCGTGCGATTGAAGCTGTGAAGAAGGGTTGTCGTGACTTTGTGTTCATGGACGACTGGGACAGTTGCCGCTGGGCGGCGGATGCACTCGGCAAGACTGCGGCATTCGATGTCAAGGGAACGGTGATGTATCGGCACTGGATTCAGAACTGGCCGAACTTTGACCAGGTGATGAGCCAGGGGATGCACGTTGGCGAGGATGGCCGCATCGTGCGTATCGTTACCAACGAGTGCGAGAACATCGGCAAAGATGGCGTCGGCGCTATTCAGTACCACGCTGAACTGGATGTGAAAGTGGCGCGTGAGTGTGCCAAACATGGCATCCACGTGGCGTTGGGGACATTCCCAGTAGGCAATCCCGACATCACAAAGCCAGAGATATGCGCAGCCATGAAAGCCGGGTACTCAGACTGGTGGAACAACGGCTTCGCGCAAACTGGCATTCGTCCGGTGTGGGACCAGCATGAGTACTCACCCGACGAGAAGCACATCCACAACACCTGGGAAGGGCCAGTTGATTTCGGCGTGATCGCGCCTGGTCTGCTGGCAGCGGATATGTACGAACCGGAAGTTCACTACGACATAGTTGGCCGGGCCAATACCCAGGTATCGCGCATTCACCCGCGTTTGGTGTACGCGATCATAGGCGCTCCACAAGCCACGAAGCGCGTGTACGTCTACGAGCAGGACTGGCACGAGACACGCGCCAAGTTCCTGTTTGCGCTGTGCGGCTTCAACCTTACGAGCGGTGGTGTGCTGATGTCTAGTGAAACCGGCATTGATCGTGGCGGTTCAGGTGGCTTTATCGGGTGTGGACTGGACGCGGCGGCAGCGGTGAAGTGGGTAAAGCGATTCCAGGAAATCTGGATGCGCCCTGTCAGCGATGACTTCGGGAACACCTGCCCAATGCCCAAGGAATCAGCCTGCATCTTCCAGGGCAGCGACTCACAGAACGGCACGGGGAGATGGGGTTCGTATTATTGTGGCTCCTGGGAGAACGAGTTGGCGCAGGTATGGGGTAAGTAGCCGGGTTTCT
>CAIXPS010000295.1 GCA_903921365.1 uncultured bacterium | reverse complement strand
TTATTACCCCTGCAAGATCATTGGCAGATACACGCTCGACAGCACAACCACTGTGCCATGCATCCCAAAATGCACGTTGCAATGATATGCATAGACGCCGGCAGTAGTAAAGGTTCGGGTGAACGACTGGCCTGTACTTAAAAACGGTGAATTCCAGTAATTGGTGCTAAGCGTATCGGTCACGTCGCTTGACGAGGTGTGCTGGATACCGCTTTGGTTATTCGTCCACCGCACCATCGTTCCCGCAGTGACCGTGATCACCTGCGGATTGAAGGCAAATGCATCAATGGCGGCGTCGACAATCGGACCGGCCGTTATGGGGGCGGCTTTTGCGTACCCTCCGATCATCACGTAAAAGGCGCACAGTGCGAGAAGCACCACCCCGGCAAAATACGTGACAAACCGCTTTCCCCGCGATCCCGGCAACACACGCACTCTATTTCCCAAAACATCCTCCAGACACGTTACATCTGTCACTTCGGGCTATAACGTCAAAAGAGAGCGTTTTGGTTGTTTTATGGCGGGCGAAATGCTACTTCAGAAAATGGGGGTCAGTAGTCCAGTTCAGTGATTGCCTCGATATCGATCCACTGATCCGACTGCGGGGGTTGCGCCTGCGCTTCAGTGCGCCGGCACAGCGTGCGGTAGGTGCAATAGGCGCACTTGCGCTCGTCTGGAGTCATCTCAAACTGCGCCTCGCCTTCGCGGCGAGTGACGTCCGCGATGAGTTGCTGTAACCACTCGCGGTCGCGCGCATATTGTTCTTCGGAATAGGGCACTTCGACCCATGGCGCGTCGGGGAAGTTCGCCAGCCAGTAGCGCATGCGAATCTGTTCGGGCGCAAACGGGACGCCGTCGTTGTAGGCCGCGCTGGCAGTCGCCAGCACATATAGATAGATGCGCGTCTGCAGGCGCTCTGCAAAGACCTGATAGCGTGGCGCGCGCTCGCCGCGCAGTGTTTTCCAGTCGATGATGATCGCGCGCCCATCTTCGACTGCCAGCAAGTCGAAACGCGCGTAAAGCAAGCGCTCATCAAGCGCCGCGACCAGCGCCAGTTCGGGCAGGCGTTGCGCCGGCAGGTCGGAAAAGTCGGTGTTCTGGAAGCGCACCCACCACAGGTTTAATTCGGGGTCATCCGAGGCTGCTGCCGGGACGCCCAGCCAATGGCGCTCGATCCAGCGGTGTAGCACAGTGCCGCGCCACAGATACAACTGGCGTTGGAACGGGTCAAGACCCAACGGGTCGGTTTCCACAAGCGGCCAGGCTTGTTTAGCGACATACCGCAGGTAGAACCGGCGCGGACAATCGACGAAATCACTCAGGCTGTGCTGGCTGAACTTGAACGCAGGATCGAGCATGGGGGTATTATCCAGCCATCCGCTAAATGATCTCAATATCCGA
Organism: uncultured bacterium; assembly: GCA_903921365.1. Taxonomy (GTDB): domain Bacteria; phylum Chloroflexota; class Anaerolineae; order J036; family Brachytrichaceae; genus CAIXPS01. The sequence goes on along the minus strand of CAIXPS010000295.1, from coordinate 581 downwards.
AGGATATTGCGCGGATACACCCCACAACGCATCTGTGCGGGGCTGAAAGACACATTGTGCACGGCCTTGTCAAATCCTGATCAGCGCTCTCGGCAAGCGAGTACGACTTTAGTCTTACCTCGCCTCCGCCCTTTTCTAATCCAAATGGCCGATGAGTGCCACTCCTGTAAGTGATAATCTCCTGCATACTCTCCGTGTGTTGCAAATAAGGATTCAGGAATCGATGTCTGAAGAAAGAGAACCCAGGATATCCGTCAAAGATGGACTGCAGCGCCTGCTGCGTTTATCTGGTCGAAGTCAGGTCTGGCTTTATGTGGCACTCGGCGCCGCGGTGTGCGATGTGATCGTCACTATTGGCTGGAACATCACCCTGATGCTCTTCATCAACGCGGTATCGTCAGGTCAGGTTGATACCTTCGCGCGCAACTTTCTGCTGACGGTTGCGTTGTTCGTCATTGGCGTCGCGATCAGCTTCGCGCGCACATACACTACTGGTCGCTTCAGTGAAACCACTGTCGCGACCCTGCGCGAGCGGTTCGCTGCCCAGGCGACGATACTGCCGATGCGCTTCCTTGAACAGC
>CAIXPS010000294.1 GCA_903921365.1 uncultured bacterium | reverse complement strand
GGTTGAGCTTGATGATCGATCTGTATCCAAAATCTCTGCATACCTATTTCATGCTGGTGGACATGAAAATCCGTCCGTTATGCAGTCAAACAAAGATCAGGCATTTAATGGCGTAAAGATCTATGGACAAGGATTTTGTTTTGATGACACTGATTCAAGCGGACTGTCAAATCCACTTTCCGAAATGCAGAATTTACTAATGCATGAATCTCGCAATGCAGAACGAATATTTCCTTATATTGGTGGCGAAGAAGTAAATGAGAGTCCAGTACACGCATTTCATAGGTATGTCATCAATTTCGCAGATTGGCCTTTACGACGCAGCGACTTTGGTACAAATTGGCTCAATGCAAGTGATGAAAAGCGCCAGGAATGGCTGCTAAGTGGAACTGTTCCATTAGATTATCCTGATAATGTTGCTGGTGATTGGCCCGAATTACTATGGATTGTTGAGCATAAAGTCAAGTCAGCACGAATGCAACTTAGGGAGGATGCAGATGGAGGTCGTCTTAGGAAGTACTGGTGGCGTTATGCCCGTACTCGTCCGGAATTGTATGGAGCAATATCTAAATATGACCGTATTCTAGTAAATTCACAGGTTAGTCACTATCTGGGTTTTGCGTTGATTCCAAGTACTTGGATATTCTCACATGCACTCAACATCTTCTCTTTGGCGACGTTTGATGCCTTTTGCATCCTACAGAACAATACTCATGAAGTTTGGGCACGCTTCTTTGCTTCCTCAATGAAGGATGATCTGCGTTATACACCCAGTGATTGTTTTGAGACCTTTCCTTTCCCGCCGAACTGGAAGCAGAACAAAATACTAGAGCAAGCCGGGCGTGAGTATTACGAGTTTCGCGCTGCATTGATGGTGCGCAACGATGAAGGGTTGACCAAAACCTACAATCGCTTCCACAACCCGGAGGAAAACTCACCCGACATTCTCAAGTTGAGAGAGTTACATGCGGCCATGGATCGTGCCGTGCTGGAAGCATATGGTTGGACAGACATCTCTACTGATTGCCAATTCCTGCTGGATTACGAAGATGAAGATGGCGACGAGGACACAGGCGGGCGCAAACGCAAGAAACCCTGGCGCTATCGCTGGCCAGACGAGGTGCGTGATGAAGTGCTGGCTCGCCTGCTGGCGCTGAATGCCCAAAGGGCCGAAGAGGAACGCATCGCAGCCGAAGCTGCGGAAAAGGCGGAAATGGGAGCATCATCAGCCACACGAAAGCCTCGCAAGGCGAAGAAGGGCAACGCAGGTCAAGTCAACATGGAGGAGTTGCTATAGGATATAACGGCAATCGCATGCGGTCAGCGTAGTTGGGTTATTTGATCAATCGCAGTTAACGCAGTCAATAATCGAGGTGAAGCTTGGACGCGCGTACTCTCAGTATCAAAACCATCTTTGGGCAGGATCGCTGGCACATAGTGCCGCTATTTCAGCGCCCGTATGTCTGGAAACAGGACGAACAGTGGGAGCCACTATGGGATGACATTCGCAAAGTGGCTGATCGTGTCGTGTCAGGTCAGGACGTGCGTGCGCACTTTCTGGGAGCCATCGTTCTGGAACACCTTTACAGACCCATGGGGCATATCGATACCCGCCAAATCATCGATGGTCAGCAACGCTTGACGACCATCCAGATCATTCTTGAAGCCTTTTGCGATTGCTGTCGCACACTCAAGGCGGACCGACACTATAAATCACTTCTCAAGCTGACACGCAATGAGGATCCGATGAGTGAGGATGTTGACGAGCAATACAAAGTATGGCCGACGAATGTCGATCGCGAGCACTTTAAACGCGTGATGGATTGCGAGTCGCCGGATGAACTACGCGCGTATTACAACGTCAAAGCAGACGCTCAAGTTATTGGCCGTCCTATCGCAGACGGGTACCTATACTTTCACAAGGCGATTTTGGAGTGGCTGAAACCCGACCAACCAGACTATGACACTCGGCTGGATGCACTCCTGTTCACCATTCGCGATCATCTCCGCATGGTGGTTATTGATCTCGACAAAGAAGATGATCCGCAACTGATCTTTGAGACCTTGAACGCGCGTGGCACACCTCTGCTTCCGTCCGACCTTGTGAAGAACTATCTGTTCCATAAAGCGATTCAGGAACACCAGGATATTGGGTCACTCTATGAGGTCACGTGGAAGCCGTTTGATGCAAACAGCGTCTATTGGCGTGCCTTGGTAGGGCGTGGTTACTTTCAACGCGCTCGTCTGGACGTATTCCTGCAACACTATTTGACTGCACAGCTTCTCGATGAGGTAGCGCTTCCCCACCTGTATACAGAATTTTGCGGGTATGCAGAAGGTGTAGGTTCCGCCAAAGAAACGCTTAAGTCGGTGCGGCGTCACGCGGATATCTATCAGGGCTTCGATTCTGCCGTGCCGGGGAGCCGCGCTCAACAATTCTTCCAACGGCTTGCGCTTCTCGATATTGGGACTGCCTATCCGTTCATGCTGGCACTTTATGGCAGATACGCTTCAGATATGAAGCAAATCGAAGCCGTCATGAATGATCTGGAGTCATTCCTGGTTCGGCGCATGGTTTGTCAACTCACGGCGCGAGGGTATAACACTCTGTTCCTTTCACTGATGAAAACACTGAACGAAGGGAACGGCACACCCTATCAACGCATACACGATTTGTTGCGAAGTGGAGACGCTGAGAGCACTCGCTGGCCTGACAATGATGAATTCGGACAAGCATGGCTGAAAGTCCCTGCCTACCGGCTTTTCACAAGAGGCCGTGTGCGCATGCTTTTGGAGGCGCTGGAACGCCAGTATCGCACTGACTTATCGGAGAACATAGAGATCAAAGAGACACTGACAATTGAGCACATCATGCCGCAATCATGGGAAGCATATTGGCCTCTATCGGTGAGTGGCGATGAAGACCGGGCCGCCGCGAAATTAAGGCGTAACGAGATATTGCATACGATGGGAAACCTGACCCTGTTAACCAAAGGGCTGAACCCTACTGTCTCAAATAGCGCATGGGCGACCAAACTGGACGCACTAAAGAAACATAGCGCACTGGCGCTCAACCGTAACCTGAGCCAGTCGATGGCGCAATGGGATGAATCCACGATTGAACAACGCGGTAAGGAACTCTTTGCGTTTGCATGCAAGATATGGCCGTATCCAGCGAAGTGATGTTGTTGATAAAGACATGCTATCCTGAAATTTCCATTATTTTCAGTGCAGATATAATCTTATAGGAACGTTTGTTCTAAACCCATGATTATCTATCTCGAAACCAGCCTGTTCGATTCGCCTGCCCTGGCTCTGGTCAACACCGTCAATACAGTCGGTGTGATGGGTAAAGGCATCGCGCTGTCGTTCAAGAAGCTCTATCCGGCCATGTTTGCCGAATATCAGCGCTTGTGCGAGCAGAAGAAGCTGGATATCGGCAGGCTGTTTGTTTACACCACATCAAACAAGGTCGTCGTCAATTTCCCCACCAAAACACACTGGCGCATGCCATCAAGCCCTGAGTACATCGAGGCCGGGCTGCGATCATTTGTTGCTCATTACACTGACTATGGCATCTCTTCGGCATCTTTCCCTCAGTTAGGGTGTGGCAACGGCGAACTAGACTGGTCCGCGCAGGTACAACCGCTGATGGAGCGCTATCTTCATCCGCTGCCCATACCGATCTACATCCATCTTTACACCCAGGACAAGGACTTCGTCCCGGAGCGACTGGATGCGGCCTATCGACGCGAGGTGATGCGTGAACGACGGCAATACACATTTGAGGATGTCTGGGCAGACCTGCAACAAGTTGCCAGTATCTCGTCTGCCAATAGCACATCCACAGATAGTTCCGGCCCACGCGTATGGGTTGACGATGACTATGCGCATTTCGCCATGCCGGACGGTGCGATGGTCATTGACATTCATCGCGACGATATAGAAGAGGTGTGGAATACGCTGCGAGTCCGTGGCACAGCCAGCACTGCCGATATTCCCAAGGCGATTGACGATACTGGCGCAGGCGAGTGGCTGCTGGCCTTGCTGTCTCGTTTGAACTACGTCAAGCCAGTTGTCCTGCGAGCTAAAGCAGCGCCGGTTGCCATTCGAGGTTTGCGGCTTGCGCCCGAACCCGAATTGTCGCCTACCACTGAGAACATGTTTTTCGCATGAAGCCCTGGCACATCGAGATTCGCGAGCACATCGATCGCTGGTCACGCCAGTTAGGCAATCGCGGCTGGTGGCCGAAATATGTCTATCACTTCACCGATGTGACCAATGCCGCGCACATCATAGAATCCGGCACGCTGTACTGTCGCACGGAGGCTATCCGGCTTGGACTGATGAATGTAGACAATGCCGCCCCGGATGTCATTGGGCATACCAGCATCGAACGACAGAATCTCGTGCGGTTGTATTTTCGTCCCCGCACGCCCACGCAATACCAGAACGAAGGCATACGTCCCCTCGGCCAACGCGCGCTGAAGGCGCATTGTCCTGTGCCGGTCTTCTTCTGTTTCGATGCATTTGCCTTGCTGTCGCGGGATAGCACGCGTTATTCGGATGGCAATATCGGCAGCGCACGCGTGCGAATCGGTGAGGACAGCGCATTCTTTGCGTCCATCCCCTTCAATCTGGTGTTTCACGACGGCTGGTTCGATGTGAATAACCCTGCCATCCGGGATCCGATCATCTTTCACCGTAATGCCGAGGTGCTGGTTCCTGGCAGCCTCGCACTGGACAATGACCTGGTGTTCCTGACTTGCCGGTCTGCAGCCGAACGGCGCACCTTGCTTCAACTGCTGCCTGAAGCTGTTCGGACAGCGTGGGAGCGCAAGATCAGACTCGATCAGCCGGGTATGTTTGAACGCAAATGGTCTTACGTCGAGGATGTCGTCGTTATCGAAGCGGCGATCTCCATTCGCTTCAGCCCCAGCTCGTATATGCGGGGACCGTATACGGTGCGATTCATTTATCAGGAAGATGGATCAGCCCACACGATTGATCTCGCCAGAAAGTTTGACAAGTTGCCGCGAGCGTTGCGCGTGCCGCTGCCAGACGCAAACGCAGGCGTAGTCACGTTGTACCTTGATGATGCCCTTGCCTTTCGGGGGCGGGTGTACACAAACCCGATTCCATTCTGATATTGCGGTTACCTATGGTGGATCACACTTCTACTTCTCATGTCACATCCGAATCCGTTCGCAGCGAGTTGATCGGAGCGCTCCAACTCGACCTGATTGGTCCGGCCAATGACCACCAGTTTGCGCGTGAGTTGCTGCCCGAGTCGCCGTCAAGGTGGTACCTGACCGGTTTTTCTCGTACCCAGCACGGCGCCCATTGATCAGCGTACGGATGAAACCTCGGTTGATGAAATCGATTCTCCTGCTGAATCGGGTGGGGTGGATGACAATGCGACACCCGAGAAGCCGGCAGCGCGCAAGAGCCTGCTGCAATCCTCAATGGGACTGAGCGTACTCGTCGCTCCAGGTGTCGATGCGATTACAGCCACGGTGGAGTGGGGCGACTATTCGTTTGAGGGTGAAGAAAGCACTGAGGACGGTGAGCAGCCATCTGTGACTGCTCGCGTTACGATGGATAAAGTTGGTTCTGGTGATGTGAACTCGACCGATGTTACTACCACCCAGGCAAAACGCGGCTGGCGGCGTACACCTCAAACTGCAACCATTGTCATCAACGTAAAGCACAGCCAGCGCAAGCCGAAGGAGTTTGTTGTACCCGATAGCAATGGATTGCGCCTTGTGGTTATAGTGCGGCCGGTTTCACCAGCGGTCACCGCAACAAGACGTTTACCTGACGGCGCTCGTTCGGTATCAGTTTTTCTGGTCAACTGGCGTATTCCCGAGCCAGATCATAACGAGGCTTTCCGTACCTTTGCGTTCCAAACACATTTGAGGTTGGAATCCCCTCAACCATTTGTAGCCCGGCCAGATCTGCGTGGCGCTGTGGCTGGTCACATCAGCGACGAATGGGATGAACGCGTGGCGGACCTGCAATACCGTGACGCCTTCGAGTACACCGTCGGTCATGGCGTGTCCGCAAAAGCGCAGCGCACGCCAGAAGGCGAATGCATGGCGGTGGAGACGACCTGGCTGCCACAAGCCGAAGTCGAGCGTGTTGCGCCCGCGTCCATTCCGGATGTCGAACTGGGCATGGAAGCGCTGGGCGATCTCCAGGATGGCGCTGTGGCTGCGGCGAAAATGTTGCCGCTCGTCGCGCATTATCGTCAGTGGATTACCGATCAGCAGCAGGCGTATCAAGCGTTAACTGGACAGCGCGGTCAGACGCGCGACGAAATGCTTCAATATGCCCGGCACGCAGCTGCGCGTATCGAAACCGGTATCCGTTTGCTGGAAGATCCGCAAATTCTGCAAGCATTCTGCACTGCTAACCGTGCCATGGCGCGTGCGGCACGCCAACGCGAATGGATCAAACATGATCGCAGAGGCACGCCGGAACAACTACCTGCGCCGACCTGGTTTCCCTTCCAGCTCGCATTCATCTTGATGACGCTGCAGAGTATCACCGACCCGACGCACGGCGACAGAGAAGCAGTAGACCTGTTGTTCTTCCCTACCGGAGGAGGTAAAACAGAAGCCTACCTGGGGCTGGCAGCGTTCGCCATTGTCCTGCGCCGTCTGCGCAATCCGGGCGTGCGTGGATGCGGGTTGAGCGTCCTGATGCGCTACACGCTGCGACTTCTCACGCTCGACCAACTCGGTCGCGCGGCCGGACTTATGTGCGCACTGGAACTGGAACGCGAGCAGAATGAAGTTCAGTTGGGTACGTGGCCTTTTGAGATCGGGTTGTGGGTTGGTCAGGCTGCCACACCCAACCGTATGGGTGGTCGCGGGTATAACGGCCCTGGCAAAGAATATACGGCATATATCAAGACCATGCGGTTCCAACGCGATGAACAGAGTAACCCGGCGCCTATCCCGCTTGAAGAGTGTCCCTGGTGTGGGACAAAGTTCACACGCTATTCATTCCGCTTGTCGCCAAATGAACAGAAGCCGCTCGACTTGCACGTGCATTGCATCAACCCGAGTTGTCTGTTTAAGGGTGATCGCCCATTGCCCATCGTAGGCGTAGACGAGCCGATCTATCGACGCCTGCCGGCCTTTATCATCGCGACTGTCGATAAGTTTGCCTCTTTGCCCTGGACAGGCGAGACCGGCGCCTTGTTCGGCCGCGTCGATCGCTACGATAAGGATGGCTTCTATGGGCCATGTCAACCCAATAAGGGTGCTCCGCTCGGAGGCGGGCATCTGCCACCACCTGACCTCATCATCCAGGACGAGTTGCATTTGATCTCAGGTCCCCTGGGCACGATTGCCGGAGTATATGAGGCAGCTATCGATGCATTAGCCAGTCGCACAGAAAATGGCCGGACAGTGCGACCCAAGATCATCGCCAGCACTGCCACGGTGCGTCGCGCCGATACACAGATCAAGGCATTGTTCGAACGCCATCAGGTCATGATTTTCCCGCCACCCAGCCCCGACCGGCGCGATTCCTTCTTTGCGCATACGCAACCCTCCAGCCAGACACCTGCGCGTCTGTACGTCGGCGTCGCTGCGCAGGGGCGGAGTATCAAGGTTCTCCAACTTCGGGCATCATTGGCGCTGATGAGTGCTGCCCAGGTAGCCTATGTGCGAGAGGGTGGCAAGAAAAACAAGGCTAATCCCGCTGATCCCTATATGACACTGCTGGCCTACTTCAACAGCCTGCGCGAACTGGGCGGCAGCCGGCGCATCGTGGAAGACGAAGTGCGCACACGTCTCGGCCAGTATGCCATGCGCAAACGCATTGAACCTGTAGACGAGTTATTTACCGATCGAACCATCAGTTATGACGTGCTTGAGTTAACCTCGCGCGTCTCCACGGGTGACGTGGCCGGCGCAAAACGCAGACTTGCATTGCCATTTCATGAGATAGAGTATGTGGATACGGCACTGGCCACCAACATGATCTCCGTCGGGCTTGATATTGTCCGGTTGGGTTTGATGGTGGTGCTGGGCCAGCCCAAGATGAGCGCCGAATATATCCAGGCCACCAGCCGCGTCGGGCGTGACCCAGGCAGACCGGGGTTGGTCGTGTCGTCACGCTTCTCAACGTGCACAAACCGCGTGACCGCTCGCATTATGAGCGTTTTGAGGCCTATCACACCTCGTTCTATCGCACCGTGGAAGCAACCAGCGTCACGCCCTTTGCGCCCCGTGCGTTGGATCGCGCCTTGCCTGCTGTGCTGGTCGGATTGTGTCGGCAGATCAGGCCTGAACTCACGCCGCCATTGGGGGCAGAGCGCATCCTAACCCTCCGGGCGGAACTGGATCAAGTGATCGAGTATATTGCTGAACGCGCGCGCAACCACGCCTGGCCACCCAGTCCAAAGGCCGGGCAGGAACTACACGACCTGGTCCTGCACCGTTGTTCCAGTTTGCTCGATGATTGGCTGAATATTGCCCGAATGTTCAGTAATACCAATACCCGCCTGCAATACCAGCAGGAAAATCCAGGAGAAGGCCAGCGTTTGCTTCGTGATTTTCTCGATCCAGACCTGCCCAATATTCTGCCTATTCAGCAACACTTTCGCGCTAACCGCTCGATGCGCGATGTCGAACCAAATGTTGACTTGCTGGTGAAGAACCTGAATGAATGGGGGGAGCGATCATGAGCAAACCGCAACTGCGCTTAAATCAAGTAACGAGTACATTCGGCCCTGGTGCGATGGTTGACCTGCCAGATGCATCAGTCATCATTGCCGGGCTGGATGAATGGCGATATGACATAAACAATATTCCGATTATTGAGGAGCCTCGCCTGGTTGCCAAGCTGGAGCACATCCTTAATGTGACCGGTCTCAGTTTACGCACGCCACCGCCTTCTCCGGAACAGGATTACGGAGCGACACCCAACATCACGGCGTGGCGGTTCCCGGAATGGTTCATCGTGCAGAAGACAGTACTTTCCGGACACGGTTTCCATAAACGGCGCCTGGTGCACCTCAACACCCTCACAGCATTAAAGTACGTCGATCCCGATTCTCATAAGAAACGGTCGGTTGTGCCGGTGCGGTTCGTGCGCGGTTGCCGGCGCGGGCACTTGGGTGATATCGATTGGCCATCATTTGTGCATGGTGTACACAATGAATGCCAGCGCGATCTATGGATGGAGGAACGCGGCACTAGCGGCGACCTGGATGAGGTGTGGGTTATTTGCGATTGTGGAGCACAGCGCGCCATGAGTCAGGCGGCGCGCATGGAGCTCAGAGCATTGGGCTCGTGCAATGGTTCGCGTCCGTGGCTTGGTGCGGGATCACGAGAACACTGCGGCGATGAAAACCGACTGCTCATCCGCAGTGCCAGCAATGCTTACTTCCCACAGCTCATGACAGTAATCTCGATCCCTGATTCACGGGGGCCATTGGATGAGGCTGTGCATAGTTTGTGGGACAACTTTCTATCAGACGTTGTGGATGCTCTGGAACTGACGCGGGTGCGTCGAAAGCCGGCGGTTACTTCTCGGCTCCAGAACTACACTGATGATGAAATTCTCGATGCAATTCAACGCCATCGTGCGGGCGCCAGCGAAGTGGATCGGCCAGTAAAAGAGGTGGAATTCGAGGCGCTCGCAGCAGCCCATGATGAACTGGGAGCTGATGTTCCAGAGGGCGACTTCTTTGCGCGCAAACTGCCTGAAGCTTACTGGGCGGACGCCGAATGGATGAATTCGGTTGAACGGGTGGTGCTAGTCCACCGGCTGCGCGAGGTTCGTGCGCTGGTTGGATTTACGCGTTTCGAGGCTGCCGGTCCGGATATTGAAGGCGAACTATCGCTTGATGTGGAACGAGCCAGACTGGGGCTCGATACATCATGGCTCCCGGCATCAGAGAACCGTGGCGAGGGCATTTTCCTGGTCTTCAAGACTGATGCCGTAGCAAAGTGGTTGAACCATCCTGCTGTTGTGACGCGAGCGCACCAGCTTGCTGACGGATTCAATCTCTGGAAGAAGGATCACCCCAGCAGCACGCGCACATTCCCGAAAATTCCGTATTACCTGGTGCATTCCATCTCGCACCTCCTGATCACTGCCATATCACTTGAGTGTGGTTACCCTGCTTCATCGTTGCGAGAGCGTATTTATGCATTCAACGATCACTATGGGTTGTTGATCTACACGGGTTCATCGGATGCTGAGGGCACGCTGGGTGGGTTGATTGTGGCTGGTCGTAACATCAAGCGACATATGCAAAATGCGCTTGAGATTGGCATGTTGTGCTCCAACGATCCGGTGTGTGCTTATCACCGACCGTCGGAGCAAGACCATCAATCGTTACTGGGGAGCGCGTGCCATGGCTGCCTGCTCATCTCTGAAACATCCTGTGAACAGCAGAATGACTTTCTGGATCGTGCGCTTGTCGTGCAGACTGTGGAAGCACTCGGGGCGGAGTTCTTCGCTGATTTTGCGTGAACCTGACAGCGTTACACCAATTGCCCACAGCCGCATTGCGAACGCTCTCGGCGTCGTTGCGTCAGGGCATGCTTGCTATGAAATTGGCCCGGCCAACAATTCAACAGATCGCCGGTCCACTAGCGAGTGATGTGGAACAGCATCTTCAACGCCTTGCCGAGCTTGGCATGACGCCACAGCACATGGCTGTTGTGGTCGACGCCATTGCGGATGAGCGCGAGTCTCGTCCTGACGCCTCGCGGCTGTTCGACCTCGTCCTGTCCGGCCCAGATCTGCCTGGCATCCCCACTCAGGACACCGGAGCGGTCGTGCAGACGCTGATCGCTGAGGCGCAGAAGGAAATCCTGCTGATCACTTACGCAATCCACGATGGCGCCCACCTTTTCCAATCACTGGCTGCGCGGATGTTGGCAATACCGGGTCTCAAGGTGGTCTTCTGCATTCACATCGGGCGCACGTCGGGAGATACGTCAAGTGACGCGCAGATCGTCAGCCGATATGCGGCTGAGTTCAGGATGCGCCATTGGCCATGGCGGGTGCTGCCAAAAGTGTTTTACGATCCCCGGTCACTAATTGCACACGGCGATCAGCGAGCCAGCATGCACGCCAAATGCATCGTGGTGGATCGGCGGGTGGCGTTGATCACGTCGGCGAACTTCACCGAGGCGGCGCAGGGGCGAAATATCGAGGCGGGGGTGCTGGTTCGGCATGAGCCGACGGTGCGCAGGCTGGTCGATTACTTTGAGGGGATGAGATCACAGGGAGCGTTGTTGGAGTGTCAGGTTGGGTAGACCAAGGTTTCATCAGGTAAAGGGCTGTCGAGTAACTTTTTCTCAATCGCACGACAAGAAGAAACCGCATACTTCAGCCCTGCATAGGCAGCGTTGCCGGGTACAGAGATTCACCAGCGACAACCTGGTTGGCATAGGCAAGACAAGCCTGGACATCTTCCCTGGTCAGCCGTGGATAGGCGGCAAACAGATGGTCCAGATCGAAGTCTTCTGACAGACGCTTGAGCACCAGATCAACCGGGATACGCGTGCCACGCACAACGGGCTTGCCCGCCATGATGTCGGGATCGACAACAATGCGATCTCTATAGGTGACTGTTTCCTTGAGCACACCTTCACTATAGCATTTCGACTGAATCGAGTTGGTGGTTTGCGCGCTCCGCCAACGCTAAACACCCGATGAAAAACTGTAATTCCACCCGGCTTTGACCGATGATGGGTTCACGAGACACGGACGCCCCCTCATGCTGTTTTGTTATCAGATTGTGTCTTGTGTATCGGCTGGGTCATGCACTACACATCAATAGCGGAGTTCAAGATGCGCTACTGGCGCGACCACGTTCCATCACTATACAGGACGTAAACAGCTTTGTCTGCGGTGTAGACCACTGAACCGTGTTCAAAATCCATCATCACATTCCCGCCACTAAAGTTAATCTCATCTGAAGTTGCATTTCCGAGTGCCGTTCTTATCGCCTCAATATCACACCACATCATGCCAAAGCCACCCTTGGGAAGACCGTTATTCGCCTGAGCACATGAGGCGCCACCATTACCTGTATAGGGCGTATGGGAATACCGTTGCCAGGCGCCGTTGTTGAGCAAGACAAGCGCATATCCCATTGTTGGCGTGCCAGTATCCAGCGGCTGTCGCCACAGCATCAGGCCACGTTCAAAGGTCTCAATCACAACCTGACCATTGACGGCCTGCGTTGTCGGACAGCCAATCGATGCTTTTATATTTCCCCAAACTGCGGCAAAAACGCTTGTTGGCGCTGCGCAATTCTGTGTGGTAGATGTTGGCTTAACGGTTGGCGTCGTCGTCGCGATTGTGGGAATCGGCGTAGGCGGGTTAGGTGTAACCGTAGCTGTTGGCGCAGGGTCTGTAGGCGTCGACGCTGGAATGGGAGTTGCACTCGGAGGTTTGTAAGTTGGCGTCGGCGAAACAGGAGTCGATGTTGGTGGAACAGATGAGGCTGTACGTGAAACTGGTGTCGCGATGGTGCTTATTGTCATGGTCGGTAAAGGCACTGTTGTCGCAACCGGTGGAGGTATATTTACAAGAAGATAGACCACGACGCACGCGATAGCTATTAACGCAAAAATCATGCCAACACTGGCAATCGCGCGCACATTCACAGATATCCCATGCTTGCCATTCACATTCATCAACTCGGAGCGCATTTCCGCTGCGGTTCTGTAGCGCCCGATGCGATTCAGTGTGAGTGCTTTCGTAATAACGCGCACGGTTCTATCGGAAATTCCAGCACGATACTGGGGAATAGGAATCAGAGGCGCACCAGCACTGCGATCTGTGGCAGTGGCAGGTAGTTTACCCGTTAGCGCTTGATACAACGTTGCTGCCAGAGAAAACAAGTCGCTACACTGATCGGTTCCTCCTGTGTACTGCTCCGGCGGAGCGTAATACGCACTGAGCGCATGCATACTCGTCCCACCCACGACAGTGTTCTTTACCAAACCGAAATCCACCAGCATGACTTTGCCGTCAGGTTGCACAATTATGTTGGCTGGTTTGATGTCGCGATGGATGATCCCTCTGGCATGGATGTATTCCAGCACACCCAGCAATTGGTCGGCATATCCCAGGACAACGTCTTCCGCCAGTCCTGCGTCGCCAATCAGCTTTTCCATGCTCTTCCCCGCGACAAAATCCATCACCAGGTAATAGTTGCCTTCCTCAACAAAGTGATGTGTCACACGCGGCAAGTTTGAATGACGCAAAGTAGCCAATGTCTGCGCTTCACGCAAGAATTGAT
>CAIXPS010000293.1 GCA_903921365.1 uncultured bacterium | reverse complement strand
CGCGGCGATGTCGTTGCCGATATCAACCGTGGTGCTGTGGCCGCCGAGGTCAGGCGTGCGAACCAGGCCGGCGGAGAGGTTCGCAATGACAGCCGCCTCAATAGAATGAGCGGCTTCATGTTCGCCGAGGAAGTCGAGCATCATCGCCGCGCTGCGAATCGCTGCGATCGGGTTAGCGATCCCTTTGCCGGCGATGTCGGGCGCAGACCCGTGCACGGGCTCGAACAACGATGGATACTTGCGGTCGGGGCGTATGTTGGCGCTGGGCGCCAGCCCCAGGCTGCCGACGATTGCGCCGCCTAGGTCGCTCAAGATATCGCCAAACAGGTTTGATCCTACGACGACGTCGTAAACTTCCGGGCAGCGGACAAAGTTCATCGACAGCGCGTCAATGTGGCACTTGTCATAGCGCACATCGGGATAGTCTGCGGCTACTTCTGTCAACACCCGATCCCACATCACCATTCCATACTTGAATGCGTTTGACTTAGTCGCCATCGTGAGATGCTTGCGCCGCGCCTGCGCAAGTTCGAAGGAGTAACGCAGGATGCGCTCGACCCCTTTTCGCGTGTGCACGGCGGTCTGCAGGCTGACCTCGTCGGCCTGGGTGGGTTTGAACATCCCGCCGACGTCGACATATTCCCCTTCGGAGTTTTCGCGCACGACGACGATGTCGATATCGCCGGGTTTCTTGTTGGCAAGCGGCGTGGTAACCCCGGGGAGAAGCACGGCAGGGCGCAGGCAGACATATTGGTCGAATGTCTGGCGGATCGTGATCAGCGGCACCAGGGTGATGTGATCCGGCAGGTTGCGTGGATCGCCGATTGCGCCAAGGAAGATGGCATCGAACGGCTTTAGCACGTCGAGGAAATCATCCGGGACTACCTTGCCAATTTCACGCCAGTAACGATGACCCCAGTTGAACTCGGTCAACTGCAACTTGATCGAATGCGCCTGCTCGGTTGCGCGCAACACTTTTACCGCTTCAGCAATTACATCAATCCCAATCCCGTCGCCGGGATAAACCGCAATCCTGTACTCGTTCATGTCAACTCCATTTTGTTTTCTTCGCGCGGATTTACAGGCCGTCCAGACACGCCATCCCGCTGCCAGCTATGAGTATCGTCGCCCTTCATCCAGCATCGCCAGGTAATTATCCAGCGGGATGTAGTTTGCCACCGTATTGCCCGTGCCAAGGCAATACCCGCTCCCCGGCATACACTCTTTGAGTGTGTAGCGCACACGCTGGCGCACCTGTTCCTCGCTCGCGCGGCAGATGAAATCCATATCGATGCCGCCAAGCAGCGAAATGCGGTCGCCGTATAAGCGCTTGGCCTCGACAACGGTTTCGATGGTGTCTTCAAACGAATGGCGCCCATCGATGCGCACATCATCCATCAGGTCGGGCATGATGGCGGTGAGCTTGCCGCATGAATGCAGCAGATACGGGTGTCCAGCCGCGTGCGCCATTTCGGCCATGAGCTTGTGACCGGGCAACACAAACTCGCGCAAGTCCTGCGGACTGATCAGGGTGCCGGAGCGGAATCCCATGTCATCGCTGCCCCACACAACCTTCACGCGCTTAAACTCAAGCAGTCGCCGCAGGGTCTTAAGATACATTTCAATCAACCGTTGGCTGATTGCCGTCACCAGATCGCGCTGATCGTAGAGCGAGTAGCACAGTGTCTCGTAGCCCATCAACCAGTTGAGGTATTCCGCGAAATGAGCGAACCCGCCGCTGGCGATCACGCACATGTCATCAGGGAGATTCTGCTCGCACCATTCGAGGCTGTTTGTGCTGGCTTTGTCAGGATCGGGCCATGGATAACGCTCAAACTCGTCCCAGTTCGTGATCAGGCCGGTATGTTCATTGATGTACTTGCGCCCTCCCGCCCGCTGCAGGTCTGCGGTATCGGCAATGCTGATGTTGTTCAACTGCATCTCGAAGTTTTCTAAACCACAGCGCACGTAGTCATACCCCAGAAAGCGCTGGATGATCACCGCGCGTTTCTGCTCATAAAAGGCATCATTGCGGTCGAGGTCGGCAAGCAAGTCGAAGCGCGAACAGACTGCTTCCTGTATCTCGGCGTCGAGGAACAGTTCGATATTATGAACGCGCCCGGCCCGGCCTTCGCGCCGCAATACTTTGACGAACGCTTCCCAGTCTGGCGCCGCTGCTTTTTCGAAAAGAGACTTCATCGTGTTACTCCTGCTTACGCATGCTTATGCGCGTTTAATCGATGTGGATCGTTGACTGTCACACTAACCTGTTATACGCCAGACGCCATAAGAGGCAAATGGCTTTTGGCAAATGGCCTTCGGCTGATGCAGTTGCAATAAAGTCATAGAATAACTTGTACATGAATGCGTCAGCTTGGCTCAAGACGATGAAAGACTGGGGCTACTACCTGTTGTCCAAGCCGCACCCTGACTCGCCGGGTTACGGGGGCGTGCTGGTTGCGATGCGCCAGGCGCCAACACAGCAGCATTTTGACCCGGAGCTGCTTGAGCTGCGCCTGGTTGATCAGAGTGAAGCCTCGTGGACGACGTTAACGTTCTATTCGGCGCTCAATGGCTCCCATGAGGTATTGCCCGGCCGGGTGATCGTGATCGACCGATTTGACAAACATGTCGAGTTTTTCACATTTGGGGCGATTGTGGAGGAAATTCGCGGGCTGCATGACGTCGTTTTTGCCCTGACATCCGAAGCTCCGGTGCTCATGCTTACGGGCGAGGATGACAATATCGGCGACCAGATCGCGTATGAAGCCGAGGCGTTGCTTGCGCACCACCAGGCGCAACGAATCCGCAGCGCCGGATTGAGCTCAACTACGACTGCACACGCGCACAGCGCAACCCTGCTTTACCAGGTTTGTCTGGACGAGACAATCAAACGGTTTGAGCGGATACCGATGATGAAGATGGCAGGGCGGGGAGTCTATCCGGAGCTATTGCTGGAGCGACAGTGGATGAACGATACCGGGATATGGAAAACCGCTAATCCACTGCTGGAAGAATCCTTTTCGTGGAATTAGCGGTTCACCGTCACTGAACGCTACCTCTTCTTACTGGAGGCAGCAACACCTTTTGCCTGTGCACACTTCGGGCAAGTCCCTGTGATGCGCTGAAACTCAACAGCGTTCTTAGGGGGCTTGTCGGCGACCCATCCTTGCTCAGTGAGATGATCATGATGCCGGCTGCACGTTGTAGAGCTGCAAACCTGACATACGTAGATGATCAATGTTGGCGCGTTGCGTTGGATGGTGAGACGGTATTCCGGGTCTCCTGGGCGTCTCCAATTAGCCAGAGCAGTTTTCACTGTTACTCCTTTTACAATGACTCACACATTAGTCCTGTGCGAGCCTGGGTTTACACGATTAAGCACTCGTTGCAACAACGAAGGAGTTATGTGGAGTAGCCTACCACAACTGTCGTGATTATTAGATTACAACTGACAACATTACTGCCGCTAAGTATACCTCACAATTAAACTAAATGCGAATCGTGGTTTCTCTACGGATTCCCCACGATTTCAGCGCAAAACATGACGCTTTCTATACGATGTGAGGTATTGATCAAGCCTTGCTTGATATTCTATGTTCTCATCACCGGTGGTTTGTTGCGTTAGTTGTAATTAAGCGGGTTGTGTAGCACTAGAATATGGTTTGCTTGATGTTAAATGCGGCGCAGATGGCGCGCACCTCGTCGTTTGTCAGCCCTGTTCCCAACTCATTATTCGTCAGATTCAGGTATTCATAACGAGCGCCGGTCTCGGCATATTCGACCCGATCCCCCGCACGCTTGACTGAATTGTCCGACCGAGACATAACACCGTGCTTCGACCACACAACGACGCGATGACTGCGCAATTTTTCAACCGTGCCAGCCATCAGTGCCGGAGATCCCGGCAATAGGAATGGCAGCAGGCCGACGCCTTCCGGTAGATTCACAATCGTTTCAGGCTGCCATCGCAGGATGTGCTGATTCAAGTAGCCCTCGTCCTGGTAGCGTGGGATGTGGCTGAGGTAGGTCAGGTGCAGCGGCTGGGCGTGAATCACGGCGTGGAAGTTTGTGCCCGTGCTGACGATCTGATCGCGATGAACCGCAAGGTGCGAGTTGAACTCGCTCGTGACGCGCGCAAATAACCGGCGGCCGGAGGTGTACAACCTGGCCGTCTTACCATCCGGGTTGATCGTGACGAAGCCCAGATTGGCCCCGGGATCGCGGATGATTTCACGCAGACGCCTGCCAGATCCGCTGACGAGGAACGACGCATTGGCTAATTCCGGCAGCGCATCCGGTAATGGAATCTCCTCGATGTTTGGAAATTTGCGGCGCGGGTCGACTGACCAGCCGATATAGACTGAGATGTTCCCGGCGGCCCCTTCGCTGGCTTCGATCTCGGACAACCGTTGACCGGCTTCGCCCATTAACCCCATGAGTTCGTCGAGTTCTGGATAAGGTGCTTCGATTGGCATGTGCTGGCTCCTCAATAAAGTCGAATACGCAGAAATTCAAAAGTAAACGACAGCTAACGAAAGTAATTGTAGCACCACAGAGCGATCATGTCATCCTGTTTTGTCGTAATTGCCGAATCGCGAAACGCTGTGAATCGCGTTGCAGGATCACCAAAGCCATTTATACTACTTCCATCCCACAGGTATGGATCATCAATCCATTATCAGGAGGTCGGCGTGAGATTTGGAATGAGCGGCTGTTTTCTTCCCGAAGATATGGATGCACTTACACCGGAGATGTGCCGGCACGTGCGCGAATTAGGCTTTAGCGGCATCTTCACCCGTTTTCGTAAGAATAACCCGAATGACACCCCAAAGTGGACTGCCGATCGGGTCAAACAAGTCCTGGCTGATAGCGGAATTCACCTCTATCAGGCAACCGGTTTCTGGCAGAACCTGGTCAATAGTGATGAAAATCGACGCGCCGACGCGGTAAAGACACTGCGCGCAGCGCTACAACTTGCCGGCTGGATGGGCGCGCGCGGGATTGACACCGGGCCGGGTTCGATGAACCCCGATGGCCCATGGTTCCCGCACCCGGACAACTGGACAGCCACGAGCCGTAACCAGCTCGTTAAGAGCCTGAACGAGGCCAAGAGCGCGGCTGAAGACGCGGGCGTGTACCTCAGCCTGGAAGGACACCAACTGGTGGTGCTTGAGTCCGCCGAGGCGACCCGCGACATCCTGGATCAGGTGAATTCACCGTGGGTGCGCAGTGATTACGATTCAGCGAACTGGATCACCCGCGAAACGGTTTATTACACCGGAGCGGCCGTGAATCATCACTTCGATGTCCTCGGCAAGCACATTGTCAGTTGCCATGCCAAGGATATCTGGATCGAGAACCGGCTTGCGCTCCATCTCGCCGACGGCTGTCCCGGCAAGGGGTTGATGGACTTCCGCGCGCTTTTCAGGCGCATGGAAGCGCTCGATCCGACCTATCCCGTGATCGCCGAGGGAAACTCGACCGATGAACTTCCCCAGGTAAGCGCCTTGTTCCATAGCGTCGCGAAGGAACTCGGCATCAAAGTGCTCGATGAGTAATTCTGTAACAAGCGAATTTAAAAATGCCTAACCTACGTTTTGCTGCTCCAAAAGAACGACGGGTTGCTGTCGTAACCGGCGGCGCGCGCGGCCTTGGCCGCGCCAGCGCCCTGCGTATCGCGGAAGAAGGGCGTGACATCGTCATCGCCGACGTGCTCGACATCGGCGCCGATGTGGTCAAGGAAGTAGAGGCGCTCGGTCAGAAGGCGATCTACGTCAAGACCGATGTGACCGATGAAGCCGCCGTCAAAGCCCTCATGGCGCAAGCCGTCGAGACCTTTGGACGGCTGGATATCCTGGTGTGCTGCGCCGGCATTCTGGGCAAGGAATTGCCGTTTCTCGAACAACCCTCCGAATTGTTTGACCGCGTGATGAGGATCAATGTCTTCGGCGTGTTCTACGCCCATCAGGCTGCAATTCCCTACATGCTGCAACACGGGTGGGGGCGCTGCGTCACGATCACATCGGGCGCCCGTTTTGGCTCGCCGAACCAGATCCCGTACTGCACCTCCAAGGGCGCCGTCTGGTCGATCGTGTCAGCACTGGGGAACGCCTATTCCAAGCAAGGCGTCTTTGTCAACGGCGTCGAACCGGGACGCGCGCTGACTGAGATGGTCGTCCCGCGCTTCTCAGCCGAACACATTGCCAACCCGGGCAACCCGCTGGGGCGCTACTCCGATCCGGAGGAAGTGGCCGAGGTGGTCGAGATACTGACCAACGAGCGCAATACCTACACGACCGGATCGGTGTGGAGCGTCAAGGGCGCAACCGGCTAAGGGGACGCGAACCGAATGGAGTACCGAAATTTCGGAAAAGCCGGTGTCAAGGTGTCGCCGATCTGCATTGGCACTGCGTTCCGTGGAAACCGGGCGGACGAAGCAATGTGCATACGCACGATTGAACGCGCCCTGGATCTCGGGATCAACTTTGTCGATTGCGCGAATGTCTACGGCACCGAGGAAATCGTCGGAAAGGCGATCAAGGCGAAGCGCGACGACGTGATCCTGACGACCAAGGTGCATAGCGGCATTGGGCCCGGGCCAAACGACCACAGTTCGTCGCGCTATCACATCCTGCGCGAAGTCGAGCGCAGCCTGAAACGGCTCGACACCGACCATATCGACATCTACCTGCTGCACGGCTACGACGAGAGCACGCCCATCGATGAGACGTTGCGCGCCATGGACGATCTGGCGCGCCAGGGCAAGATCCGCTACTTTGGCGCGTGCAACTTCAGGGCGTGGCACATTGTCGAAGCGCTTTGGAAAAGCGACGCGCTTGGGCTTGACTCATTCGCCGGCATCCAGCCGCAGTACAACCTGATCAACCGCGCCGAAGTTGAACCGGAGTTGATGCCGTTGGCGCGTAAGCACGGCCTGGGCGTGATGACGTACAGCCCGCTGGCAATTGGCCTGTTGACTGGGCGATTCCGCCGCGGCCAACCGCCGCCGGCGGATTCGGTATGGGCTTCCGACTCGTTCTATCACAAGTTTGAACAGGCCATGACGCCGCATGCCGATCAGATCGTGGCGAAACTCATCGAGGTGGCCGCCCAACGTGGCAAGACACCCGCGCAGGTTGCGATGGCCTGGATACTCGACCATCCCGAAATCTCATCGATCATCATCGGCCCCGACCTGCCCGAACATGTCGAGGAGAACCTGGGCGCGGTGGGCTGGAAACTGACCCACGAAGAACGCGCAACCCTCGACGAGGTTTCCAAGGTCGAACGCCCGCGCAAGTTCGCCTGAAGTGCATCCCTTGTTCTGAAAAATCACCGCCCCAGCAATGGGGCGCTTTTGTTTACCTTGCGACCCGGCTCAAAGCTGAGTTTGAGAGCAGGAAATGGATAGATTTCACATTGGAGAATCAATACCATTAGCGCCATAGACCGAGTGACCGGTATCCCTATTGGGGACTGGTGAAGACATGATTCAAAGAATAAAGGGAGAGAAATGGGAAATCAGGTTGTTGTCGAAGAGCAGGCGATGTGGCAGGCAGTTCAGGATCGCGACAGCGCGCTCGATGGCAAGTTCGTCTATGCCGTTCGCTCGACCGGCGTGTACTGCCGGCCAAGTTGCCCGTCGCGTCGTCCGGGTCGTGAGCAGGTCGCGTTCTACCTCTCACCCGATGAGGCGCGCCAGGCCGGTTTCCGCGCCTGCAAGCGTTGCAGCCCAGACGACGCTCATGCCCCTCAGGTGGATTTGGCACAACGCATCGCCGCCTATATCCAGGCGCACACCGATCAGCCGCCGACGCTCGAACAACTCGGTCAGGCGTTCAGCCTGAGTCCGCTACACCTGCAACGCATGTTCAAACGCGTGATGGGCATCACGCCGAAGCAGTATGCCGTGGCGCTCCGTGTGGAGCGGTTCAAAGGCGCGGTTCGGG
The DNA here is from genome assembly GCA_903921365.1 of uncultured bacterium. Taxonomy (GTDB): domain Bacteria; phylum Chloroflexota; class Anaerolineae; order J036; family Brachytrichaceae; genus CAIXPS01. The sequence goes on along the minus strand of CAIXPS010000293.1, from coordinate 543 downwards.
ACGGCGAGTCCGTCACGACCGCCCAGAACGAGGCGGGTTTTGGTTCGAGCAGTCGTCTCTACGAGCGCAGTCAGTCCCACCTTGGTATGACGCCCGCAACTTATCGCAAGGGTGGCGCCGGCGCTACTATCCAGTATGCGATCACCGATAGCCCTCTCGGTCGCCTGCTGATGGCGATGACCGAAAAGGGTCTCTGCATGGTCAGCTTTGGCGACGATGACGCGACGCTCGAAGTCTCCCTTAAGACCGAGTACCCGCGCGCCTTATTGCATCGAGACCATGACGATCTCAAGCAAGCCATGAACGAGGTGCTTGATTATCTCAACGGCAAGCGGCAGGAGTTCGACACGCCGATTGACGTGCCGGGGACGGGGTTCCAGTGGCAGGTCTGGCACGCACTGCAGGCCATCCCCTACGGCGTCACGTGCACCTATGCTGAAATCGCCCAGGCCATCGGCAACCCGAAGGCGGTGCGCGCGGTGGGACACGCCTGCGCCACGAACCGCGTTGCGCTTGTGATCCCCTGTCATCGCGCCATCCGCG
>CAIXPS010000292.1 GCA_903921365.1 uncultured bacterium | reverse complement strand
CGTCGCGGTAATCGACGGCAGCGTTACTGTGGGCGTGATTGGCCCAACGGTTGGCGGCACTGTAAACGACTTGGGATCAAGCAGGAACGGCTGATTGCTTGGCAGGAATATTGTATTGATCGTTGGCGCCAGTTTTTCGATGTAGCGATACGTCAACAGATTCGGGTTGTCTTTCAACGCACTGGCGATCAAACCGAGCGACTCAGATTCTGCCTTCGCGCGAATCACCTGCGATTCGGCATCACCCTGCGCTCGGGAGATTGCGGCATCGGCCAGACCCTTGGCCTGCACGCGCACGCGCTCTGCTTCCTGTTGCTCCAGTTCGACCAGGAACTTGGCCTTTTCGGCGTTCTGCTGAGCGATCTGCTTCTGCTCAATTGATGCGGCATACTCGTCGCTGAAGGTCACGTTGCGCAGCAGGAACGCCGTCAGCTTCAACCCATCGTGTGCAAAGATATCTTTTAACTGTGCAGTAATCAACGCCTGGAGTTCCACACGCTTGGTGCTGTATACTTCCTCGACTTTATAGAGAGCTGCCTGGTTATAGATGATGGCACGACTCTGTGGACGCACAAAGTCATCGGTATAACGATCCTGCCATTTGACGTAGAGATTGGTCACAAGGTTCTCGTCGACCTGATACTGCACCGTTGCATCGATGTACACCAACTGTCCATCCGAAGTGCGCGTGGCAACCGAGTCATCACCCTTAACGCTGCCCTCAGTGGGCGTCTTGGACATTGTGTAGGACTGCTGCGCCACGGTGTAGCGCTTCACAGACTCCGCAAACGGGACGATAAAATGCAGCCCGGGATTCAGCGGCGGATCACGATAGCCCACCGAACTGAGTGCGCTGATCACGATGGCGCGTTCCTGCGGTTGAATGAATACCAGCCCGTTGCCGGCGGTATTGAGCGCAACGCCACCAATAGCAAGCAGGATGATCAACGTCACCGAATACTTCATTGCGCGTCCCTGCGCGCGCATTGAACCGACGTAAAGCAGGTATGCGATGAGTCCGAAGATCAGAACCCATCCGATCACACCCAGTATTCCGAAATTATCCATAAACTGTGTACCTCATTTGTATGGCGGTGTATTGAGATATACCCGCTTTAGTGATCATAGCACCGTCAGGCCAGAACGTATAAATAGCCTGGATGAGACAAAAAAGGCAACCTGACGGCTGCCTCTCTTGTTGCTGATGGTTGAAGCGCTACTTCACTGACAACTGGTAACTTCCGGGTTCGGTCACCACCGGCGCAACAGCGGAGATCGCCAGGATCGCGCGGCGGACGTCGCCTGATGTCGCGCTGAAGTCCAGCGTGGTCGTTGCAGCGTTGTTCACCAGTGGGACGCGTTGCAGGCTGACTGTGCCATCCTTGTGGGTCACCATTAGCTGCACTTTCCATGCTTGCGGTATCAGATTGTCGACGCGCACAAATCCCTCGCTCTTCCATCCTGCGTCACTGCTGACGTCGTCCTTGTACCCGATCTCAGGAATTTCAATCTGGTTGATCGCCAGACCTTCGCGGTTCACGCCGGCGTCGGTGACTGTCTCGAAGCGAAGCTGAATCTTCTTGCCGGCATACGGGGTCAGGTCGGCGCTTTCCTGCAGCCACCCGGGTTTATCATCGCCGCCTGATGAGGCTGTGTAGCCGCACCCCAGATTGCCGCCGTTCGGGTTAGTTGTGACGCAAGACGTCGTCTTGAGTATTTTCCACGTCGCGCCGTTATCAGTAGAAACACTCACATAAGCATAGTCGAAGTCGGATTCAAGGCGGTACCACGCCTGGTACTTTAATGTTGCACTCTTCGTCTTGCTCAGGTCCACTTCACGCGTCAGCCGTGGGTCGCTCGCATCGCCACGATTCGACCACCACACCTTGCCGCCGGTATCATCGATGGGCAGGATCGGGACCGTGTTGGAGCCGGCAAAGTCGATAGTGACTGTGTTGTCGCCTTTCAACTCGATGTAGTTCGTCCCATACTGGCTCACCTGCTCAGTAGAGTCATATGGGAAGTCGGCGTTGCTCAGGCTCGTAAACAAAGACATCGGCGGCACATTCGTATCACCGTAGTTATAGCGATTGCTGGCATCCGTCTTGTTGAGCTTTTGCTTGCCCATGAAGTTCGCGACGACCCAATCGGCAAACAAGTCATCGAACACGTAAGGCTTGCTTGTGTCGGGATTGGTCACGCCTTCGGCTGCAAGCGCTGCCATGATCGAGGGGATGCTGCGCTCTTTGGCATGCACCAGTTGCTTCACCACTGCTGGCCCGAAGCGATCATACAGATAACACCAGAAGAGATACCCTGCGCCGTAGTGCGCGGTATTTTCGCCAGCGCTACCCTCCGACCAGGTATTCAGTTGCGTCTCGGGGGCGCTGGCAAATGAGTAGACAGTGCCAACTTCGTCAGCATACCCATTCAGCCTTTCGGCAAGTTGTGCAGCGCCTTCTTCCAGCCACAGTCCGGAAGCATGATCATTGTCGTAGCTGATCATGTGCTGCAGCTCGTGCGCCAGCGTGCTCATGTAACTTGAGCTGCCTGGATCAGCGCCGTTGTAACCAGGCGCCGCATTCACCACAAACATCTTGGTTTGATTCGAGTCCTGGCGCACCGCGCGCGGATACACATCCGGCGATGAGAAATATCCTCCAACTGTGCTGCCCACGCCGCTCGCGTGCAGGATGCTCAGATGCGGATCACAGTCCGGGCCCAGCTTCTCGCTGCCAAAGAATGCGCGGTTGGTGGTAAGCACCTTGTCCGTAAACTCGTCGCCGGCTTTCTGCAGGTTGCTCTGGTTGATATTGAGCTTGATTGGCGCTGTTTCCACCCACATATAGGCATACTGCGTCTTGTATTTCAGTTGCGCCGTCACTGTGAATTCGTGGCTGGCATCCTGGTTGCTCAGGATAAATTGACGGGTGGCGCCAACATCAAATCCTTTAGCCTGCACGGTGCAGGTCACAACGGCTTGCTGTGGCGACACGCCCTTAAAGCGAATTGCCAGCTCAGCTAGATCCTCGCGCGGAAGCTGGCCTGTTATATCCACATTCGACACCGGTGCAGTGCTGCGCGTTCCTGTGACGACTGCGGTCGGCAATGGAATGCGTTGAACCGGCCGCGGGGTGTTGGTTGGGACAGCAGGTCGCCGCGTAACGCGTGGTTCAGTTGACGGGAAGAGCGTCCCGGCATTGCGCGAGATCACTGATCCGATGATGAACGCCCCGCTGCACATGCTCAGGCACAGACACGCAACAACCAGCCCCGTCAGTAATGCAATCCAACCGTTTCTACTCATGTTTTACCTGCGAATTACGCCGCCAATCTGTGATTCGAGCGCGCGGATGATCTTGGCGCGCTGCTTTTCAACTTCACTGTCTGTCAATGTGCGATCGCCAACCTGATAGGTCAACGAATACGCCATGCTCTTCTTGCCTGCTCCAACCTGTTCTCCCCGATAAATGTCAAACAAGCGGGCGCCACGCAACAGGCTGCCGCCGGCGCGCAGGATGACTGTGGACACCTGCTCCGCCGTCGCGTCCTCGCTGACAACGACAGCCAGGTCTTCGGTCACAGCAGGAAACCGCGAAACGTCACTGATCACCGACCGTTCTATGCTTGCGCTGCGGAGAGATTCGACATCAAACTCGGCGATTAACACCGGCATGTTGGCCGGTAAGTCCCAGGCTTCCCGCGCGCGCGGATGCAATTCACCGACAACTCCCAACTGGCGCGCTTCCTTGCCGCGAACATCGACCCACACACTCGCCACGCGTCCCGGATAGAAGATGGGTTGATCCACCTTCTCATAGCGAGACGCTCTGACATGCAGCCCCGCCAGCATGGTTTCGACCACGCCCTTCAAGTCAAAGAAGTCCATCATGGCGACATCGTGCTGCTGCCAGGTTTGCGGGGTTCGCGCGCCAGCCATCGCGATGACCAGGCGATTGACTTCATCCGGCAGGACGCCGTCTTCACTGGGAAGATAAACAGCGCCGATTTCGAATAGCGTCACCCGCGCATGATGGCGCAAGTTCGATGCCAGGTTCTCAATCGCGCCCGCCACTAGCGTGTGGCGCATGACGACGCGATCAGGGTTGATCGGATTTGCCACCGCCACATACTGGCGGTCGTCCTTGGGCGTCCCAGGCGGCAGCATGCGCGCCTCCGCCTCGCTCGTGGTCATACGATATGAGACTATTTCCTGCAGGCCGATGCCAGCCAGCAGGTCGCGCAATTGTTCATCGAACTCAAAAACCGGGTTGCCCTCGCCGGAAGGAATCTCATCCTTCATCAACGTGGTGGGGAGGTTGTCATATCCGTAAATGCGCGCGATTTCTTCGATCAGGTCATGCGCGCCTTCAACGTCCGTTCGATGGGTTGGCGCGGTGACGCGCAATCGATTCCCGGCTGCTTCCTCTACGGTGAACTCAAGGCTGCGCAGGATGCGCGTGATCTCATACACGCCGACCTCGACGCCGAGCAATCGCGTAACCATTTCCGGGTCCAGTTCCGTGACGACCGGGGGCAAAGGCAGCGGATAAGCATCCAGAATGCCCTTCGAGACCACACCGCCTGCATGCTGCTGCAGCAACGCCAGCCCGCGCCGCTGTGCGATCAACGCCAGATCGGGGTGCAGATTGCGCGCGAAGCGATAGGACGCCTCACTGTTCAGGTTATGGTAGCGCGCCGTGCGGCGGATGCTCACCCAGTTCCACGCAGCTACCTCGAACAGGATGTTCGTCGTGTTGTCCTTCACTTCGCTATCGGCGCCGCCCATCACGCCCGCGATGCTCAATGCGCGCTGATCGTCTGCGACGACGATATCCGTCGGTTGCAGTTGGCGCTCGGTCCCATCCAGCGTCATCAGCTTCTCGTCCGGCGCCGCGAGGCGTGTGATGATGCGAGCCGGCTGGCTGATCGCGTCATAGTTGAACGCGTGCGTTGGCTGCCCGATCTCAAGCATGACGTAGTTTGAGACATCCACGATGTTGTTGATCGGGCGCATTCCGGCCAGCGTCAGACGGCGCTGCATCCAATAGGGCGAAGGCTTGATCGACACGCCCTTGATCACGCCGATGGTGAAACGCGGGTTCAGTCGCGGGTCGCGGATTTTGATGCCCACCTGCGACTCGACATCCTCGGCGCCTTCGATGTAGTCCTGTGACGGGTAACGCAACGTTTGACCGGTGAGTGCAGCCACTTCGCGCGCGACACCGATAATCGATGCTGCGCGAATCGTGCTGGGCAGGATCGCAATGTCCAGGACTGCATCACCGATGTAGTCGGCCAGCGGGCTGCCCACAGGCGCGTCGCCGGGCAGGAGAATGATGCCGTCGTGCTCTTCGCTCAGCCCCAGCTCTTTCTCGCTGCACACCATCGAGTCATTCTTGATGCCGCGCAGCGTCGCCTCTTTGAGCGTCATCAGCACGCGGCCTTCCTTGTGGCTATCGTACAGGCGCGCGCCCTTGAGAGCCAGCACTACCTTTTGTCCGCTATCGCCGGGGGCGATGTTCGGCGCGCCGGTGACAACCGTAATCGGTTGTGCCGCGCCATATTCAACTGTGGCGAGCAGCAATTTGTCGGCGTTAGGATGCCGTTCAACCTTCAACAACTGTCCGACAAATATCCGTTCGCGATCCCACGGCAATTCGGCGCCAGGGAGACCGATGTGCTCAATGTGCTCGACTTCGAGCCCCGCCAGGGTCAGCTTTTCTGCCAGTTGGTCGACTGGCAATGTTATATCGACGTACTCTTTTAACCAGGATAATGGAACGCGCATATTGGTTGAGTATAACGGATGAAATCACGCATCTGCCCACATCGTCCGGAAGCGCGGAGCGGTCGCCATATAGGCGTCGCTCGCTGCTAACAGCACTGTGTCGTCTTCTTCATCGAGGGTAAAGTCGACCGCGGCAGCATTCTGTTCCACCTGCGCAATGGATGAACTGCCCACAATGACGCTGCTGATGAATGGCTGCCGAGCTGTCCAGTTTATCGCGACCTGCGCTGGCGTCATGTGATGTTTTTCGGCTACCTGTTTGACTACGGCCGTCACCTGAAGCGCCAGGTGCTTGACGTCATCGCGGAAAAAGACGACGTGGTTGCGCACGTCGCCGGGAGGAAAGTGCGTATTCTCGTCGTAGCGACCGGTCAGGATGCCCTCGCCCAGGGGGCTGTAGGCAAGCACCCCTATTTTGTGTTCCCCGCAATACTTGATCAAGGGCTCTTCATATCGCCACACAAGCGCATAGGGCAGCTGATTCGAAATCACCGGAAAAACACACCACGCCAGGTCAGTCTGATCCTGGTTGAAGTTTGACAGTGACGCGTAGCGCACTTTGCCAGCCTTCACCATTTTAGCGAGCCCCGCAATCGTCAGTTCGTTGGGCTCGTCGTGCGACGGCCAGTGTATCTGCAGCACATCGATATAGTCGGTATTCAGCCTGCGCAAGCTATCGTTGCATGACTCCTCGACCTGCTCCGGCATCGTCGCCCCATAACGCACCTTGGTCGCCAGAAACACCTTGTCGCGCCTGCCCTGCAGCGCCTTTCCAACGATGGTTTCGGACGCCCCGTTACCGTAACTGGGCGCTGTGTCCCACAGGTTTATTCCGAGTTCATTCGCCCGATGCATGATGGCGATCATGTCGGCTTCGGTTTTCTGTGTCTTGGTAAACTGATCTGAAAACTGGGCGCAACCTAAAGAGACGACTGAAACGTTCAGGTTCGACCAGCCGAGTTTGTTGTAATGCATACTGGGATTATAGGCAATTGATCGGTTATAGTTAGCGCGATGACGTCGGTGGAATTTACGCAACACATTCGGTTTTCGCTCCAGCACCTCTATGAGATGAGTGTGCTGGACAAAGGCCCCGGTCGTGTGCTCGCGCCCTGGTTGGACCAGGTGTACCGTCCGACCGAACAGCTCTCATGCGGGCAGAGGCTGCATCAATTGCTCATGCGCGCGATTGAGAGTATGAAGCCGGCGGAGGCGCCCGACGCAAATCTACCGCGTCACCGCAGTTACCTGATCCTCAAAAGGCGTTACATCGACGGCGTCCCGATCCAGCAACTGGAAGAAGGGCTTAACTGCAGCAGCCGGCAATTCCGCCGCGACAATCACCGCGCCATCGAAGAACTCGTCCTGCTCTTGTGGAACATGTCGCCGCAGGCTGCCATCGCTGCCATTCAATCCATCCCGGCGGAAGAGGACAGCGCGCACAGCAGTTCACTGGCAGACTTCAACCGCAATATCGGCGCAAACAACCTGCTCGAATTAGTGGTCGACGCCGCTCAGACGCTCTCGGTCATCATCAGCGCGACACAGTCACAACTCACTGCGGACATCCCCTCTGATTTACCCCATATCGCAGCCGATCGCGTCGCGTTGCGTCTCGCGTTGATCAAGCTGTTGCGCCTGGCGATCGCGCATTCACCGACGCGCGTATTGAAAATGCACACCGTTGTGCAGTTGGATACGGTCACGCTGTTCGTAGATGGCGTCGAGGGATTGACGCCGCAGAACGCTGTCTACGGCGAAGCGGCGCAATTGTTCACACTAGCCGAAGGCGCTTTATCGCTGGAACCAGCGCCCACACCGTCGCCTGCCACACGATTGCTCGCGCGCCTTTCCACAAACTACCGCCCCACTGTCCTGGTGATCGACGATGACCCCGCAATGACGCGCATCATCCAGCGTTTCCTTGCGCTAAAACCCATCAAGGTCGTGGGATGCACTTCAGCGGATAACGTGCTCAAGCTGGCGCGCGAGATCAAACCCATCCTGATCCTGCTGGACGTGCTGATGCCCAAGCGCGATGGATGGGAAGTGTTGCAGGAGCTGAAGGCGAACCCCGACACCTATCACATCAATCTGGCAGTCTGCTCGATCTGGGATGAGCGCGAGCTGGCGCTCTCACTCGGGGCGGACATGTTCTTCCAAAAACCGATTGGCCGCGCAGAACTTCTCGCCTGCGTGGAGAAACACATCCAGCCGGTCGCCGCAGGGTAGTAGACGTAACCTCGGATCGCGCCTAACCCAGCACCGCATCGAGCGTATTCTGCAGGCACAAAACCGTCTGACGTTGGCTGAACCCGTTTGTATTGTGTATCTTGATCTCTCCTGCGCGCATGACGGGCGCCCCGTATCGATCCATCGCCGTAACTACGATGACCGGTAGTTGTGCCAGCGACCAGCGCGCGCGCACCTGCGCCAACACGTCCCATCCGGAACCATCCGCCAGATTGAGATCGAGCAGGATGACATCGGCCAAATGCTCGTCAAGCAGCGGCATGACATCACGGGTGCGCATGACGTTGATCACAGTGGGCGAGCCGGCAAACCGTTTATCACTCGCGATGCTGAGGTCATAAAAGCGCGCCATCGCCAGGTCATCTTCCACTGACAGAACCATGCGCGCATTCGGCGCGACAGCATAGATCGCCGCAACAAGGTCGTCACGCGTGATCGGTTTCAGCAGCCACGCGCTGATATCCGTCATCTGAACCAGGTTGTGCTCCTCTACATCGAGACGGTGCATCAATTCGCAGGTAATGATCGGCACATCGCCAGACGCTTCAAGCAATTGTTGAATCATCGCGCTGTGCGGATTGTCCTCCGCGGTGAGCAACAGCGCCACATCCGGCTGATGCTCCGAGAAATCACGCAGGAGGCCGCCAAACGATGTCGTCATCACCTTGCCCTGATTGCTCAGCATTCTGGCCATCATCTGCGCCGTTGTGGACTCGTCACAGGCAATCATGATGCTGCGTTCGCCGCGCGCCTGGTCGTAACGCGACTGCCAGAACTCGACATCATGTTGCGATGGCGGTATATCCGCTGCGATGCTGGTCGCCGGCAACGGGATGGTAAAAAACACCGCCGTCCCTGCGCCGTTCATGCCAGTGCTCTCGGCCCACATGCGCCCGCCGTGCAACCCGACGAACATGCGGCTGATGGACAACCCTAAACCAGAACCGGAACTTTGATCCACGGTCTCACCGGAGTGCTGGAACTCGTCAAACAGATGCTGCAGAGTTTCCGGGCTGATCCCCTTCCCCGTGTCTCGAACGCACACGACCACGTCGTTCGCCGTCCCTTCGACCCGCACCGTCACGCCGCCGCTCGCCGTGTAATGCCGCGCATTGCTCAACAGGTTCAGAATCACCTGACGGATACGGATGCGGTCGAACAAGAGTTCGGGGATGTCGCCAAAAACCTCCGTGCGCAGATACAGGCCGGCATGGTCGAACCACTTGCCGGCAAGCCCAACCGCCTGATCGATGACATCGAGGATGGCGCCCCGTTCCTTTTTCAGGATGACGCGATTCGCCTCAATCTGCGCGAGATCGAGCACGTCATTGATCAATCCCAGCAGATGCCTGCCCGAACGGTAGATTTCGGTGACATCGTCACGCAGACTGGCGGGCCACTCGATCATGCCATAGCTCTCTGGAGCGTTGGCGATCACCTCGCTGAAGCTGATAATGATGTTCAACGGTGTGCGGATCTCATGGCTGATCATATTCGCAAAGCGCACTTTCAACTGGCGCGCCTCCTCCGCCTGCTGGCGGGCGATGATCAACGATGCGTTCAACCGGCTGACCCGATACAGGGCCTCGTCTATTGCTTTTACCGAATGCGCCAACTGAAGGCGTTGTTCGCGTAATTCATCACGCGCACGAATCGACTCCTGTGCGCTTGTTAACGCCATAGACAGGCTGTCGAAGATGGGACGCGACGCGATCCCCGTGCATACAGTTGCGGCCAGTAGATTGAGACCGGGCGCGACCAGGTTGCCGGGCGAACCCGGAGCAGCTGCTAGAAGAAATATGAGCACCCCTGCCCATATAAAACTACTCAACAGCAGAACGGTAGTGGAAGTAACCGCACTCACGAGAATTATCACTGGGGCAAATAAGTAAACGGCAGGTGAACCGGGATGACCAAGTGTTTCAATTGCAACGGCAGTAGCAAGACCTATGAGCGACAAAGCCAGGCTCAGCACTGTTTTCCGTCGAAAGAGCTGCGCAAGTAAGGAAGTTGCAACCAGGCAGACCGACGTTGATAAATTCGAACGTGCTAACTCAGCATAATTATACGTAAGCGTGAACCGAACTGCTGTCAGCCAGGCCAGCACAACGATCAGTATGAACAAGTAATGGTGGTACCGTTCCCGGAAGTCGGCTACCTCAACTTCCAGCATGTAATCGAAAGATTGGTCTGCTTCACTCATGCGGCGATTATCAAGCACAAGTCGTCATGAGCACTAAAACATCGCGCTTCACCAGCCAGAAAATGCAAACTGTTATGCTCAACTTGCACACTCCAGCAAGTCGTATAAACTTCACTTCAGATATTGGAGGTCCACATGATCAATTTGGATTCGCTTGAGATGCGCGTTGGAATCGGCCAGTTTAACGAGTTGACAGATGAACAGATTGCGTTTTCCCGCCAGTGCGGCGCTGATGATGTGCTTTTAAACACCGCCAAACTGCCCGGCGAGGAACGCTGGGAGTTCAAAGACCTGCTGCGACTGCGCACACATGCCGAGGACAATAACCTGCGTTTGTTCGCGCTCGAAAATGTGCCAACAAAGTTCTACGACAAAATCATGATCGGCGCCGAGGGGCGCGAGCAACAGCTTGAGAACATGCAGGAAACCGTCCGCAACATGGGGCGCGCCGGCATTCCCATCCTTGGGTATCACTGGATGCCGAACAGCGTGTGGCGCACCTCGTGGGAGCGCCCCGTGCGCGGCGGCGCGATCTCAAATGCATTTGAGATGGAATTGGTCAAGGACGCGCCTCTCACGCATGGTCGCGCCTATAGCGCCGATGAGATGTGGGCAAACTACGACTGGTATCTCAGCCGCATGATGCCGGTCTGCGAGGAATATAACGTGCGCATGGCGTTGCATCCCGATGACCCGCCGGTGCCTTCACTCGGCGGAATTGCGCGCTTGTTCTGGAACTTTGAGGGGTTTAAGCGCGCGATGGAGTCACATGCCAGCCCAATGCACGGCCTCGACTTCTGTCACGGCTGTTGGTCAGAGATGCGCGGCGGCGCAGGTGTGATGGAAGCCATCGAGTATTTCGGCCCGCGCGGGCGCATTTTCTACGTGCATCTGCGCGACGTGCGCGGCAGCGCCGAGAACTTCACCGAGTGCTTCATCGGTGAAGGCAACATGAATATTTTCAAGGTCGTGCAGAAGCTCAAGCAATCTGGCTTCAAAGGTCTATTGATCGACGATCATGTGCCGCACATGGTAAACGACTCGCCGTGGGGACACCGTGGGCGCGCCTTTGCCACCGGTTATATCTCAGCGATGCTCCAGGCGGTCAATACCGTCGCATAGTAACAAAGTCGCCACTCATCAAACACCGCTCATACTCCCGGAATCCGCAGGCGAAATTCCGGGAGTATGAACAGCTTATTCCTTTACCGCTCCGGCTGCCAAACCCTGTACTACGTATTTCTGTGCAAAAAGGAAAATAACCATCACTGGGATGATCATAAACAAGCCACCCAGAGCTTTCTCCGGTTCGTTGATTGGTAATTCGCGCAAGAATGTGGGCGAACCAGCGGTGGCATTCATCAGCGAAGCAATACCAAGCGGCAGGTTATATGTTTCCTTGTGGTTCAACATCACAAAAGGCAGGAAGTAATTGTTCCAAGCGCCGTTAAAGGTCAGGAATGCCAACGTAGCAATAATCGTGCGACCCAGAGGCAACCCGACATGCCAGAATAGTTGCCATTCACTACATCCGTCAACCTTGCCTGCTGCCAAAAGGTCTCTGGGTATGGATACGCTGTAGTAAACATAAGACAGATATACACCGAATGGAGCAAAAGCTGATGGCAGAATAACCGACCACGGATTATTGATCAACCTGAGTAGGTTCATCTCAAGAAATAACGGGAGCACCATGGCTGAACCAGGCAAAATCATCGTAATCAAGGTTAACCACATAACCAATTTGCGACCCTTGAATTTCATAGTCGCCAGGACGTAACCGGTTGGGATGGAGACAGCCACACTCAGGAACACGCAAGTGAGTGTGTACCAGATCGAGTTGACAGTCCATGTCACCATTAACCCTTTACCAAATTCTGCGATGTTATTCCACGCCACGATATAGTTGGCAAATGATCCAATCTCCAAGGGAGACTTGGTCAAATCGTACATATCTCGCCATAATCTAGTGGGTGCAATAAGCAGCCATACCAGTGGCATCACGAAAAAGGCAGCGAATAACAGCAGGATAAAGAGCCGCAGAACACTCTCAACACCGCTTAATCCATTCCATCTGGGGTTATGCCCAAATATGTACCGGAAAGGACCCACCTTGGGGAGTTGCTGTGACTTGCTAGTTTGCATGATTGTTTGCTCCTTATCCGCTTATCAGGTAGCCGATGAATCGGTTGAATAAAAGTTTGTAGCTCGGATAACGGCATATGCACACACAATACCTATGACCATCATCAGTACTGACACCACTGCAGAGGCGCCAAAGTTACCTAACCCAAACGCCCAGTTGTAACCTACAAGGTTAGGAGACCACAGGCTGGAGATCGAGGCCGTCACACTGCTCATCAACTGGGGTTCCGCAAAAAGTTGCACATTACCCGCCAATACGTTGATGAGCATGAAAGCGATATATCGCCCGATTAAAGGGCGTTTAATCAACCAGGCAAGCTGAATCGGGTTACAGCCATCCATAACCGCCGCCTCAATTAACTCCTCTGAAACACCCTGTAACGCGCCATAAAAGACCGCTATCCATCCCCCTGCGCCGCCGAAAAATCCCATGATTGTAAAGATCACCGGCGCCGTGTCATTATTGATCACTTGCTTGATGTCTGTCAGACCTACTCCATACAGAATCGGCCTGAAAACACTGAGGTCCGGGTTGAATGTAAATATGAACAACATTACCAGCGCAGGACCGGTCACAGCGCCCGGCAGAAAATATATCGTGCGCATTGCCAGCGAAAAGCGGTTGGGGCGAGCATGCAGAAGCAACGCAAGCAACACGACAAAGACCAAACCGAATGGCACTGATACAACCAGGTAACGTAAGACATTCCCGAATGCGGGCAGCAGATACGGATCCTTGAAAGCCGTCTCGATATTCTTGAAACCAGCCTGAAAAAACTGCGGTTTACTCGCCTTAAAAGTAGCGAATGTCAGGAGCAGTGAATATATCGCTGGCCCTAATGAGAACATCAACATGGCGACGCTGTAAGGCAGCAGGAAGATATAGGCCGGATTTACTCGAAATTGACGGCGCCGTACGCCTGTCGTACTGGATATCGCTGGGGTTTGAACAGCCACAAAAACCTCCTAAGTAACAGAGGATCCATCCTGGCAAGGTCAAAATGACACTCTTGCCAGGATGGAATATGAGTCAAGTATCTACAATGAGTAGGTTATTTCTTGCTCAACCTTGCTTTATGGCGCGGTCTTGACGTTATATCCTTCCTTCTGCGCCAGGTCCACTAGAGCTGCCTGGACGTCCTTTAGTGTAGGTTCAGATGGTTTTTTCTGTTCAATGGCGGACACAAATGGCTTAAAGCCCAGGTTATAGTCATATCGCACGACGTCAGTAAAGGCGGGGTTGACCATACCGCTGGCCTGCTTCATGACCGCATACGGATTCTCGGCATACAACTTGCTGGAATCCAGTTTTTTCGCCCAGGCATCGGCTGCGGGTTGGTAAGCCGGCATCGTACCCACAATCTGGGTAACATCAAGATCGGTGGTCATGTACACCGCGATGGAAACTGCCAGTTTCGGGTTTTCCGTGTGCTTTGAGACCATCCAAGCTGAGCCTCCCCACTGACCTGTATAGGCCTTGGCTTCATCCGACCACTTGGGCGGAAGCGCTGCAACCAATTGGTTTTTCATTTGTTCCGGCTTATAGTAAGTGCCATTGAAGACAAAGTCGCCGCACCATGCCGCGCACATCATCATGACCATTTTGCCGGTATTACCAAGAGCGATGTACTTGGCGTCAAAAGGATCAAGATTGGACAAGCTGCCATTGGCCACCATGTGGTCGATCATCTTGGCAACACGCACGCACTTTGGATCCTCGGCATTAATTACTACTTCGGAAACACTCAACTGGTTCGCGACAGGACAGCCACTGGCCCACATCATCAATGTGGGTTCATTGTGAGCCGTGCCAAGAATATAGCCTGGATGTTCCTGTGCGAGCTTGTCACCCAACAATTGGAATTCTTCCCAAGTCGTCGGAACCTTGTAACCAAACTGGTCCATGAGCGTCTTGTCGTACCATAGGACGTTGGGAGCCAGGTCATTGCGCAGGCACAGCAACTTCTTGTCCGCTGTGGTGCATGGATCGTTTGCGCCTGGCACATATTTGGCAACAATGGCGGGATCGACGAAGGGCGTCAAATCACCGGGGAAATCATGAGCGGCATCCGCCACTTTCATCACAATACCCGGCTCAGCAAAGACCACGTCTGGCCAGCCGCTGCCAGAGTTATTGAAAAGCAATACCTTTGACGCAAACTGACCCCGGTCGACGATTTCGAATTTAACCAGGCTTGCCTGATCTGGGTGTGTCTTAGTCCACAAGTCAGCCATATTCTTGCGGGCTGCATCTATCCACACAACGATAGGGGCCGTGTCATTGTAGGGATTTACGGTTGGCGCAGGCGTCGAAGTGACAACCGTCTCTTTATTGACAATGGTGGTGGAGTTAACTTGAACAATCGAAGTCTCCTTCACGACCGAGGTCACCACTTTTTCTATGATCTGCGGGGTAGGCGCAACCGCAGGAGCACAGGCAGACAATATTACGGAGAGCATAGCCACAGAGGCGATGCCGGCATTAATAGAACGCTTCATTTCATCCTCTCTTTAGAATACCAGTCTTGGCACGATCAACAATGCAATTCACATGTCATTTACATGCAGTAAATGAGATTCTCCTTGTGGCATCACCTCCTTCCAGGATTCCAGAAGTTGACGTCTCTGCTTTTTCACGAAACGTCCGATAAGGAATTCAACCAAAAACGGTTGGACTATATCAAGCAATCATGGATATTAGCACCCGCCCATAAAGCAAGCAACGATACACGGCCAGGAATCGGCCAGGAATCGGCCTAAGGTATTAAACCGTAAATATTTGCAGTGAAGGCGCGCTTGTGCTAGTATGAACAAACTGGTGATGGAAGGATGGCATTAGATCAACATGAGGTTCCGGATATCGTGGTGGGTCGCCTTCCGGTCTATTTGAGGGCGCTCTCCGCGATGAAGTCTGGCGGGAAACAGTACACGTCTTCGCATGAACTTGCGGAGTGGCTGGGCATTAGTTCTGCGCAAATTCGGAAGGACCTGTCGCACTTTGGTGAATTTGGCAAACAAGGCACCGGCTATTCTGTCATAGGTCTATATGACGAATTGCGCCAGATACTCCACCTTGACCAGGACTGGCCGCTGATCATCGTCGGCGCGGGCAATATCGGCAGTGCGGTCGCCAGTTACACCGGATTTTCGCATCGCGGCTTCCGCGTCGTGGGTCTGTTTGACAACGATCCAACTAAAATCGGCGCGCAGATTGGCGGGCTCACGGTGCAATCGAACAATGAAATCCCGCAGTTCGTCGCCGACAGCCATACCCAGCACGCCATGATCACCGTGCCGGCGCAATATGCCCAGCAGGTGGCCGATATCCTCGTCGCCAGCGGCATCAAGGCGATTTTGAACTATGCCCCAATCAACCTCAACGTTCCACACAACGTCCACGTCGAGTATATCGATCCCGTGTTGCACCTGCAGAAGATGACGTACTACTTGTGAGAAATGCGCAGACTACTGCGTCGCCGGCAACACATCCAACTGTCCCAAGTTCAGCACATCGCTCCCGCCATCCACCAGCGCCCGCTGGTTTGTCGCCGGGTCATACAAGCCGACGACAATCGTCAATCGCCCGCTGAACGTCTGCGGCAACGCCAGACCATGATGATCAAGCACATCCTCGCCCATGGGCAGAGAGGGCATCGGGCGCAAGTCATTGAGCGGCGCGGCGTCATGCTGGGCAATGAGCGCCCCACTCTCATCAAATGCATGCACAAACACCTTCAGGTTCAACTTTAAGGGTGTGCCTGCGCGCCAGGTCAGCGCCACCGGGATGATATCGCCCGCATGCACTGAACCCGGCAGTTTCGATCCACGCAACTCCAGGTCAAAGCCGTTCGCGCCGCGCCAGTGCGTCCCTGCGCCTGCGCCGGCAATGGTCGGGTCATGAGTGGCGCCATATAGCCCGTAAAACACCTCCTCCTCGCCCCACTCCGCTGAGGCAGGATAGAAGGTGCTGTCGAGCCAGCCGCGTAGTTCGCCGTTCTTACCCGCGAGCCCACGGTAGAGCACCAGCCACAGGCGCGGGTGCTGGCTGCCGGCCTGCATCAGGCGCTCTTCCCAGCGTTGGCGCGGCTCTATTACCGGATCCCACGTCAGCGCATACGACCACGTCGGGTCTACGGGTTTGCGGTCGAGCGCAAAGAACCCGGCCGGGCTAAGGACATTAAAAAAGACCTGATCGGTCGAGCGCGCTTGCGGCGCAATATGAGCGTAGTACGTGTGCGGGTTATAAGGATCAAAAACCTCAAGCGATTTCTGATAGACGAAGTTCGTGCTTGTCGCAAAGTACACGCCGATCAACGCAAGAATGGCGACGCCCGCCAACGGCCGCGATAACGCCGCGATACGGTCGAATCCCCACGCCAGCACCAGCGCGAGGGCAGGAACAGCGCAGATCACCATGCGCGCATTAAACGACCAGTTCCGCGCTGCCGTCGCAACGCCTGCCAGCGTCAGGACAATCATCAGCAGCGGCAGAAGCAAGCGCCCGATCGAACGGGGTGAACGTCCGATGAAGGCGCACACTACCCCGGCGAGAACGATGAGCAGGATCACCGCAATTCCCGTAAAACCGGTCTGCTGCGACATCGCCAGCCCCTCGACGCTGATCTTGAGGAAATAGCTGAATGGGTACTGCTGCGCGGTATTGACCGTGCCTTTAGCAGCCTGACCGAGTAACTGGGGAATGGCATACAAGCCCCATGGCAGAAAAACAACCGCAGAGATGGCGACGGCTACCGTAAATGTCCCCATGCGGCGCAACACCGCACCCCGTCGCGCCATGATTGCCGTCGCGGATGCATACAGACCGAGCGCCGCGAGCGCCCAGACTGCGTGATACAGTGTCAGCATCGCGCCCGCCGCGCCAACGACAAAAGCAATCACAACCCATATTGTGCTCCGACACGTCTCGCGCGGACCGGGCGCGACAAGTCGTAAGCCGGCCCATGCGGCTAACAACACGAACGTCGGCGCCAGCGCATACATGCGGATCACCGCGCTGTAATACACCCCGAGCGGAACCCACGCCATCAGCACGGCAGACAACAACGCGAGTCGCGTGTTTCGCGCGCCAGAACTGCGATCCCAGCGCTGCGCCACGACGTAGGCTAGTGGTATTGCGGGCAGGCTGACCAACACCGCCAGGAAACGGTCGGCGAACAGATTCACCCCAACCAGCGACTGCCAGGCGCCCAACAACATATAGAACAAGGGTGGATGCACATCCGCAGCCGTAATCGTGAACAAGGCTCCGAGGTCAAGCGAGGCATGCGCGACGGTCCAGCCTTCATCCCAGCGCGGCGGAACGTCGCCCAGACCCACCATGCGTAATACAAATGCCAGTAGAGCGACCGCGATCATGACAATCATGATGCGGGTTGAATGAGACATACCGTTAAGAATGGCGCGTTTCATGGTTGCTGCTGGACGCTTCTTATGCGACTGACCATCATTAACGCAATGCCGCCGAGCGTGAGCAGCCCCCCAATCAGTTTGATCGGTGTGAGCACCTCGCCCAGCACGAGCAGCGCGAGCACTGTGGAACCGATAGGTTCGCCCAGCGCGGGGATGGCGGCATACGCAGCCGGCAAATATCCCAGCGACCAGTTAAACGTCGTGTGCCCGACGAGTTGCGGCAGCAATGCCAGCAGCGCCATATACACATAGCTCTGCGGGTCGAATCCCACCAGGGGACTGCCAGTGACACCCACAGCAATAAGCAGAACGACCGCCGCCGCCGAATACACCACGCTGATGTAGGCCAGCAGCGACAACCTGCGTCGCAAGTGTCTGCCGATTAAAAAGTGTGGCGCGATGCAGACGGCGCCCACAAGCGCCAACAGATTCCCCAGCAGGGGATTTGGGGCGCTTGCGCCACCCAGTGATGCGTCGCCGGCGCCAATCAGGCCGCCGCCAAGGATGGCGACCGCGATCCCGGCCAGCGTCAAGCGACTAAGTTTCTCCTTCAGAAACACCGCCGACCCAATGGCGACGAACATCGGCGAAAACGTCACAAGAACGACTGAGCTGGTGACGCTGGTGTATTGCAGCGACGTGATCCAGGTCGCAAAATGCGCGCCAAGGAAAGCGCCGCTCAACAGCGCAATCAGCCACTCGCGGCGAGTCATGGTCGCCAGTTCCGCGCGACAGCGGGTGATCGCAAACGGCAACAGGACGATGGATGCGAAGACCAGGCGCAATGCGGCGATGGTCAGCGAAGGCGCGCCCGCGTCCTGCGCAAAGCGCGCGAAGATCGAGGCGGTTGATATCGCCACGACGCCGACGCCAATGCCGAGTGCGGGTGGAATACGCGGGCGGGTGGAAAGTGGGGCGGTCTCGCTCATATCATCCGTCTATGCAGGCATGCTACTTAGCAATCTCAATGAGTGATTTCACGTGTTTCTAAGGAAAGATTTCCTATAATAACCCAGTTTGTAATTTATTGTTTTATCACAGGAGAAATTGAAATGGCATTTGAACTAGCACCCCTTCCGTATGCGTTTGCAGCACTCGAACCGTATATTGATGCGAAGACGATGGAAATCCATCACGACAAGCATCATGCGACCTACATTACCAACCTCAACACTGCACTGGCAAATAGCGCCGATCTGCAGGGCAAGTCAGTTGAAGACCTGGTCAAGAACCTGAGCAGCCTGCCCGATGCGGTTCGCACCGCGGTTCGCAACAACGGCGGCGGCCACCTGAACCACAGCATCTTCTGGCAGCAGTTGACGCCCGGCGGCAGCCAGCCATCCGGCGCACTGCTCGATGCATTGAATTCCACCTTCGGGTCGCTCGACACCCTGAAGGATCAGTTTAACAAAGCCGGTCTCGGCCGCTTCGGTTCCGGTTGGGCGTGGCTCGTCGTAGATGGCAGTGGCAAGCTTGCGGTCGTCTCCACAGCGAATCAGGACAACCCGATCACCGATGGCGCCAGCCCGATCCTTGGCGTAGATGTGTGGGAACACGCGTACTATCTGAACTACCAGAACCGCCGCGCGGACTACCTCAAGGCTATCTGGAACGTCATCAACTGGAACGACGTTTCTGCGCGTTTCGCAGCAGCGGTCAAGTAGACCCCGAGAATCTCTGATCGTAAAAGCAGCCATGCGGCAAATCGCATGGCTGCTTTTTTGTTTTTTCGGAATAGCGTAAAATCAGGGGCGCTAGACAATCACATACTGTTAGTGTATAAATTAATCCAGTAAAGATAGTGCACTTCATTGTTGAAGACGCTAGTACCAGTAACAGTACAAAAACGAAGGAGCTTATCAGATGACTCACATAATTACTCAACTTTGTCTGCGCGATGGCGCCTGTGTAGATGTCTGCCCCGTCGAATGCATCGTCGGCGGCAAGCCCGAGGATCAGTGGCCCTGGTTCTTCATTGACCCCGCGACCTGCATCGACTGCGGCGCTTGCGTCCCGGAGTGCCCCTTTGAGGCGATCTTCCCTGATGGTGAAGTCCCATCGGCGCATGTAGCCAAGCCCGGCCAGGAATTCGTCCCGTTCGGCGGCGCGAAGTGGACTGCTGCCGGCGGCGAGGAAGTCGACCTGACTGGCGACGCGGCGCACAACACCAACTTCTACACGGAAGGCCCCGGCTACGCCGCCAAGAACATGTAGTTCGCTGCTAACCAACGCTAACGTCGGTTCATTAGTTACGGCCAAACAAAAACGTTTGGCCGTCTTCTTTTTACGTAGACCGTATGTCAGCAGTATGCCCGCCCTCAGTCAACCATCAACCATGCGCAATGTCTTTGCTCTCTGCATGCTCATCGCCTCTCTGGGAGGCGCAATACCCCAACCTGCTAGCGGCGCGCAACGGATCGTCAGTTCGCTCCCAGCAGCCGGATTAGCGCCGGTGGTCACTTACCCACTGCACAGCGACCGTTCTCCGGCATTGCGCGACATCAAAGTCGTTCAACCGATTGCCCCAGGCGCGCAACTCATCCCACCCAGGCGGTTTCCACAACCCAGCGCGACTGCGCGACTGCTGACGCCAGCTGGCGTCGACTCTGTCATCCAGCACACTCCGGGCGCCGGCGTCATGCCAGCGGCGCTCAACTCGTTTGAGGGGATCAGCAACCCGCAAGGCTATGTGCCGCCTGACACAAACGGCGCCGTGGGCCGCGACTATTACGTTCAAGCGGTCAATATTGCGTTTGCCGTCTACAGCAAGACCACCGGCGCATTGGTTTATGGGCCAATAGCAATCAATACGCTTTGGAATGGCTTTGGCGGGTTGTGCCAGACCTCTGGCAGCGGCGATCCAATCGTGCTGTATGACACGCTTGCAGACCGCTGGCTGATCAGTGATTTCGCATTCTCGTCTTTATATGGACCGTTTCTGGAGTGCGTGGCAATCTCCACAAGTTCTGATCCTACCGGCGCCTACTACCGCTATGCCTACGCCATGCCAGACGGCTACATGAACGATTACCCCAAGTTCGGCGTGTGGCCCGACGGCTACTATATGTCTGCGAATCTTTACACCAATGCCACTTCGAGCGGAGTGTCGGCGGGCGCTGCGGCCGCCGCATTTGATCGCTCAGCCATGCTCGCAGGCGCGCTTAGTCCCGCTATGGTTTTCTTTGAGTTGCAACACACTCTGCAGATACAGAACAGAAACTACGGCAACTTGCTGCCATCAAACCTGGATGGCGCCAATCTGCCGCCAGATGGCGCGCCCAATTATTACGCTTCCATCGGCGATATCTATTTAAACAACCCGTCAAATCTGCTGCGCATCTGGCAATTCCACGTCGACTGGACGACCCCGCTAAGCTCGACGTTCGGCGTTAGTTCAACCATGGACGTGAACTCTACGGTGGGCACGGGCGGCGAACCAAACGCAACGCTGCAAACGGCGCCTTACAACTACATGAGTTGTGCGCTGGCAGGCAGCATGTCATGCATTCCACAACCAGGCGTCACGCAGAAGGTGGACGTCATCGGCGATCGCATCATGCACCGTCTGGCATACCGCAACTTCGGCTCGCATCAGTCCCTGGTTCTGAACCATACGGTTGATGCAGGCAACGGCATTGCGGGAATTCGCTGGTACGAAGTGCGCGACCCCGGCGGGACGCCATCCATCTACCAGCAAGGCACTTACTCGCCCGACAGCAATCACCGCTGGATGGGCAGCATCGCCATGGATGGCGCCGGCAACATCGCGTTGGGCTACAGCGTCTCCAGCAGCAGCACCTACCCGTCGATCCGATACGCCGGACGGCTGGCAAGCGACCCGTTGGGTGATCTCACACAGGGCGAGCAATCGATCGTTGCTGGAACAGGTTCACAGACGACCATCTTAGCGCGCTGGGGCGATTATTCAGGTATGAGCATTGACCCCACAGATGATTGCACCTTCTGGTACACCAATGAGTACTATGCGACGACTGGCCCCAGCAACTGGCAAACCCGCATCGGCGCATTCAAGTTTCCAGGCTGCGGCGCCGGCTGGCTGACCGGCGCGGTGACTGATCTGCAATCAGGGCTTCCAATATCCGGCGCAATCGTCAACGTGTCTTCCAGCGCAGAAACAGTCGCGATCACCACGACTAATTCAGCCGGCATGTACGCACTACGGCTAGACAGCAATACCTACACCCTCACTGCATCCGCATACGGGTATCCAGTTGTGGGCATCGGCGCTGTCAGCGTATCTGCTGGCGCCACGACCACCCAGAACATCACATTGACTGCCAGTGCAATGCTTACCGTCACCGGTGTAGTAAGCGACATTGTGTCCACAGCGCCGCTGGCTGCGCAAGTCAGCGTGGCGGGCAGTCCGTTCAATCCACCGATTCAATCGACTGCGACGGATGCCGGCGGAAATTACACGCTGACGCTGGCAGGAGGACAGGGCTACACGCTCACAGCGATGTCCAGTTTGAGACCCTCACAAACGCGCGATATTGGCGCCCTTTCGACCGATCGCGTGGAGAACTTTGCTTTGTGGCACCCGATCGTGCTCGCGCTTGTTTTCCGGCAGTAAGCTGCAAGGGTCGCCCGCGCACTAACCCTAATACCCGCCGTATTCGAGGGCGGAGTCGATGAACCGCAGGTAGTTGCGCTCTGTCTGTGGCGTCAGCGGTGAGTTGATCGGCGCGGCTGTGGGCATGATGACATAGCCGCCACCCGCCTTAGCTGCGATCATGCAGCCACGGACGTAATCATCCACTTCCTGTTCCGTCGCTTGTTCCAGCAGCTTGAGTTCCAGGTTGCCGAATACGCACAGCTTGCCGGCACAGCGCCGCTTGACTTCCAACAACGTGATGTCCCCGTCGGGCGGAGGCTCACACGGGTCAATTGCGTCCGCGCCAGTAGCGATGATCATATCGAGCACGCGTTTGATCTTGCCGTGGCAATGCAGGCGCACTCGCCCACCCTTGCTGTGGATGAGATCGACCATCTCGGCCACATAGGGCACGACAAACCGCTCGAACAGCGCCGGCGGCAGATAGGGCGGTGTGGCATATTCCGGCCCGCAGATGCGGTACAGTTCAACCACGTTGACGGCCAGCATGCGACGCAGGTTCTCCATGCAACGCTCCTGCAACGTCTGCACCGCGCGCGCGAAGTGTTCAGTCTCAGTCGCCGCCCAGATCGTGAACTCGCCAAACTCCATCAGCTCAGCCGCCATGAGCAGCGGGTCGCCCAACGACGCCATGAGGATGCCATGCTCGCCCACTTCAGCCCGTATGCGCGCCTCATCTGCTGTGCTGTAATCGACCGGAATGTAGGGCACGGACAACGCGCGATCCACGTCGGCGGTCGTTTTGCACCAGTGCTCGGTCTGCCACACGGTGTTAATGCTGTCGATGCGCGTCGCGGTTTGCGACAAGTCGCCAAGCGGCGTGTGCATCACCGCGCGCGTGATCGAGCGGTCGCTCTCGCGGCGCAAGTGCGACTCGCGCTCTACCGGATAGGCCGTGCCCAGGAACTGCTCGTTTGAGCCGGGATTCCACATGGCCAGGCAATCGGTTTTGTCGCGAATCGCCTGCATGAGGGTTCGGTACGATGAGTCATTGTTCTCGACGGACGCGCTGTCATACCCGACCAGTTCATACGTCGAGATTGGCACACGGTCTGGAATCTGGCCGCTTAAGACGGCCATCAGGCGTTGACGTGAGTTCATTGTTGCACCACAAACTGCGAAACGCCTGTGAAGCCTAACAAGACCTCACAGGCAGATAAAACTGAACCTAAACTCTGGCTCGTTCGGCCAGCAACATCTCGACGCTGGCGATGTCGTCGAGCGACAAAGACCAGTCGCCTGCGGCTACCGTCTCTTCGATCTGTGACGGCCTGCGCGCGCCGACGATGGCCGATGTCACTTCTGCTCGGCGCAGCACCCAGGCAATCGCGAGTTGTGCTGCCGTCTTGCCGTTGCGCTGAGCAATCTGCTTGAGTCCATCAACCAAAGCAAGATTAGCGCCCAGCTGCGGCTCCTGGAACATCGGATCGCGATGACGATGGTCATCTGCGGCCAGGGACTCCACCCATTCGCGCGTCACCTTGCCGGTGAGCAGTCCCTTCTGCATCGGGCTGTAGGCTACGACACCGATGTTATTGGCAGCACAATAGGCCAGCGTCTCAGCCTCCACACCCCGCACCAGCATGCTGTAGGGCGGTTGCAGCGAGGCGACCGGATGAATCGGCCGGATACGCATGAGTTGCGAAACGCTGAAATTGCACACACCGATATAGCGCAACTTGCCAACCTTTACAAGGTCAGCCAGCGTGCCCCACGCCTCTTCAATTGCCGCGTCTGGCTGTGGCCAGTGCACCTGATACAGGTCAATCTGTTCGACGCCAAGCCTGCGCAGGCTCTCGTCGCATTCCCTGCGCAGGCTGGCCGGGTTGAGATCCGCGTACGGCATGCCGGCGTCATCCCAACGCCGGCTGCACTTTGTGGCGACGATCGGCTTTGTCGCAAGCATTTTCAACGCCCGACCGACGACTTCCTCCGAATGCCCAAGTCCATAGATGGCCGCCGTATCAATCCAGTTGATGCCCAGCTCGTTGGCGCGGCGTATTGTCGCAATCGAGTCCGCGTCATCCTGCGGGCCCCAACCAAACTTCCAGCCGTTGCCTCCCATAGCCCAGGCGCCCAGGCCAATGGTCGTCAAATTCAGATCTGTCCAACCGAGTTTTCTTGTTTGCATAGTACTGCTTATCTTACTTACTTCTGGTATATGTGCCTATCAACTCGCCCTGTGCCAGAATATGCCCCTGTATGGCTGCAAGCACCTGATCCTTCGACGCGCCGGGATCAAGTGTGAGTAGCATGTCCAGGGCATACAGCTTAAAGAAGTAGCGGTGCACGCCGCTGGGCGGACAGGGACCAGTGTATCCGCTCTGGCCGCCGCCATTATTCCCGTTCCGCGTCCCATCCGCGAGCGTCGGGTCTGTCTTGACGCCTTCCGGCAGCGCGCGCGTTGCCGGAGGTATGTTGAAAAGAACCCAGTGCACAAACACGCGCCCGGGCGCGTCGGGGTCATCGACAATCAGGGCAAAGCTCTTCGTCGCCGCAGGCACATCGCCCCACGCCATTGGGACAGAGACTTTCTGACCATCACATGTGTACTTCATCGGGATGGCCTTGCCTGCCTCGAATGCGCTACTGGTCACAGCGAGCGCCGAAGCCGGCCCGCCGCCGCTCGTCGCAATGATAGTCACGAGCGGCGACGCCAGAGGTGTGCTGGCCGCCGCACATCCTGCCATCAAAACAACAAAAGCTAACATTCCCACTATCCACTTTCTCATTCAGGCAACTCCCTCGCGAGATAGACACTCTCTGCGTCACGAGCATATTCGACAAACCCATGCCGTTCGTACAACCGTATTGCACTGTGCCAGTCATTGTTTGTCTCTACCTCGATGCGCCTGACGCCGCGCTCGCGCGCGATTTCGACCAGCTCCTCGACAATCGCACTGGCGATACCGCGCCTGCGCTCGGTCGCCCTGACCGACACGCGCACCATTTGCGCCCTGCGGTCTGTCACAACCAGCGCACCGCTACCAAGAATCCCGGAATCGTCCTCGGCAATGAGCACCATATGTCCCTTCGAAACGTAAAAGGTAGCAATGTCATCCAGGTCCGGATTGCGCGACTCATCAATAACGCCCCAGCGCTCCCCCAACCCTTCGAGCACCAGTTCCCGTGTCGCGACCTGATCCTGTGATCGGAAAGCGCGGATGGTGAAGTCGCGCCCTGGCGACAATTTTGTTTCACCCGGCATGCGCATGCGCATGGATGCGATCTCGCTCATACGATTGGATAACGGCCATGCTCCCGCACAGCCTCGAACATTGCCAGCACATTCTCGACCGGCGTCTGTGCCTGAACGTTGTGGATCGGGTTGAAAATAAAACCGCCGCCGGGGCCAAGCGTGCGGATGCGTTCGCGCACCTGTTGCCGCACTTCATCCGGCGTTCCAAACGGCAACGTGCGTTGCGTATCCACGCCCCCGCCCCAGAAGGTGATGGACTTGCCATACTCGCGTTTCAGTTCATCCGGCGCCATGCGCGCAGCCGAAGTCTGCACCGGGTTCAGGATGTCGAAACCAGCCTCGATAAAGTCGGGGATCAACGCGCGCACGGAACCACACGAATGGATGAACGACTTCCACTGGGTGCGCGTGTGAATCCACTCGTTTACGCGTTTATGGAATGGCATGAACAAGCTGCGATACGCCTTTGGAGAGATGAACGGGCCGTTCTGTGTGCCAAAGTCAGTGCCCGTGACAAACACAGCGGCTACACGATTGCCGACCAGCGCAAATATGCGTTCCAGATTCTCCAGGCCGATGTCGCATTGCCGCTCGAATACTTCGCTCACATAATCGCGCCGGCTGACAGTGCTCATGTACCACTCGGCAACGTCACGAATTCCTTTAGGGTGTTTGAGAAACGGCGCAGGCACCATCGCGATATCGCCAAATGCGGTGCCGCCAAAGTTGCCAAGGATGGCTTTGTCCGTCGTCGTGTACAACCGCTCTGCTTCGGATGCCAGGTAGGCCAGGTCTTCGTCCGCGATCGGTGTGAACTCCTCAAGGTTGTCTTCCACGTTCATGTGATCATCGTCGATCGGGTCCTGGCGGATGATCGTGTCAAAGTAGAACCCGCCCTGCGGCAGGCGCCCACTCGGCCGCACTGTCTTGTCCCCTTCCGGATACATCAACACTTCACCGTTCGGTTCGGGGTCAGTGTTGAAGGCTTCAGGAACCAGCGCCGGCACGCCCTGCGGCGTCGTCCACGGCTTCCACCCTTCGTTCTTGTAGCCAAACAGATTCTGCGGCTTGCCCAGCCCGATCACATCGATGCCCAGCGCGTCGATCAAATCGGGCTTGATCTCACCAAGCAGTTGATACGGCTCAACCACCTTGACCTGCTCCCCAGGCGGGTCGAGTTTGAGCGCCTGCCGCAGCGCATATACGGTGTTGATATGCATGCCGGTGACGGCGCTGGCTCCCATGTCCATGGGCAGGTAATCGGGTTCTTCATGATTCAAACTAAGCGCCACGCGTTCTCTGGAATTCATTATTATCTCCGTGTGAAATATAGAGGCAAACCCCTTGCGGTTGCCCTATCTTGCGACCCACCGCCCTATTCCACCAGCGGCGCTGGTTGGAACGGCACATTCATCAACTCGATAACGCTATTGGGATGGCTCTCGATCGAAATGGTCTTTGTGCCGCCCTTCTCGCCACGGAATATCGCCACCCGTTGGTACGGCGCAGCCAACTGTGGCGTCACACGCGGGCGATACGACGCATACCGGCGCATGGCGCGCTCTGATCCTTCGCGGATCAAGGCGCGCGCCCGTTCAGGATGCCGATGCACCGCCCCGGCGTTGTGGCGCTGATACTTCGCCGCATCGAGTCCGTCACCCGATGTCGCCGTAGTGCCGCGTTTGACGCTGACCGTCTCAACGCCGGGGGTCAGGTGCTGGGCTTCGAGACAGCCTGCGCTGTCGCCGGAGAAGAAGACCGCGGGCACGTCCAGCTCGTTTGCGCACAGCGCCAGTTGGCCGAACTCGCCGATCGACACTTCGTTGATCGACAGATCGAGATAGTTGAACCACTGTGTATGCGCCAGATGCGCGTAGACAGTGCCGGCCTTGGCATGCTGCCCCACCCACGCAACTGCGTCATAGCCCTCGTTGAGGAGGAAAGGCCAGCCCATGCCAAAACCGCGCATCAGCTCTGCGCGTTTGTCGAGCAAAACCGGGTTGATCCCGCCCGCGCCGTGGCCGTCTGCCACCAGCACCTGGCTGGCGCCGCCTGCAAAGAACCCATCAACGGCCGCGTTCACTTCGCGCGTGAGCAGTTCCTTTGCCGTCTCGTAATAGCGCGACTCAGGCAGGCACCAATCGTCAAAGTTGAGCACGCCGGCGACGCCTTCGAGGTCAGTCATTAAATAGACGCGCAACGGATCACCGCCTTGATCATCTTGCGCGCGCGCAAGGCATCGAACGCCTGGTTGATGTCGCTCAACGCATAGGGGTGCTCCAGGTCAAGCCAGTGCGCCGCATTGAGTTTGCCGCGTTGAACATCGTCAACGATCTGCGCATGTGTTTCCTCTTCGTCGTAGCCGCCGTTGTAAAAAGTGAATGTGCCGCGCGCCCGCGTCGGGTTCAGCGCGCACTTGCCCCAGTCATCGATGCCATAGATGCCGACAGTGCCGCCGGCCTTGAGTAGCGGCAGAATCGCGTCGAGTTGGCCGCTCTTGCCCACGGCGTCGATGATGAAGTCATATCCGCCAGGTAAGGCCTGGTCGATTCGTTCAATCAATCCCACGCCGCCATAGTCGTAATAGTCACTTGCCCCAACTGCGCGCGCCGCAGTTTCACGGGCGGGGCTGCCGATTACCGTGACCTGTGCGGCGCCGCGATTTGCCGCATGCGCCGCAAATGCCAGCCCATTTCCGCCGGAGCCGCTGATCAGGACGCGCGCTCCCTGGCCGACGCCCATGCGGTTCAGGTAGCTGAGCGTTTCACGCCACGTGATGATCATCGTCGCCGCCGCTGGGTCGAAGTCGGACGGGAGCACCTGGTTGATGCGATATCCACTCCACTCGCTCGCCGGCAGGCCATCCTCCCGCATCGCCCAGTGGTCGCGGACAATGCCGAACTCAGCATACCCGCCCCAGTTCACTTGAAACTCACCAGTCAGCGGCGAGGGCGTGCCTACACGGGTGACCAGATCGCCAACCGTGTAGTTTCGCACGCGCTTGCCAATCTGCACGACGCGCCCGATGCTCTCGTGCCCAAGGATCGTCGGGTAAGTCACAGGCCACGGGAAGCGTCCCGCGATCAGGTGCTGGTCAGTGCCTGTGCACGTGGCGCCGTATTCAATTCGGCACAGGGCTTCGTAATCGCCGGGCTGCGGCGCGGGGATATCCTCAACGGTTAGCTCACCCGGTCGCCGCACAATTGCTGCTTTCATAACTCACCTCCATTCCATCATGCCTTCATGACATCATGCCATCAGGCCGTCAGGCCGTCACGATCAGGCTGTGCCCGGTCCCCAGTACTCGCGCCCGAACGGCAATCCGAAAGGCTCTTCGAACGGGCGGAATGGGACCATTGCCGCGATCTCGTCCAAACGCTTCAGAATGTCCGCTGGCAGCGGGCCCTTCTCCACGGCCGCCACATTGGCCTCGACTTCCTCGCGCGAGCGCGCGCCCGTCAGCGTGCACGAGACATTCGGATTGGAAAGCACGAAACGCAAGCCCAATTCGGCAAGTGGAATACCAATCTCATCGATAAAATCATACAGCTTTAGATACTGCGCGCGGCGCGGTGAACTCAACCAGCGCGCGCCATGGCGCACCTCGACATCATACCGGCGCGCCAGCGCACCCTGTTGCAAGGGCGACCCAATGACGATCCCCATGCCCTGCTTGACCGCCGCCGGCAGCACTTCGAGTTCGGCCTCACGCCACAACAGGCTATAGTTAAATGCAGTCAGGACAACGTCAAACCGCCCGGTGTTGATGATATGCGGCAACTCATAAACCGTCGTCCCGCCCAGGCCGATATGGCGGATGACGCCCTGGCGTTTCAGGTCCGCCAGCACATCCATGACCGGCCCGTCGAAGTGCGCCGGATCCGCCCACCAGTTGTACTGTCCCGGCCGGTCGGGCTCGTGGATCATCAGGATGTCGATATGGTCGCGCTTGAGGATGCGCAGGCTCTCTTCGACCGAATACAGTAAGCTATTGCGATCCTGAGCATTGAACGGTATAGGGCGTCCGCCCAGTTTGGTCGATAGCACATAAGGCGCCGTCACGCCGTCAAGCGCTTTGCCGAGCACTTCCTCGCTGTTCAAATAGCCGGGCGCTGTGTCAACATAGTTCACACCCAGTTCCAGCGCGCGCAACACTGCACTGCGCGCCTGCTCGAAAGGCCCGCCGATGGAAGAAACAAACAAACCGCCAAGCGCCAGTTCGCTGACTGCGATACCGGTTTTCCCGAGAGGTCTTGTTTTCATATGCTGATTCTATAACCCACTTGCAAATAGCGCTCTATCCGCCTCCCCTGCGAAGGTTGTGTGCATAAGCCTCTATCGACCAGACCGCCCTTCGCAGGGTTCTTCGTGACACCACCCTTGCGAAGGGTCTCGTGCAGTATGACGTCTAATCAAGGCAACCTTCGCAAGGGACGCTAAGCGCTCTATTAAGAATCCGTAACACCCTGTACGCAATACGCAAACCGCGTGCTCAGCATTGCCTCAGACGCCATTTGTACCGTTATCACCATGAAACGCACACATAAAGCGTTTCCAAAAGCAACCAGAAAGCTTACAGTCTGGAGGAAAAACAGATGAACATTCAATCGATACGAACTAAAGGAGTGCAGATGGCCACGGCAACAGCCATCATTCTGATGATCACGGGGTGTTCTGTTCCCAACATCAGCCTCACCAGCGGCAGCGCTTCACAGGCCGCAGCACTAACGAACAACACCGCGGCGTCAAACATATCCGCCAATAGCGCGACCGTGAAAACCTTCAATCAATCGAGCGAAGCGGCCATCGCTCCGGCAAAAACGACGAGTGCACAGACGCAGGCCGATACACCTGCTCAGCCGGGGCCGGTCGTGAGCGGAGACTTTACATCCGCAGTGCGCAATGTGGCGACTAAGGTCAAGCCTGCGGTGGTGCAGATCACCAATCAGCAGGTGCAACTCGACCAGAACAACCAGAGTTACAGCGTCCCGGCAGGCGTCGGTTCCGGCGTGATCTATGACAAGCAGGGACATATCCTGACGAATAACCATGTCATCGAAGGCGCCCAGGACCTGCTCGTTTCGCTTCCGGATGGCCGCTCGTTCCCGGCGACGCTTATTGGCGCCGACCCCCAGACTGACCTGGCCGTCCTGCAGATCAAGGGCGACAATCTGCCGGTTGCAGAACTGGGCGACTCGACGCAATTGCAGGTGGGCGACTGGCTTGTAGCGATTGGCAATGCGTTAGCGCTGCCTGGCGGCCCGACGGTGACTGCCGGCGTTGCCAGCGCACTGGGTCGCACTGTGCAGGAACCCAGCGATAGCAACGGCAGCGCCCCGTTCCTGTTCGATGTCGTCCAAACCAGCGCGCCGATCAATCCCGGCAACTCCGGCGGCCCGCTTGTCAACCTGGCCGGTCAGGTCGTCGGTATCAACACACTGGTCGCGGGCATGGCTGAGCCAGGCGTGCCCTCACAGGGCATCGGCTTCGCGATTTCCATCGCAGCGGCCAAGCCAATTGCTGACGAACTTGTCGCAAATGGGCATGCCACGCACACGTATCTGGGCATCCGCTACACGGCGCTAACCCCGTCAGTCGCTGCCCGGCTGGGCATCACCCAGAAGAATGGCATCGTCGTGATGAGCGTGGTGACCGGCTCGCCCGCAGCAAAAGCAGGGCTACAGCGCCAGGACATCATCACCTCTGCCGATGGCAGTGCGATCACGGATGAATCCGGTCTAGCGCGCACGCTGAGCACTCACAAAGCCGGTGACAAGGTGACGCTGATAGTGATGCGCGGCACGCAGGAGCGCACAATCACAGTGACACTGGCAGAAATGGCCCAGTAACCCCTTCCTTTTCTCCCCCGCGCACACGACGGCCCTAACCCGGCCGTCGTGTGCGTTTTTCACAAATCTCACCGGCCTACAAGTCGTCGACAGGGGTCTTGCCATCCAACCACGACAACTCGCTGTCAATCATGAACTGGTTGGGCCAGCCGGTGGATGCCATCTCCCACTTGCGGAAATCGCGCACGCACTCAAAAAACGCGCGCATAGTCGCCTCGCTCGGAGACGTTTGCAGTGCTGTGATGTGTTCCATCAGACCTGCAGGTTTGTCGGGCGCATCCCGCAGAACGTGCAGGAACCACTTGTGATACGGGTACAGAATCTCGTTGTGCGCCAGGATCAACCGGCCGCCAAACAGGATTAACCGCCCAACAGAGACATTCAACAAATACTGGTTTTTCAGACGCAGCCCCTCGCCTGTATACCATGCCCACGTCTCAAACTGGGCATAGAAGCGCTGGATGCGGCTGACCTTCTGGTCTACAGGGTAAGCGGCGATCTTGCGCAGGACATTGTCCACATCATCGACGCACGAAAACAGGACGCGGGCGCCGGCAAACGCGAAGCGCGCCGGCTCGCTGCCGCGATCCGCCACGGTGCGCAGGAAGTCCATGCTGATGTACTTGCCATCCACATAGCCTTCGGGATATGTGACCAGCTCACGGCTGAAGAACTGCAATTGCCCGCTTGCGATCCGGCTGGCGTGCTCCTCGGGGGAGACGACGATCATGATGTCGACATCGGAATCCACGCTCTCGAACTGATGGGCGATGGAACCGCCCAGCAACAGCGCCTGAACGGCGGGAACGGCCTCGAAGTGAGTTTTCACGCGCGTAATCGACTCAATGTGATGTTGATGCATAACTCTTTTTCAGTGCTCCCAGTAATCAGCCCGGTCAGCGAATGCGTATGCGCTCGATCTCTTCGGCGTCGAAACCGACGGCGCGATAAAAGTCCTGTGCGGTGGGGCTGCCGCGCGAACTATCGACCAGCAACTGAGCGGCGCCGCGCGCGCGCGAGCGTCGCACCGCCAGTTCGACTAACGCTCGCCCTACCCCGCGTCTGCGGTAATCGGGCCCCACCGCGAGCGCGTCGAGCCAGGCGCGCATTTCGATGAGCGTCTTGGCGAACGAGAGCGCGCAGAACCCGACGACGGCGTGATTCTCCGACTCAGCCACCCACACCTCGAGGCTTTGGTTATGGCGCAACTCATCCAGCACATACCCGCGTTTCGTCGAATCCATCCCCGCATCTGCCGGGATCAGCATCATCAGGTCGATTACGCGCTCGTAATCGTTTGGTTGCGCGCGCCGGATAACCAGACCCGAAGGCGCTTCCTGCAACACGCCTGTGGCGTTTTGCTGCCTCATCTGCTCCCATCGCGCGATCACCTCGCGATGCGTGCGAAAGCAGATATCTGGAAATTCTCCCGGTGTGAATAACCCCACGGCGCGCGCATCATCGCCGGCGCGTATGGCGTCGATGTTGAGCGGACGGGCGCGGTAAAAGATGATCAACCCGCTGCGCGGCGGCCCTTCGGGGAACGAGTACACCCCGAACAACTCAATCAGTTCCAGATTGAGCCCGGTTTCTTCCATCGCCTCCCGCAAGGCGGCCTGTTCCACGCTTTCGTCTGCCTCGATAAAGCCGGACGGCAACGCCCATTCGCCCGGGCGCGGTGGTCGGTCACGTTGAATCAGCACAAGCTTGTCTTCGTGTTCGATCAACACGCCCACGCCGGGGACAGGATTCTCATACTGAACATAGCCGCAGGATGGACATTGCCATCGAAAACGACCGTCCAGTTCCGATAGTCGCATTTGGGAACCGCATTTTTGACAGAACATAGGTTATGACGCTCTTTGGACATTATAATTTGCGCCATGAAACCGCGCGCGCCTACCGACCTGCGTAAGATGCAGCAGGAGACGAACCGCAGGTTGTTTGCATTGGTGATCATCGTTCTGGTGTTCGCCGGCGCCGGGTTAATCGCGTTGAGTTACGGTGTAGGGCCTGCGGCAGTCGGGTTGGTGTGTCTATTATTTGGCGCGTGTCTACTGGGACTTTTATGGCTCATCTTTTCCCTGATCGGGAAATGGGCGGGGGCGGAATAGGTAAATTTATGGGTAAGAGAAGTGTGAAAGTCAGCTTGCTCGCGGTTGTCAGTCTGGTGTTGATTTCGGCATGCTCGGCGCCGAATTTGTTGAATCGTAGCCAGCCCACCGCGGCGGTCCCAATCGACCTGCCCATGCGCACACAAGCTCAGCTGCGCGATTTCGATATCGCTGTTAAGACAATCCAGAGTCAGTACATCAATCAGAAGGCAGCCGATGCGTGGCAGGCGCAAAACGCCGCTTACCGGGCAAAGGTGAGCGCTGGCATGGATAACAGCGAGTTCATTGCGACGCTGTCCTCTTACCTCGGCGTGATGAATGACAACGACCTGAGCATTGCCGACGCCGCATCACAAACGACTGTCACTTCCACATCGGGAGTCACCACATCTATTACTGGCATCGGCATCCTGGCCAACCTGCCAACTGCTGACAGGAACCGCGTGTTGATTCTGAGCGTCTACCCGGCTTCCCCGGCTGCTGATGCTGGACTTAAGCCGCATGACGCGATCGTGCAAATCGACGGCAAGCCCGTGTCAGCTGCCGAAGGCGCCGCAGTGCTGGCGCGCTTGCGCGGCGCGGCCGGGTCGGCTGTAACATTAACGATCCACACACCCGGCAAAGGCGAGCGCGACGTGGTCGTAACGCGCAAATCGATCACAGCAGAAAGCACCTTTACTTTCAACCGTGTGCCAGGGACAAACATCGGTTACATTCAGCCAGACGGTTCGGCGGTGGATGGCGCGCGTGCCGAAATCTCGCAGGCATTGCGCGACCTTTCCGCCAAAGAAGGTCTGGATGGTCTGATCCTGGATTTGCGCATCATGCAAAACCCGGATTTCCCGCTGACAGACTTATTGGGGCTTTTCGCAAATGGCAGCGCCGGTGTGCTGCAAACCCGGACGGATAAGACGAAGATCGAGATTACGGGCAAGAATATTGCCGGTTCCCAGGAACTTCCGTTGGTGGTGATGGTCAGTGATCAGACCCTCGGAGTCGCCGAGTCCTTTGCCGGTATGCTGCAGGACATTGGCCGGGCGCGCATTGTAGGCACACAAACAACAGGACGCCTTTCCATCATCAACACACTCACCTTGCCAAACACGTTTGCGATGATCCAGATCCCGGCCGGCGAGTACCGCGGCGTGAAAGACCAGAGCTGGCACGGCGTTGGGATCAAACCCGATGTCGCATCTGACCTGAGATGGGAAGACTTTACGGTTGAGGATGACGCACAATTGAAGTTGGCCGTGCAGGCGCTAACGCGGCAATAAGCCCAGACTGCCGCCGAGGTCAATCACATGGTGGCCAAAAATAGCCAGACCCACAACCGTGGCGGCAATAGCCGTCACCAGCACGGCCGCGGCGCTACAATCCTTGGCCACCTTAGCCAGTTCGTGATACCCCGGCGACACCTTGTCGACGATGGCTTCGACGGCCGTGTTGGTTAACTCAGTCTGAAACACCAGACCGATGACGATCGCGAGCGCTTCCCACTCCGAGAGCGTCACACTAAAAGCCAATCCGGCCACAATCACAATCACCGTCATGCCGGCGTGGATTTTGAAGTTTCGTTGTGTCCGGAACGCGTGGGCAATCCCCGCAAACGCATAGCCAAACGAAGAGAGAAGCGTCGTTGCGCGCCTGAAGCCGTTCACCGATCCCGGTTGCTTGACGCCAGTCTCACTCTCTGTGTCCTTGTTTTGTGCTAACGGACTCGGCATAGCAAACCCTTCAAATACTCGGACTCGGGATAGCTAAGCAATACCGGGTGATCGCTCGCCTGGGTAAACCGCTCAACCACCTGGACATCGCGTTGGGCCTCGATTGCCGCGCTGAAGAGGATCTTTTGGAACAAGGCGCTATCGACCACGCCGGAGCACGAAAAGGTAGCCAGAAGTCCACCGGGTTTGACAAGTGCCAGCCCCACCCGGTTGAGATCCTTATACGCGCGCGCCGCGCGGTCGATCTGCTCCGGATTATGCGCAAACTTGGGAGGATCTAGCACAACGATGTCATACTGCTCACCGGCCGCGCGCCGCGCGCGCAGATCGGCAAAGGCATCCGTCGCCACATACTGCTGCTCGCACGAAGTCGCGCCAAGCAACGCAACATTCGCCTGAGCCGCGCGAAGCGCGTCAGGTGACGAATCCACGTTGACGACCCGCAGCGCCCCGCTCGCAGCCGCATAAATGCCAAAGGAACCGGTATACGAAAACACGTTCAGGACGCTAGCGCCAGCACAGTAGCGCGCCAGCCGCGATCTGTTCTCACGCTGATCCAGGTAGAAACCTGTCTTTTGTCCATGCGGCACATCAACCAGAAAACTCAGGCCGCCTTCGATAATGACAACCGGCTCAGTCGGCGCCTCACCATACAAAACCCCGCTGCTTTCCTTGATATGCTCGTAGCGCATGCGCTCCTCATCACTGCGCTCAAAAATGAAACGAGGTGAGGCGCATTCCACCAGTGCGGCCACGATGGCAGCGCGCGCATTGACCGCCGCAAGCGTGGAAAGCTGCAGCACAATATAGCCGGCATAATCATCCGCAATCACGCCGGGCAGCCCATCGCTCTCGCCAAAAATCAGCCGCCGGGCATTGGTCGCGCGCAACAGAGGATCGCACTGTCGTAATTCAACCGACCGATGCACCCGCTGCTTCCAGAATACATCGTCGACGGTTTCATCCTGTTGCCACGTGAGAAGACGCACCGCAATCTGCGCCTGCTGATTGATAATCCCGCGCGCCAGCCATTCATCGTTGTTTGTGCTGACATCAACCACATTCCCGTCCTTAGGACGACCGACTATTTCCTTGATTGCGCCGGCGAAAAGGCGCGGATGACGCCCGCGCACTGATTTGTCGCGCCCGGATTTCAAAACCACCCGCGACAACGTCATCGGCTGAGCGCTGTCTGTGTCAGAATCTGCCATAGGGTTTACATTCTAAGCCACATACGCGCTTTTTCACATGCAGTTTGACATCACCACCGTTACACGTATAATTCGAAGGCTGTTTTGCGCACGTAGTGCGCGTAGTGCGCCCGCGAAACAGTGTAATATTATCCAGATACTTCATAGACATGGATCACTCACCCGGAGGGTGTTGGCTTGTCAGACCATATGCACAGGCACAACACAGCCGATCGGTGTGTCCAAGAGGTGAAATAAATGTACGCAATTGTTGAGGTGGGCGGCCGACAGTACCGTGTGGCGCCCGGTGATAAGTTTCTCGTCGAGAAACTGGGACAGACGGCGGGGTCAACTGTCGAGTTGCCTGTCCTCCTGCTGTCAGATGAGACGGGTGTATCGGTAGGCAAGCCATACGTCGATGGCACAAAGCTGTCAGCCAGGGTTGTCGGGGACGTCAAAGGCGAGAAGCTGGTGGCGTTCAAGTATCAGCCCAAGAAGCGCTATCGCAAAAAGACGGGGCACCGCCAGACCTATACGGTTTTGCAGGTTGCAGCAGGCTCAGAACCGCCCGCAGCAGTCGTCGAAGCTCAGCCCGTTGATATTCAACCTGTCGAAGCTCAGCCCGTTGATATTCAAGTTGTTGAAGTGCAGCCCGTTGAAGTTCAAACTGCCGAAGTTCAACCTGCTGAAGTTCAGCCCGTTGCAACTGTAACAGCGACAGAAACCACCAGCGAGAACACTGGAGCTGCGTAAGGAGAGTTAGAAATGGCACATAAAAAAGGTGGTAGTTCAACAACCAACGGTCGCGATAGCCAGGGACAACGCCTGGGTGTAAAACGCTACGGTGGTCAGGTTGTGCGGTCAGGCTCGATCATTGTCCGCCAACGCGGGACCGCGGTCAAAGCCGGCGAAAACATTGGCATTGGCGTCGATCACACCCTGTTCGCGACAGCCGATGGAATTGTGAAGTTTGATACGCTGCCGACAGGTCGCAAGATCGTCAGCATCATCGTACCAGAAGCCGCAACGGTAATTGTTGTGGCGCCCGCCGAAACTCCGGCTGTAGAGGCATAAGCATGAAGAAGGATATTCACCCCAAGTATTACCCCGAGTGCAAGGTGTATGTTGCCGGCGAGTACATCGGCACCGTCGGGTCTACCCGACCCGAGTTGCATCTCGATGTATGGTCTGGCACACACCCGTTCTTTACGGGTCAACAGCGCATTATCGACACCGAAGGGCAAGTCGATCGCTTCCAGAAGCGCCTCATCCGTTCGCAAGCGGCCGAGGCAGTTGACAAGGCTGAGAAACAGCGTCGCCGTCGCGCCCGCCAGCAGATCGCTGAAGTGGTTGA
Organism: uncultured bacterium; assembly: GCA_903921365.1. GTDB lineage: Bacteria > Chloroflexota > Anaerolineae > J036 > Brachytrichaceae > CAIXPS01. The sequence continues at coordinate 47,198 of CAIXPS010000292.1, read as the reverse complement.
CGAAGAAGGCGGATCAACCGACGCGTCCTGAGTCGTATAGACTTCGGCCGTTCGTCCTGGCACCCAGGCAATGACACAGCCCGATGCGCGCATCGGGCTGTGTTTTTTATTCCCCTATACTTACGCTATGGCGGATATAGGCTTGATCCCAATTGCCATGGCCGGCGTCATGGCGGGAGCCATTCTCGCGCTTGTGCCGGGACTGCACGTCTACAACATCGTTGGCATCGCGATCATCCTCGCAGCACACGGCTCTTTAACTTTCTCCGGCGAGGTCATGGCAATGGCAATGATCGGCCTGGTGGTGGGCTGGTCTACGCTGAACGTCATCCCGGCAGTATTCCTGTTCGCGCCAGATGATGCCAGCGCGTTCGTGGTCGCGCCTGCCGCCAAGCACCTGCTGCGCGGCGCGGGGATGCAGGCCGTGCTTCTGATTGGCGCCGGAAGCCTGAGTGCATTGCTATGCCTGGTTCTGGTTTCGCCAATCCTCGACGAGATGCTTCGCCCGTTGCGCGCGATCCTGCAACCCCATTTCGGCTGGATTCTGACCGCCATTTGCGGTTTTCTCATCTTGGGCGAGTGGCCGCGCGGCAACGATCTGGCGCCCACTCCGGTCAGGCGCCTGTTGTCTGCGTGGGCATGGCTTGGCGCAGGGCTGCTCACCTTCGGTCTGAGCGGCATCCTCGGGTTCGTTTTGTTATACCGCAGCCCGATTGCGCTTGAAGCCGCGTTTGCCAACCTGCTGCCAGCCTTCGTCGGTCTGTTCACAGTCCCCAGCTTGATTCAGACGCTCTTTTTCGGCAGACAACCGCCGTTGCAACGAATAGGCCATTTCGACCTGCCTCCAGGACTGCTGCTGCGCGGAACCCTCACCGGTGTAGCAGGCGGGTTATTCGCGGGGTTCCTGCCCGTCATCAGCGGCGGTATCGGTGGTCTGCTCGCAGGTCATGCCTCGGCGCAACATGATGAACGTGTGTTCATGATATCTCAGGGAGCGTCGAAAGTCGCCTACTATGCCGGCAGCCTGCTGCTACTGTTCGTGCCAGGATTGACGCTGACACGCGGCGGAATGGCCTGGATGCTCAGCACCCTGTATGTGCCGTATGGATGGCGTCTGTATGGGCTGGCGGTGGCTGCCATCGCGTTTGGCGGAGTGCTTGCATTCGGCCTGCTCATCGTGCTTTCACGCGCCGCAGCCTGGCTGTCTCCGCGCATCAACGTGCAGGCGCTCGCGACTGTCGCACTGATCATCTCGTGTGGAATCACTGCCGGGTTTACAGGTCTGGCGGGATTGGGAATACTGGCCGTTGCAGCGGCCATCGGCCTGATTCCAATCTTCGTGGGCGGTCGCAGAATGGATTGCCTCGGTGTATTACTGGCCCCGATGACATTGAACTTCATCGGGGTCGCGCCGGAAGTGGCGCGGTGGCTTGGATTATGAAAATACTCACACTCATCCGACATGCCAAATCGAGTTGGGATGACTCGACTGTTTCTGATAAGGAACGCCCGCTCAACCGGCGCGGGATGCGCGATGCACCACAAATGGGTCAGAAGCTGTCAAACCGTAATGCAAAGCCTGAACTCGTATTATCCAGCCCTGCCATCCGCGCAATCACAACAGCGCGCATCATCGCAGAACAAGTGAAGTATCCCGTCAACGACATCATCGTCCTGGAGGATCTATACGAGGCGGCGGCCAGTGATCTGCTCAAGATCGCGCAGGGGCTGGATGACAGCCTGAGCGAGGTATTCATCTTTGGTCACAACCCCGCGCTATCGGATCTCGCAACCGAATTATCAAACGGCGAAATCAATGACATGCCCACCTGCGGCGTCGCCGAATTTAGTTTCGACGTAAAAAAGTGGTCTAGTGTCGACAAAACGCGGATCAAAGGCGTCAAGTTCGATAAACCAAAAGCCGACAAGAAGTAATCGCGTGTGTCGCTCGATATCGCGCGACACACGCGAGCTTTTCCGCTAAACCTGAACGGCTTATATTAAGCTGCATATAATGTCACTCGCTCATCATGATAGAAAGGAATGAAGGTGCAACATGTTAAAAGCGCTGTTTGAAGGACTGGTGAGTGACGAAAGCGGAAACGCTGCACCAGTTGCCTATGTTGGCGAAGATCCAACTTATGTCATTACTGAGGACGGTTTTGGCTACCATGTCGACGCGAGAGGCGTCGATGAGCAAGTCCTCGACTTCTTTCGACAGCAGGTTCAGAACAATAAAGACACGGTCAGCGATGGGATGCTGAAGATGATGGGCAAGGAAGATTTGTTCAGCAAAGCGGCCGTTGACAATTCGCTCCGTAACGTCGATAAGACGTTTGCGCAGCTATTCCAGCAGGGCATCCCGGAACAGGGACGCATGTTGCTTGGGATGCTGGGCTTCAAAGTCGTGATTAACCGGCACGGGGATATCGTAAAGCTCGATATGCCTTCCGAGATCGATAACCGCGACGATGAATAACGCTCAGGCCTGGTACTCCTGTGCCTCTGCGACGATGTCTCTCTGACGCTCCGCCTCCAGTTGCGTCAGGTGCTGACGCCAGCGCCTGCGCGCATACACGATGATCAGCACGACGCACGGCAAAATCACAGCGAATCCCAGGTACGGGCCGACTGAGATTACGGGCGTTTGCCGGACTTGATCCATATTCAACAATAACAGTGACAGCGACAACCACACCGTCACGATATTGGGAATGGCATCCCCGGAATGCAGCCAGCCCGCCCCATTACTGCGCTTAAAGCTGAGCGGCGCCAACAGCGCAGACCCCATATAACCCAGTTGATCTTCCATGACATGCACAGCATAACCGAGGAACGCCACAATCCCGGCGCGCGGCTCCAACACCATTCCGAAAATCAGTCCGAGCAAGATGGCAATGAGCAGCGAATGCGTCCACACGCGGTGCCACGGTAGAAACTCGACGCGCACCATCGCCCCGTTCGGGCTGAACCGCAGCGACGTGGAACCGAGTTCCTCAATGTGCAAGGCGCCGTCGTAGGTGTAATCGATCGGCCCGACATGCGCCTGACCAGTGGAGCCGTCCTGGTCGAGCGTGACGATAACGTCGCCGTATTGAGCGTCAAACCTTACGCTATACAAGACCCACTCGCTGACCGAACGACGCGCCGGGTGCAGATGTACGACGCGCGCGCGGTTTCGATTCACTGCCAGCCACATCTGCTCAGCAATCTGATCGGCCATCGTTTGCGCATCAGGGCTCGCGACATCTGGAACAATAGCCGCGTCCGCCCGTTCCAGATATCTGACAAACTTGAAGTCAAACGTATCGGGGAGCATTGCGCAGAGTCCACCCAGCGCAATCAACAACGACCCGCGCGCCGCATCTTCCATCACGCCAGGCACAAACGACGCCAGCGCCAGCCCACTCATGAAATGCGCGATGTTCTTCATCCCAGTGCAACCGTCCAGAATAGGGAGGTCATGTTCGCATAGGACACGATGTATATAGATGTCATGAGCGCATGACTAGAAGAAGGAGTAAGCGTTTAGGGGGGCTGATGACGGTTATGATGGTATCGGCCCCGGGAACAACTCGTCGTGACACGATGCCATCGTACACTGCGCCAACATGACTAACCATGTCGCCAACCTGCAATGGCAACACCACCAGGCTTCTGGTTATGATCTGATCCGGCAAAAGACTGCCAAGTGTCCACGACACGATGGCACCAACTCTCATGCCCCCGCTCGTAACTGACACCACTCCTGAAGACGCTGGAATTGTCGCGGTGAGGATTACGTTGCTACGCGTCTGAAGGCTCGTGTTCTCTACAACGTAGTCAAAGGAAACGTCCAGGTTGCTGTTATATAGGAAATGTGAATAGGCCTGTGGCACAATCGCGCGCGCCTCGTTGACCGCCGCCTGAGCATTGATCAGCCCATAGCCAAAGGTGTTGTTTGGCACACTCGAACCGGGCACGCCGCCACAGGTCGTCGCATTCGTCAAGGCGTGCGCTGTGCTGGTGAGCACGGCCTCAGTTTCATCAACATTACCGCGCAACCAAGGCGCCGCAGACCACAACAGTGCTGCCACGCCGGCGACATGTGGTGTGGCCATACTGGTGCCGCTCTTTGGCCCATACCCGCCGCCATTAAGACTTGAATTGACATCCACTCCTGGCGCCACAATGTTTGGTTTCATATGCCCGGAATAAGTCGATGGGCCGCGACTGCTGAAACCTGCTATTGCGTTGGTGCTGTCGATCGCACCGATGGAGAAAGCGCCGTCGTATGTGCCAGGAGCATGTCCGACCGTACTGCAACCTGGACCCTCATTGCCGGCCGCGGCGACAACCATAATCCCTGCGGTGCGCAATGCCTGAGTCACGGTCAAAAGAGCTGCTGGTTCATAACATCCAACTTCATTCCATGGAGAACCACCCCAGCACGTCCACGAGTTACTGGTAATATCAGCCGCGCGAGATGGGTTCGCATTACTCCCATTGGCATCCCCTGGCGCTAATGCAAATTGAAAACATGCGGTGTATAACGCCACACTTCCCTGGCCTGCATCCATGTTCCGACATGCGATCCACTGTGCACCGGGTGCAACGCCAACCTGGTTACCAGTCCCGTCGTCGCCCACCAGACTACCGGTGGTATGCGTCCCATGTCCGTTATCATCTGTCGGTATCGATGCCGACTTCCCAGTCGGATCGTACCAGTTGTAATCATGAGTCGCGGTAATGCCGTTCCAACCGCGGTATTTGGGCTGCAAGGCCGGGTGGGCCCACATCACGCCGGTATCGAGGTCGGCCAGGACGATGCCCTGCCCTGTATAACCCATCGCCCAGACCTGCGGCGCGTTCACCTTCGACACGCCCCACTCCACTGTCTGCGGCGCCGCCACAAACGGTCGGTCAACGATTGAGAGGGCCACAGCGGGGCTCAGACGCGCCAAAGCCTGCGTCTGTATGCCTGGCGATTTTACGTCTAGATCGATATGCGCCACATCAGTGCGCGTGGACAGCCGCAGCAGTGTTGCGCGATCCATCGCAGGCACCCAGATGCCATTGCTGATCCAGAGCACCTGGTGAGCAATATGATGCAACTCCAGGTCTTTGCGCAATCCCGCCTGAGACTGATCGGCGTAATGCGTTAATGTATCGTATACAAAGCGAGTCTTTTCTTCTTTCGTAGCCAGGTTTCGCGCCGGTGACAAATCCGGATATCCCGGCGCGGTGATGATCATGTCGGCGCTGGCGCCATTGAGCGTCGCAGCCCACGCGGCAGCCGCCGCCTTAGGCGGAGGGGGCGCCGCAGCCAGCGATGTAACAACCGGCTGGCTGACGAGGCTGATGATAACGACCAGAAAAACGACAAACCGGAGAGCTACGCTACGCATGTTGCTGGATGATACATGATGCGACTGTGCTGCTAAGTATCGAGCACCTTGGCTAGTTCAAACAGATCCGGATCGATGGGCTTGAGCGCTCCCACCACCTTGTCCAGCGGCGTGGTGACGATGCGGCTCTGGATCATGCCAACCAGCACGCCTGTTTCATTGCGTGTCAGCGCTGCGACTGCACCCGCGCCCAGCCGGCTGGCCAGGAGGCGATCGTAAGCAGTTGGCGCGCCGCCGCGCTGAACGTAGCCCAGGGTGGAGGTGCGCAACTCAAACCCGATATGCGCCCTGTGCACCTGAAAGTAATCCGCCAGTTTCTGCGCGTTATACTTCGCGCCCTCGGCCACGACAGCACAGGCATGCGTCTTGCCGCGCTCGTACGCGTTTCTGAAAATCTGCACCACCTGCTCGGGTTCAGTCTCGATTTCAGGAATCAAGATGGCTTCGGCGCCGCCGGCAATGCCTGCCATTAATGCCAGATAGCCGCAGTTACGCCCCATCACCTCCACCAGAAAGGCGCGCTGATGCGATGACGCCGTTGTCTTCAACCGGTCGATCGCCTCAAGCGCGATGTTAAGCGCAGTATCGACACCGATCGTAATGTCACTGCCCAACAGGTCGTTATCGATGGTCGACGCCACGCCCACCACCGGAAATCCCATCTGCGACAACGCGTGTGCGCCCGTTTGCGAGCCATTACCGCCGATGACGACCACAGCGTCAATTTCCTTCTGGCGCAGCTCCCATAGCGCCTTCAGTCGCCCCTCTTCGGTTTTGAACTCCGGCGAACGCGCGCTGCCGAGGATCGTGCCGCCAAGCTGCAGGATGCCGCCAACGGATCGGGCTGTCATCGGCCTGAAGTCGCCGTCGATTAAACCCGCATAGCCCTGGTGGACGCCGTATACCTCCCAACCCTGGGCGATCGAACATCGCGCCACGGCGCGAATCGCTGCGTTCATGCCAGGCGCATCTCCGCCCGATGTCAATACTGCAATTCGTTTCATCAGTCACACCTTGTGAATCCTTCGATACAAGTATTATGCGCACGGAACGCCGATCACGCCAGTGGCTCAGTGCTACAATCCGCCCATAAAATCCGATATCACAATGACCACTCAACAGGGCGATACCCGCCAACGATGTGGCATTGACATGGCATAAACGTATTAACGTATTAACGAGGAGCTTAACCCAGTGACAGATTTTCTTGTGCGAGGCGACCTGGCAACAATCGATCCCGCGATTGCGGAATTGATCCAGCACGAACATGCCCGTCAGTTTTCGAAACTCATCATGATCGCCAGCGAATCCTCGGCGCCTGCTGCGGTGCTGGAAGCCGAAGGATCAGTGCTGCAGAACCTATACGCGGAAGGGTATCCCCACCCGGACGCGCACGGACTCGACGAACACGGCCTGCTTGATTACGACGTGCAACTAGGGCTGTACCGGCGCTATGCAGATCGACGTTACTACAAGGGCGTCGAATATGCCAATACGGTCGAATCGCTGGCGCGCCGGCGCGGAGCCGAGTTGTTCTGTCCGCCCGGGATGACCCCCGATCAGGTATTCCTGAACGTCCAGCCGCTGTCTGGCGCAATCGCAAACACCTCCGTTTATGAAGCGCTGGTCAATGAAGGCGACACGGTCATGGGGCTCGATTTGCTGCATGGCGGCCATCTGTCACACGGCAGCCCGGTGAACCACAGCGGTCGCCACCATCGCATCGTGTTCTATCGCGTCAACGAGAAAACCGAACTGCTGGACTACGATGCGATCTACGACACTGCGATGAAGGAAAAGCCGAAGATGATCATCGCGGGCTATACCTCATACCCGTGGGCGCCCGACTTCAAGAAGTTTCGCGAGATTGCGGATGCTGTGGGCGCGTTTTTGCTGGCAGATATTTCGCACGTTGCCGGTCTGGCGATTGCCGGCGTGTATCCGAACCCCGTCGGTGTGGCGCACGTGACCACCTTTACCACCCACAAGACGCTGATGGGCCCGCGCGGCGCTGTGATCGTCAGCACCGACGAAGAAATTGCGCGCAAGATCGACCGTGCCGTCTTCCCCGGCGAACAAGGCGGCCCGCACATCAACAAGGTTGCGGCCATTGCCGTTGCGTTCAATCTCGCCCAGCGCCCCGAATACAAACTGCTGCAGCGCCAGGTCGCGGCAAACGCACTAGCGCTCTCGGATGGCTTTAAGGCGAATGGGATGCGCGTGGTTCACAACGGCACCAACACACATCTGGTCGTGCTGGACTGCAAATCCATCGCCTCGCACAATGGAGAGCGATTGATGGGTGATGCCGCGGCGCGCATCCTCGACCTCGCCAACATCGTGTGCAACCGCAACACGATTCCCGGAGACCGCGACGCCACCCGACCGAGCGCAGTGCGCTTCGGAACACCCTGGGTGACCCAGCGCGGGCTGAAAGAAGCCGACATGTGCGAGATCGCGAACGTCGTCGCATTGGTTCTCAAGACAGCCCGCCCCTACACCTACGTCAGCCCACGCACCACCTCCTATCGCGCAAAGGTCGCGTTCGACAATCTGGTTGAAGGCGCCGGCCGAATCAGCGTGCTTGCGCAAAAGGCTGGAACCGACGCAACGATCCCGACTGATACTTACCCGCATGTGTGGACATCGGTAAACGCCAAACCCGTCCAGTCTGGCGCACTGCGATCCATCGATGTCAGCGGTGAACATGCGCGCAGCTTCCTGCAAAACGCCGTGACAAGCGACGTCAGCCTGCTGAGCGCCGAAGAGACTCAATCAGCCTGGATACTCGAACCGACAGGCGCGCGTATGTCGCCAGCCATTGTGTTGAATGCGGGCGGCAGCTATCATGTCGCCGTCCCCGCCGAGAATGCGACCCGCGTCGCGCAGTGGTTCCGCGCGTTGTCCGACGGCTATGTGATGTTTGACCAGCACGACGCGCACGCCAAACTGCCGGGGCCGGTGATTGTCAAAGTAACGGACGCGCATGGGTTCGATGCGAGCGCCCTCCCATCAGAATTGGGCGCATCAAGCGTGTCTGCCGGCAAACCATTTTTCATCGGCCGCTCTGCACTGCCCGAATACAGCAGTGCTCAATCCCCCTTCACCGATCTTCAACCTGTGCTGGCCGAAACGCGCGCTGATTCCGGTTTGAAGCGCACCACCCTTTACGACACACACAAGCGTCTGGGCGCAAAACTGGCGCCATTTGCCGGGTACGAGATGCCTGTCTGGTATGGTGGTTCATCCGTCAGCGAGGAACACGCCGCTGTTCGCAAGGCGGCCGGACTGTTCGATGTAACCCACATGGGCGTGCTTGAAGCGAGCGGGCCAAACGCGCGCGAATTCCTCAATGCCGTCTCGACGAATGATGTAAATGATGTCCTGGTCGGCGCATCGCAATACGCATATCTACTCGACGCCAATGGCGATGTCATCGACGACATCATGATCTATCGGACGGAAATCGAGCGATATCTGGTCGTCGTCAACGCTGCGAACAACGACAAGGATTGGGCATGGCTGAACGCGATCAACTCCGCCGGCAAGTACGGCATCCCCCAATGCGTGTTGCGCGACCTGCGCAGTCCGGCAGTCGGCGCAGAGATGCGGGTGGACATCGCACTGCAAGGGCCGGCGTCGCTGAAGACACTCTCAACCTTGCTCGACAGTGCTGACAGCCGCCACCGTCTATCACAACTCCAGCGCGCGGGTATCTTACGAGCCACCTTGAACGGGTTTGACGTTTACATCTCGCGCACCGGTTACACCGGCGAATCACTGGGCTACGAGGTTTTTATCCACCCCGACCAGTCAGCGGCATTGTGGGACGCCATCTTAAAAACAGGCGCAGCGTTTGGCGTCAAACCAACTGGGCTGGCGGCGCGCGACAGCACGCGCACAGAAGCAGGTCTGCCGCTGTATGGTCACGAATTGGCTGGGCCGATGAACCTTGGGCCGTCACAGATCGGCTTCGCCGGCTATGTGAAGTCATACAAACCGTTCTTCGTAGGCAAAGGAGCCTATTACGAAAAGGCTGCTAAATCAGCGGTCAAGCTGTCGCGCTTCCGCATGGTTGAGAAGGGTGTGCGCATGCCAAAACTTGGCGATCCCGTCCTCGACAATCGCGGGCGCGTCATCGGCACGGTCACATCATGCGCGCTCGACTCAGAGGGATTCCTGCTCGGTATGGCAGCGATCGATGTGGGATTGGGCGCGAAGGAAGGCACGCAGATATTCATCCTCGCCATCCCAGATCGCATGCCGGCGCCCCTGACCTCGCTCGCGCCATTGGGCAGCAAAGCCATGGTCGCAGACGCAGCAACAGTGATGACGCGATTCCCACGCAAGAAATAAACGACGCCCTCCGGGTGCGCCGGCTTGTAGTCACAGTGTGCGCGGTGTTTATCGGTTAAAATAGGGAGAATCGGTAATCGGATTCTCCCTATGATGGATATTGCGCACATTGGTTATGGGTTATGTCTGATGATGTTGATGATTACAGTATCAGCTCCATAGAAGAGCTACTGGCCTGCGTCGCGCCCCGCATCGACCGGGCCGGTCTTGAGTTAATTCATCGCGCCTACCGTGTGGCAGACGCCGCCCACATCCTCCAGAAACGTTCCACCGGCGAACCCTACATCACCCATCCACTCGCTGTCGCAGCGATCCTTGCGAAAATGCGGCTCGATGCCAATACACTTGCTGCAGCATTGATGCACGATGTTGTGGAAGACACAACTGTCACACTTGTTGATATCGCGGATCAGTTTGGCGATGAAATCGCCAGCCTCGTCGACGCCGTCACGAAACTGAGCGCGCGCGAAGAACACAAAGCGGACTTCGCGCCACAGATTGTGGATGCAACCGCGGCGCCTCCCAACAGTCACGAGGTTGAGACCAATCCGATAACGTATCGCACCGATCGCGAAGCCGAGTCGTTGCGCAAGATGCTCCTTGGGATTGTCAAAGATGTGCGCGTCGTGCTGATCAAGCTCGCAGACCGGCTGCACAACATGCGAACGCTGGATGCGCTTTCACGTGAGCGCCAGCGCAAGATCGCGCGGGAGACGCTTGAAATATACGCGCCGCTGGCGAGCCGTCTTGGCATCTGGGAGTGGAAGCAACAACTCGAGGATCTCGGTTTCAAGTACGCCGAACCGGATACTTACAACTTCATCAGCAACCTGCTCGCGGCGGGCGCGGAAGAACGCGATGCGCAGATCGCCCACTATATCGAACAACTAAACGCAGAGCTGGGCGAGTTCGGCATTGTCAATGTGGATGTTACCGGGCGAGCAAAACAAATTCACAGCATCGCGCGGAAGATGCAATCGAAGAAACGCTCGTTCGATCAGCTCAACGACCTGCGCGCCATCCGTGTGATCATCAAAGATGATGTTATCGACGTTGACCCATTGTTAATAACGCCCGATGAAGTATTGCCGCCCGCGGATGAGCTAAAGCCAGAGGATGCTCTCGCGCCAGGTGTCGATGGCACGGACGTAGAGTCGCTGATTGGCATTGCTGAGGGGAAAAATGTGGCTCAGGTCGAACGCGGACGCAAGCTGGCCGAGCGGGACCGGCTGCGCGCGGACCCAGGCGTGCAGAAGTGTTACAGCGTGCTTGGCGTGGTGCATCGATTGTGGAAACCGATACCCGGTGAATTTGACGACTATATCTCCGTTCCCAAAGACAACCACTATCAAAGCCTGCATACCGCCGTCATTGCCGATGATGGTCAGCCGCTCGAAGTCCAGATCCGCACACTTGCCATGCACAAGGCTGCAGAGTATGGCATCGCGGCGCACTGGCTGTACAAGGAGAGCGCGCCGCTTGAGGCGGATTATCAACGCAAACTCAGCAGTTTGCGTGATGCAATCCAGTCCATCAGCACGACATCGGAAGATGCGACATCATTTGTCGACGCTCTCAAACAGGATCATTTCAAGGATACCGTCTTCTGCTTCACCCCGAAGGGCAAGCTGCTTGAACTGCCGAATGGCTCGACGATTCTTGACTTCGCGTTTCACATCCACACTGACCTGGGCAATCACTGCCGCGGCGGACGCGTCAACGGCATGTTCCAGCCGTTAACCCACAAGTTGCACAACGGCGACCAGGTTGAGATCATCACAAAGCAGAACGCCACGCCGAGTCGCGACTGGTTGCACGACCCCAGCTATGTTGCCACCGCCAATGCCAAGAACAAGATTCGTCAGTGGTTCCGCAAACAGGATCGCGATCAGAACATTGCTGCCGGCAAAGAAGTGATCGAGCGCGAAATGAAGCGCCTCAGCGTCACTAACTGGTTGTCCATCGACGACATCTATAAACTGTTCAAGGTCGAGAAAGACAAGGCATCCGACTTCCTCGAGAAAGTCGGCTACGGGACGATCTCGATTGACAGCATCAGTGGTCGCGTGATGGAAGAAGAGCACCGCCGCGAAAGGGAACGCGAACAAGGCACCCTGGCGAATATGGTGCCTAATTTCCTGCGCCAGCAACCCCCCGAGAAGATCAAGCAGGTTGGATGGCATGTGTCGGGTGTCGGCGGGCTGCTCGTAAATGTAGCGCCTTGCTGCACGCCGCTGCCAAGCGATCCTGTCATCGGTTACATCACGCGGGGACAGGGCATTCGCGTGCATCATCGTGAATGTCGCAATATCACCAATGCAGAACCGGCGCGCCTGATAGAAGTGGTGTATGGCGGCGGATCTCGCGACACTTACCCCGTGCAGTTCCTTATCACTGCCATCGACAGGCCTGGCCTGCTACACGACCTGTCTGGCGTGCTGGCCGAGCAAGGCATGAATATCAACGATGTCAAGATCATCCACACCGACCCCAAAGCCGGCGAGGTAACCATCTGGCTTAAGACGGAGGTCTCCAGCACAGGCAATGTGGCAACAATACTGAACAAGTTAAGCCATATACGCAATGTGTTTGAGGTTAAACGCGTCTTGAACTCTCGCCAGAAGTAAGCAGTAGGCTCAAAACCTCTGAGAGCAGATGGGAGTTCATTGAGTGGGGATTAGATGGGTGCCCTACGGGTCTCGAACCCGCAACCTCCTGAGCCACAGTCAGGCGCTCTGCCAATTGAACTAAGGGCACCTCAGTCTCTATAGTGTACCGCACACTCACCGATGCGTCAAATTCTTTTCCATGATTAATCCATCTTCGCCATCCTGGTAGTAACCGCGATAGGCGCCCACCCACTGGTACCCGCAACGCCGGTACAGGTCAATGGCGCGTTCGTTGCTGCGGCGCACAGTAAGTTTCATCCTCTCGGCGCCCTTCTGCCGGTGCTGCTCCGCACAGTCCATCAAAGCATGACCAATGCCGCGTCCTTCATATTGCGGGGTCACGCCTACCGTAATGATCCAAGTCGCATGATCATAGCGCTGATACTCGGCGGCCAGATACCCGACCAGATGGTTGTCTGCCACTGCCTTCAACCGCAGTGTATTCGGCATAAGGGCGAGATTAAACAACGTCGGTAAATCGTAGGCGTCTTTCGGGAAACACACGCGTTCCAGCCTCCAAACGTTCACCAGATCAAATACCCCGGCAGTGCAGATCGCATAGAGTGCCTCTGTCCGTAGCGCCTTTGCGTTCATAGTTAGAGTAGAGGTTCTATGAGGCATCAATAGCCTATGGCGCGCGCACATGTCAATGTGCGCGCGCCTCTAAGTCAGTTGCGAGATTACTTGGCTTGACCCAGTCCCAGCCGGCGCTTGCGCTCTTCGAGTTGCGCATCCAGTTCGCCGCGTCCGAGGGTGTCGTCCATCTGCTGATCAAGGCCGGAAGCCATGATCTCAGACTGCGCGCTGGCCTTGTCGAGTTTGGTGCGGATTGATTCAGCCATGCGTGAGATATCGGCATCGCCTGTGCCGCTCAGATTGTCCAATGACTTAATGGTCTTATTGGTGATTTCCTTGGCGCGAGCCAAATCCATCAACGCCGACATTTCCTCGCGTTGCTGCTTGATCGTGTCAAGCTTCGCCTGCAACTTCAGCCGCGCATCGAGCAGCGACTTGTACTCTTTCTGCTCGCGCTCAAGCTGGGAGCCATAGGTTTCGGCCGTCGACTTGAGCGAGTTCATCTTCGATTGTGCCGCGCGCGCCAGGTCATCTTTGCCCTGGCTCAGGAACAGGTCGATATTGTGGTCAAGCTCCTGCTGCTGCTTGACATAGTCATCATGCTTGCGCTGTAATGTCTTCACCTGTCCGCCAACAGTCGCTGCGGCGTCTTCAAGCGCATCCAGATTGTTCTCCACATCGCGGACGTACTGATCGATAACAGCCATCGAGTTGGATTGGAGCGCCGAGTCCACCAGCGCGTGAAGATTTGCCTTAATAAGCGTCTGAACTTTGTCGATAAGTGAGGCCATATGGGATTCCTCCAAAACTGGTCGGTATAAATCAGAAATTTAGCAATGCACGTGAATACGAGTGCCTTTTGGACACGCCTTTGAAGATTATATCAGCCGCCCGCCGACTGTATGACTTTTCGCTGACAATCAACAAACAGATCACACCACCAACCGGCTATGCTATCAGGGATGCCGGTGGCATGGCGGTGGCGTTGTGCGAAGTCACGCTATTGAGAAGCACGAGCTGATCCGACAACAGGTTGCGCATGCGTTGCACCCTGGATGCTTCCACATCCTTGCCGTCCAGCAGCAGCATCAACGAATAGACAGTGCCAAGCGCCGTCAACGTATCTTCTAACTGCTGTCCCGTCGGCGCCTCAACAGAAAAATCCATGATCGGGAGACGGACAGTGTCCGGGTTCGCCGCCTCTTCGTCTTCAGGTGTAATAGTGGCGGTGGGGCTAGTAGCCTCAATTGGATCAGTGGGGTGCACTTCGTCAGTTGGCGCAGGCGATGGCGCGGGTGATATTGAACCTAGTGCCAGCCGGTACAACCCATTGACACACTCCGCGACCTGCCCCACTACAGGCGCCAATGCGTCGCGCCCCTGCACTGATGGGTATGCCCCTGCCAAGGCCTCGCTTCGCTCATGGTAGATCTGCGCCAGCGATACCAGAGCCTTAAAAACGGGGTTCTCAACCTTATTGGTATCATATCCGTCAGAGATGGCGCCTACTGGTTTTCGCTCAGTCTGATTGAGCGCATCACGCATATCATCCTGCTGTTTCGAACCGCCTGAGCGGCCGTTGAACCGGCCGAACACTAAATTCGGCAACTTCTTCCAGAAGGGGGTAACTTGTTGGTCGCTCATTGTCTTTGACTTATCAAATATCGGCCTGTTCTGGCCGCTGACCCTTATCCTGAAGGGAAGACTTAACCAGATTCGATTATAGCGCCGCATCTGTGATCGGCTGTCATTTTGTTGATATCGTATGGCGGGTTGATAATGAGAAGAATCCTGTTAATCTGGAACTTTCCGAGCCGGCAATCGTCTTTGTTGTTAGTGATGCACTGCGCATTGGTTCTAATCTGGAGGTTAAGACAATGAAAACTCGCTTGAATACGACGGCACAGTTGATGAGCGCGACGATCGCTAGCATGTTCTTACTTGTCATGACTGGGTGCAATAGCGCCGCGACGCCGTCTTCCATCATAAGTGACCAGGGAGTCGCGCCGCAACCTGCCAACGCGCCGGCACTGTCAAACTCGGAAAAGCCTACAGGTGGTAATTCAGCATCCGGTGATAAAGCTGCTTCTGCAGCGCTTACGGCGCGGCTGATTGTGCGGAACGCAACCCTGATCCTCATCGTCGATGATACGCAGAGCCGCGTCGACGCAATCACAAAACTAGCCTCTGACGCAGGCGGATACGTCGTCTCCTCCAGCAGCACAAAGTACGACGCCGGGCTGCAATCGAGACTCAGCCTGCGCATCCCTTCGGATAAGTTTGATGCCGCCATGAGCTCGATTCGCAAGCAGGCGGTTGAGGTGCGCGAAGAGACGATATCGGGTGAAGACGTCACCGCCGAGTTCACCGACCTGAGCTCGCAGCTGAAAAACCTCGAAGCGGCAGAGCTGCAACTGCGCGATATCATGAGCAAGACAGTGAAAACTGACGATGTGCTTTCGGTTTACAACGCGTTGACGCAGAAGCGCGGTGAAATCGAACAGGTCAAGGGACGCATGCAGTTTCTGTCCCAGTCCGCCGCGATGGCAACCATCAACATAACGCTGATGCCCGACACGTTAGCGCAACCTGTGCAGATCGCCGGGTGGCGTCCCGAAGGCGTGGCGAAATCAGCTATTGAGGCGCTAGTCGGCGCGCTTCAGGGCATCGCCTCACTGGTGATCTGGCTAGTGATTGTGATAATTCCAGTGCTCCTCATCCTCGCCAGCCCGTTTATCGCGCTCGGGTTGATTCTACGCAGACGCAACAAGCGCAAGAAGGCTCAACAGCAAACAACTACGCCAGCGGCGCCGCCTCCATCCCAGAACACAAGCAAGTAAACTCTTGTGCCAGATGGAACACTCCAACAACATGCTCAGACACGATATCGACAAGATGATCAGCGCCACGCTGCATGCCGTCGATCCGCGCTCAGCCGTCCAGCGACACTTGCGCCGGCAGGACGCCACACTCAGGCTGGATGGCAAGTTGTATGACATGACTGCGTTTGATTCAGTCATCCTGATCGCCGTGGGCAAAGCGGCCGTGCCAATGGCGACTGCCGCGCGCGATATCGTGTCTGACAGACTAACCCGGGGAATCGTGGTCACTAAATACGGCCACGCTGACGCCGCCGCAGGATTGCTAAACGACCCTCGACTGACTGTAATTGAATCAGCGCATCCAGTGCCAGATGCCAACAGCATGCGCGCAGGACAACTGGTCAGCGAAACTCTGACCGGCCTGAATGCCCGGACACTCGTGATCGCATGTATATCGGGCGGCGCATCGGCCTTGATGATCTCCCCTTACCCCGGCATCCAGTTGCGCACCATGCAGGCGATCAACGATGCGCTCCTGAAGTGCGGGGCCGATATCACAGAGATGAACATTGCGCGGTCTCGACTCGAACGTCTGAAGAGCGGTGGGCTGGTGCAACTCGCTGCACCAGCGACAGTTATCGGATTGATCCTGTCCGACGTCATCGGCGATCCGCTCAATGTGATTGCATCCGGACTGACGAACCATCCTGCCGCGCACAACGTCCTTGTGGCAAACAACACGCAAGCGTGCGAGGCCGCGGCAGAACAGGCGCGCGCGCTGGGATACGCGGCGCGCATCGTCACGACGGAACTGCGCGGTGAAGCAGCAGAACGCGGGCGCGAAATCGCGTCAGCCATCCTGCGCGAACAACCCGGCACATGCCTGATCTACGGCGGAGAACCCACCGTCACCATACACGGCCCCGGCAAGGGTGGGCGCAACCAGGAACTGGCGCTGGCTGCGGCGCTGGCGTTTGGGCAGCACCCTGAATCGCCGGCCTGCCTCGTCGCACTGGGCACCGATGGCACCGACGGCCCCACAGATGCTGCCGGCGCACTCACGTTTCCAGACACACTAGCGCGCGCGGCGGCACTCAAGCTGGACGCGTCAGCCTGCCTTGACGCCAACGATAGCTATCACTTTTTTGCCCCACTCGGTAACTTGATCATGACTGGCCCTACCGGCACAAATGTGGCCGATGTCGTCATCGCGCTCCGCCTGTAACCATGCGCGGTATGATGAGAGTATCTTTAAACGGGAACCTTAGAAACAGACACGCATGGTAAATGCAGACGACTTTAAGCTCATAATGCGACGGTGGGCCAGCACCGTCACTATTATTACGACCCGGACAAACAACGAGATTTACGGCTTAACCGCTACCGCATTCTCTTCCTTATCGGTGCAGCCGCCGATGGTGTTTGTGTCGATCTTCCGAAAGACACACACGCATCCGCTAATCGAGCAGAGCGGCATTTTCTGCGTAAACTTTCTTGCAGCGGACATGGCGCACATTTCAGATCGCTTTGCGGGACGCTATCCAAATGAAGATCGCTTTGCAGGCTTGAACTATCGCGTCGAAGCGACTGGCGCGCCCGTTCTGGCCGATGCCATCGCCTATCTGGACTGCCGAGTGATAGAACCACTCGTTACCGGCGATCACACTATCTTTATCGGGCAGGTCGAAGCCGGTGGTCTGCAGAAGCCCGATCAGGCGCCGTTGCTTTACTACATGGGCGCTTACCATACCATTGATAGCAAGGCTGAGTGAACAACAATGGGATTGAAAGACATACAAATCGCCTTCGAACAAGCCCGCAGCGAAAGCAGGCCAGCCTTCATGCCCTATTGGCCACTGGGATATCCAGATCAGGAGACATCGCTGCGCGTGATCGAGGCGCTCGTTGCCGCAGGCGTGGACATGATCGAGGTGGGAGTGCCCTTCAGCGACCCACTGGCGGATGGCCCGGTCATCCAGCGCGCCAGCCAGATCGCGCTCGAGCACGGCATTAGTGTGCAAGGGTGCATCGACCTGGTTCGTTCGCTCAGGGACAAAGGCATCAAGACGCCCATGCTGGCAATGGGTTACCTCAATCCGCTGTTGGCTTACGGGGAAGAACGCTATGTCAGCGCATGGCAAGCAGCCGGCGCTGACGGGTTGATCATCCCTGATCTTCCACCCGAAGAGAGCGCCGATATCAGGGCCTATTGCGCCAAAAAGGATATCGCCCTGGTGCAGTTCACGTCACCGACAAGTCCGGCGAAGCGCTTAGCATTAGGCGCCTCCTATGCGACTGGGTTTGTGTATGTGGTTTCTGTCACAGGCGTCACCGGCGTGCGTGACAACCTGGCTGCCGGGCTGCGCGACTATGTGGAACGTGTCAAAGCGCAGGCGAACGGAAAGCCCGTCGCGGTTGGCTTCGGCATCAGCAAGCCAGAGCACGTGCGCGAGATCGGTCAGTACGCGGACGGCGTGATCATTGGCGCCGCACTCATTCGCGCCGCCGGTGACGCCCCTGACCCTGCACAGGCCGCCTACGACTTCGCGCGATCAATGATGGCGCCAGTGCGGAGTGCAACGTAAATGAAGAAAGATGGCTTAGTATTATTGGGCGCCGTCGTCGGCTCAATTATCGTGATGATCATCATTGGCCTGGGTCTCTCGATAGCGCCTAATCTACTGGCGCCGCCAGTGCCTACCCCTACCCCAGGCGGACTGGTCATCGATAACGTCCACCCCGCGCGCGACTTTGATCTGACAAATCAGTATGGCAAACCGGCTCATTTAAGCGACTACCGTGGAAAGGTGGTGCTGTTGTTTTTCGGTTACACGCACTGCCCGGACGTCTGCCCTTTGACGTTGTCCGAATTCAAAAGAGTGCGGGCCAAACTGGCTGAGACTTCCCAGGCATTGGTGGATAAAGTCGCCTTCGTCTTTATCACTGTTGATGGAGAACGCGACACGCCTGAAGTCATGCTCAATTACGTGAATGCGTTCGATCCCTCGTTTGTCGGACTGACCGGCGCCTCAGACCGTGTTGCCAATATCGGGCTGGATTATGGGGTAAAGTTTGAGAAGCAGAAACCAACCGGCACGCAAGCCAGTTACCTGGTTGCTCATACCTCTTTCACTTACTTGATCGACCCGCAGGGAAACTGGCGCATGGCCTATCCCTTCCAGACGCCGACGGACACGGTGGCCGGCGATGTGGCTCGTTTCGCCGCCAAATGAAATAAATGCGCGTCCAGCATCCTGTAAAGCCAGGGTGTTGGACGCGCGCATGCTCTATAGCGATCAGGCCATCTCGCGTGAGAGGTCAACAATATCGCCGAGAACGCCGGCGGCAGTCACTTCCTGACCGGCTCCTCGCCCGCTGATCGCGAGTGGATTTTCGCTGTAGAACTTTGTGCTGAAGACGACGATGCTGTCTGACGTTCTGATGCCGCCCAGCTTGCTTACCGGATCAGCGCCCACAAGCCCAACACCGCACCGGCCGTTTTCGACTGTCGCCGCATAGCGCAGTCTTCTGCCACCCTGTGTCAATGCGTTGGCGCGTAATGCCATGGAAGCATTGAGGCTGTCCACCTCATGCAGAAACGCATCCACCGACAGGTGATCCATCTCAGCCGGATAAAGCGACTCGACCTGCACATCGCTCATGTTCAACCGATAACCGACCATGCGCGCCAGAATCAATGCCTTGCGCGCCGCATCCAAGCCACCCAGATCCTGGCGCGGGTCAGGCTCGGTATAGCCGCGCTGCCTGGCGTCCCGAACTGCGTCACCGAAGAGAACGCCGGCTTCGAGTTGGGATGCAATAAAGCCCAACGTGCCGCTCAGCGACCCTTCGATGTGTTGAATTTCATCGCCGCTGTCCAGCAGAGTCCGCACGGTGGATATCACGGGGAGAGCGGCGCCCACCGTCGTTTCCCAACGCGCAGACCCTGCGGCAAAAACGTCATACCATGCCAGGTCGCCGGCCATTGGCAACTTGTTTGCCAGCACGACACCGCATGCTGCGCGCATCGCTGCCACAAGAAACGGCGCGGTAACATCGGTCGCAGTAGTGTCTACAACGATTGTCCCAGGTGCAAGATGCGAAGATGGTTGCACAGATCGCAGCGGCGCCTGCTCGACGCCCAACCGTCCGGAATGCGTCTTTGCTTCCAACAGGCGGTTCAGTTGTTCGTCACTCATGCCATCTGCCGCAAGAACAACACCGCTGCTATCAGCAATGCCATTCACGCTCAGGCGCAAGTGATTGCGCGTTGCATGAAGCTGTCGGGCTGCAATAATCTGGCGTGTTAATGCGCGACCAACACCTCCAAATCCCAGAAGAAAAATGGCGCGGCTCTTTATGTCAGTGGATGTTTGGCTCATAATTGTGAGTAAAATAAATCTAGGCTGTTGAAAGAGTATAATAGAGTTAATTGAATTAAGGTTACTCTATAAGAATACTTCATGTCATCACAAGCACTAAAATGGATTCCACTGGGAGGTCTGGGCGAAGTCGGCAAAAACATGATGATCTACGAATACGGGAACAATATCCTGGTCGTAGATTGCGGTCTCATGTTTCCCGAATCCGACATGCACGGCATTGACGCCGTCATCCCAGACTATTCCTATCTAAAAGATAAAAAGGATATCATCCGCGGGATAATTATCACGCACGGTCATGAAGATCATACCGGCGCTGTTCCCTATCTCGTCAAGGAATTTCCGGGCGTTCCACTGTATGCAACTCCGCTGACTAAAGGGTTGCTTGATGTAAAACTGCGCAGCGCCAAACTCGCAGACACCACCATCAACATGGTTCCAACCGATGCTGTATTAAACATCGGGCCATTTAATGTTGAGCTGTTCCGGATGAACCACAGCATCCCCGACAATGTCGGTTATGGCGTGACCACACCGGCAGGGCTGATCGTCCACAGCGGGGACTTTAAGTTTGACCACACCCCCGTTGACGGACACAAACCGGACTTCACCAAGTTGGCCGAGTTCGCCGGGCGCGGCGTCCTGGCATTGTTGTCAGACAGCACGAACGCCGAGCAGCCTGGGATCACGCCAAGTGAACGCGCCATCGAACCAGCGTTTGAGCACGTCTTCCGCGACGCCGACGGGCGCATCATTATTGCCACGTTCGCGTCGCTGATATCGCGCGTTCAGCAGGTGGTTAACATCTGCGAAATCTATGGGCGCAAGCTCTCGCTCGCGGGCACGAGTATGGTCGACAACGTAAAGATGGCTCAGAAAATGGGCTATCTGAGTATCCCCGACGGCATGCTGGTTCGCCTTGAAGACTCTGTGAGGATGAAACCAAACGAGGTCGCCATCATGGCAACGGGCAGCCAGGGCGAACCAAGCGCTGTGCTGGCGCGCATGGCTACCGGCAAGCACCCGGTTATCAATGTGATGAAGGGCGACACCATCGTCATATCAGCGCACTCAATACCTGGCAACGAGGAGTATGTCCATCGCATCATCAACCGGCTCTTCCAGAAGGGTGCGAACGTGGTTTATTCTCCGCTCGCGCGCGTCCACGTCTCCGGTCACGCTAGCCAGGAAGAACAAAAGCTGCTCATCAGCCTGGTGCGTCCCAAGTTCTTTATCCCGGTGCATGGCGAACTAAGGATGCTGAGGGCGCACGCGCGCCTGGCCACCGACCTTGGCATTCCCTCCGAGAATGTGTTTGTCGTGGAGAATGGCGTCCCAATTGAGTTTACCGACGGGGCGGCTAAGCAACTCGAACGCGTGCCGGGCGGTTATGTATTCGTGGATGGCAGCGGCGTCGGCGACATTGGACCCGTCGTCATTCGCGACCGTGAGGTGCTGTCTCGCGACGGGTTTATCCTGATGGTATTGCGCCGCGACGCCACTGGGCG
Organism: uncultured bacterium; assembly: GCA_903921365.1. Taxonomy (GTDB): domain Bacteria; phylum Chloroflexota; class Anaerolineae; order J036; family Brachytrichaceae; genus CAIXPS01. Next base: position 25,498 of record CAIXPS010000292.1, on the reverse strand, counting down.
CCTCAGCGAGACGCCGGAGTTAATTACGCGCGGCTTTGTTTACATGAAGGGGGCGGACTCACTGCTCAAGGCGATGTCGACCACCGTAAACGAAGCTCTGAAGAACGTCAACACCAGCACCAGCGAAACGACGATCAAGGACAAGGCATCCGAGGCGCTCAGCAAGTTTGTATACGCCGAAACCCGCCGGCGGCCAATGATCATCCCGGTCGTGGCGTAGAGGAAACCCAGGCAACCGTAGTTCCGAAGGAGCTCAAATGCGCGACATCCGCTTTACTGCGGGTGTCGCGTTTTTTATCCCCGTTACCCTACTGAGTGCCGCTATCACTGCCGAGCGAAAAAAACACAACTCCTATCCCCGCGCGGATGATCAGGTATTTCGGTTGCGCCGGATCAACTTCGATCTTGCGCCGAACCCGATAAATGAGCTCGTGCAAGCTGTCCTTGTCGCGCGCCATTCCCCACACTGCGTGGATCGTCGTTTCATAGTCACACACATCGCCGGGGCGCTTCGACAGGAACTTGAGTAACCGGTATTCTGTTCGGGAGAGGTTCGCGGGCAGGCACACCCCATCGCGCCAGATCGCTGCGCTTGGGCTGATCCAAATGCCTTTGTCTGTCGGAGGCGTCTCGCGGGTATTTGGAACGAACTGCTGGGCAGCAAACTGTTGATCCGTCACAGGCGAAGCGTCTGTGACGTTCAAGTCTTTAAAGACGAAGTCAAAAGAACTGCCAATCTGTATTCGGTCGCCCGCGCCCAGGACGACGCGTTGAGTGTGGATGATCTCTCCGTTGACCAGCGTGCCATTGCGGCTACAGTCTTCAAGCAGCCAGCGGCCCAGATCAAGAATCAATCTGGCATGCTCACGTGACACCTGCGTATCATCGGGCGCAACTACAATGTCCCCTTCCCCCGATACACCGCGGCCAATACGGATCAGCGGTAGATTTAACAGGATGCGGACATTTCCGGCGCCTTGCAACAGCGCAGCCTGGATAGGTTGTATAGTTTCTCGTTGACCAGTCATGCACTCATTTTACTATATCAACTCTATCCGGTTTCTAAGTATTACCGGGCAACCCCGAATGACTGCTTAACGCGCAGGAAGACCAAAAGATGCCGGTTCAGCCACACGACGCTGGAACAGCGTCCGGATGTTTCCCGCCAGATCGGGCGCTACCATGCTGACCAACATGAATACGCAACCCAGCGTTGCTAACGGTGTGAATACCTCGCCGAACAATGTCACACTGGCAATCGCCCCCCAGACTGGCTCAGTGCACAGGATCAGTGCTGCGTGTGAGGTGGGTGTATGGCGTTGCGCCCAAGTCTGCACCAGCAGGGCCAGAGCCGTGCCCAGTAAACCCGTGAAGGCGGCTGCACCCAGTGTGTCCACTGGAATCGCAGGCATGGGATGGTCAGCGACCACCGCAAAAAGTGCCGCCGCGCCAAAACACGATAGCGCCTGTAATGTGGCCATTGGCCTGGGGTCCAGGTCTTTGGGAAACAGCCCGACCATGACGATCTGCAACGCGAACGCAAATGCGCACAGAATTACCAGGATATCGCCGCCAGCGAAACTGAAAGTCAGGTCATGCCAGAACAGGAACATCAACCCCACAACAGAAAGCCCAATCGCCGCCCACATCATGGGGGTGATCTTACCCTTGCCAATAAATACCAGAATGAATGGGACGAGTGCGCCATACAAACCTGTGATAAAGGCGGCGCGTCCGGGCGCGATTGTCTGCAGCCCATACGTTTGAAGCGCAAAACCGGCGAAATTGACCAAACCGGCAAGCAACCCGGCGATCACCCACTTGCGAGGAATCGCGCGCAATGTGCGCCAGGTCAGAAGCAACAGGGCAACAGACGCGATGGCGAAACGAACCGCGAGGAATGAGAACACCGGGAAGCTCTCGACGGCGCCTTTGACCATGGGGAACGTGGCTCCCCAGATGATGGCGATCATCAGCAGTGACGCGTCCGCAAAAATACCTTTTCTAGTCATTACCTGTTGCCTCAGACTGATGTCTCGAAAAATCGAAAAAGCCGGCGTGTCATTGACACATCCGGCTCTCTACATGGAGAACGTAAACACTCCTGAAACGCAAAAAAGCCGGAGTGCAAACACTGCGCCCGGCTCTCAACGTGGAGAAATCAGCTTATGAAATTATGCTCAGTATAAAAGCATTTTCAAGACTGTGCAACCCCACATCTATGTTATAACATCCCCATGTCTCAAGCTGAAATACCGATCCGGGTCGACACAATACTCACCAACGGCTTCGTCATCACCATGGATGACAACTTTGCGTTATACCCCCGCGGTGCAGTCGCCATCAAAGCGGACAAGATCGTGGCTGTTGGCGAGGCAGAAAAGATCGAACGCACTTACCAGGCAACTGAAGTAGTCGATTGCAATAACCATGTCGTCATGCCTGGGTTGATCAACGCACACACACATGTGCCGATGACGCTGTTGCGTGGACTCGCCGATGACCTGCGGCTTGACGTATGGCTGTATGGCTATATGCTGCCGGTCGAACGAAATTTTGTGTCTCCAGAGTTTGTCGCGCTTGGCGCGCAACTCGCCTGCGCCGAGATGATTCGCAGCGGGGTGACCTGCGTCAATGACATGTACTACTATGAAGACTCGATCGCCGAGTCCATTTCAAAGTCTGGCATGCGGGCGCTCTGCGGCCAGACCATCATGCAGTACCCCACACCCGACGCCGGTTCCTGGGATGAAAGCCTCGTCAGCTGCGAGCAATTCATCCAGAAGTGGAAAGGGCACCCGCTCATTGTTCCAGTTGTTGCGCCGCATGCGCCATACACGTGCAGCGGCAACCTGCTGTTGCGCTGCGCCGAGATGGCGATCAAGTACGATGTCCCGTTACATATCCACATCAGCGAAACCTTCCAGGAAGTAGAGGATTCGCGCCGCGAACACGGCATGCCCGTAGTGAACTGGGTGAAGAAGAATGGCTTGCTCGAGGCCAGGGTCATCGCCGCACACTGCACTGCTATCGACCAGGGAGAAATGCGCACCCTGCAACGCGCCGGCGCAACTATATCCCACAATCCGACCGCCAACCTGAAACTCGCCAGCGGCGTCGCCAATGTGACGCAGATGCTGGCAACGGGCTTGCACGTAGGCATCGGCACAGACGGGCCGGCAAGCAACAACGACCTTGACCACTTTGAGGAGATGCGGCTTGTGGCATTACTTGCCAAAGGCAGCACGCGCGACCCTGTGGTCGTTCCGGCGCGCACGGCTATGGCGATGGGCACGATCGAGGGCGCGCGCGCTCTCCACATCGGCGATATGACAGGGTCGCTGGTTCCAGGCAAGCGGGCTGACATCATTGTGCTCAATATGGCTACACTGCACAACACACCGCAGTACTACAGCCTGTCGCGCAACCCGAACGGCGTCTATACACAAATCGTTTACGCCAGCAAAGGCAGCGACGTTCGCGATGTCTGGGTAAACGGGAAGTGTCTGATGCGCAATCGCACCCTGCTGACACTCGACGAATCCGACATCCGCGCGCGCGCCAACGCCGTTGCAGCGCAGATCAACACGTTCCTGATCGAGCGCGAGGGCGATGTATTGCGCAAACTGGCGGCCATTGGCGGCGTCCAGCAGGAAGAGTCGTTTGAGGTGCAGCTCAAGGCGCGCGTCGATGATCCAGCGCCTATTATTGCCAAGATCATAAATAACAGCGATTTCACAGTAGTGCGCAGTGTTCATTACAAGCAATACGACACCTACTTCCACTTTGATAGTGAGAACACACGCCTGCGTTATCGAGAAGATGAGCACATTGATGAAAGTGGGCAGATCATCAATAGCCGTTACAGGTTAACGCTTGTCGGCGCGCAGAAGGAACGAGAGTACCCCCACTCCATCCTCTTGTCGCGTTCGCGCTTCATCGCGCCGGCAGATCGCAGCCTGCGCTTCTACCGCGAGTATTTCAAGCCATCCCACGAAGTGCAGATTGAGAAAGACCGGTTGCGCTGGGAGATCCTGTACGACGATGACACCTTCTTTATCAATATCGATCGCATCGTCAAGCCCGAACAATCAGGCGCTTATATCGAGATAAAGAGCCGCACATGGAGCATCCGCGACGCAGAGCACAAGTCACAAGTAATCGGTGAAGTGTTGGCGCAATTTGGCATACTGGACGACGCCGTCATCCGGCATGAATATATCGACATCGTGATGGGCAAAGATCAGGCCGGCACAACAGCATAATTCAGCAGTTGAGCAGGGATTTGTGAGAAGCAGGCGCAATGACAAAATTTAGCACAGAAGAGGCACAAACAACGCTCGCGAAGTTGGAAGGGTGGTCGCTGAATGCGCAGGGCGAGATCACGCGCACTTTCGCGCTATCTGGATTTGTGCAGGCGCTTACATTCGTAAATGCTGTCGGGTTACTGGCCGAGGCAGCACAACATCACCCGGATATCACCATCAACTGGCGTCGAGTGACGCTGGCACTCACTACACATGATGCAAGCGGCTTGACCGATAAAGACATCAATCTTGCCGAACAGATCAATCGCCTCCCCATGATCTAGTCCCACAACTCACCCCTTGCAATTGCAAGGGGTGCGCGCGCCGTCTAAGCAGTAACGTTGATGTAGAGTTGCTCGCGGACGCTCATCACGTCGCGGCGCAACTGATCCTCTGACTCCAGCCGTTCCTTCACGCGCTCGATGCCGTGAATTACTGTGGAGTGGTCGCGTCCTCCTAGCAGCCCGCCGATTTCTGGCAACGACGCATCGGTTTCCTGCCGGATCAGGTACATAGCCACCTGTCGGGGCACAACAAGCTCTTTGTTGCGCGATGCAGACACCAGCTCCTGCAACGAGATGCTGTAGTACTTGGAGATAGTCTCGATCACTTGTGACGGCGTGATATGCGCCCGGCGCCCCACCAGGTCGACAAGTGTGTCGCGCGCGAACTGCACATTGATCACTCTACCCGTCATTTCGGATGTCGCAAGCAACCGAGTCAATGCGCCCTCGAGCTCGCGCACATTGCTCTGAACCTGTTTTGCCACAAACTCGATCACATCAGAAGGCAATATGGCGTTGCGCTGAGCCGCTTTCTGCTGCAGGATCGCAATGCGCGTCTCAAGATCAGGCGGCGCGATATCGGTCATCAAACCCCACTCGAACCGGCTGCGCAGGCGCTCCTCAAGCGTGACCATCATCTTAGGCGGTCGATCACTGGTGACGACGATTTGTTTGTTTGCGCTGTAGAGCGTATTGAAGGTGTGAAAGAACTCCTCCTGCGTGCTCTCTTTTCCAGCGATAAATTGCACATCGTCCATCAACAACATATCGACGTAACGATATTTGTTGCGAAAAGTCTCCGTGCTCTGCGAACGGATTGAGGCGATGAGTTCGTTCATGAATGTCTCGGATGTGACATAGAACGAAGTCAAACCGTGCAATCGCGCTGCGTGACCAATCGCGTGCAGAAGATGGGTCTTGCCCAGACCAGACCCGCCGTACAGAAATAGCGGGTTGTAGCGATCGGCCGGTTGCTCCGCAACGGACATGGCAGCGGCATGCGCCATTCGGTTGCCAGAGCCTACCACGAAGCTCTCGAAGGTGTAACGCGGATTCAAACCATCACCCTGCGCCCCAGGCGAGCGCGCGGAGTTACTCTGGGTATCGGCTTGTGATGCCGAAATATTGCGTACTGGTAATGTTGGCACTTGTGTAGCATTTGTATTCACCGGCGCCGCTGGCGACAGGCCATTCTGGGATATTGAGTTTTGAGTGATCAGGGTGAATGTTACATCCACACCGCGTCCCATGCGGTCGCCTAATGCCTTCTTAAGTTGACCCACCATGCGGTTTTCCATCCATTCCTTCACATATCCGTTTGGAACCCCGATGATGAACTGACCATCCTCATAAGTCACAAGGCGTGCCGACTTCAGCCAAGTCGTATATGTCCCGCGCCCTACGTTTATCTCGATCTCGCCAATCGCTGATTGCCATGCTTCTTCAGGTCTCATTTCTCTGGCTCCAGCATTAAAACTCAGTGATATGCCAGACAACCAATTGCATATGGACACATCACCTGTGGGACTCCTGATTTTACTCAACTGGACTTTTTAAGCAAGACAGTCGTTCAACCAAACCTTAAAAATAGATATCCTTTTAAGATAGTTATGCGCAAGGGCAAGACACAATTGGTTGCTTGCTTGTTATGAACAAGGCGCCAGGTTTGGTACAATCCTCATTATACAAATCAATCATTTTGCTGAGATAATTCGTGTTGATTCTTTTCGATTCCTTTCAATAACTGACTCTGACTTGGCTGACTCTGACATGATTGACTCTGACTATTGAGCCGTGTTAAACTAAATTATGCGCTTCCGGCTGAATAAACTCCTCGGCGCGCCGGTTGGCACTCGTCAGTACGAGCAGCTTGATCGTGGGCGCACCTGGCTAGATGACGAACTCCAGGTAGCATACCTGCGAGCAGATTTGACGTTTACCCGCACCAACGAAAGCATCCTTGTTGAAGGCAACATCGATTCAGCAGTTGATGTGCAGTGCGTGCGATCGATCGAGATGTTCGAACTTCCTCTGACCGTGTCACTTGACGACGTCGCCTTTTCCCTGCCAGGTTTCACACCGCCTGAAGAAGATCGCCGGATACGCGACGACGGCTACATCGACCTGACCGAGACAATCCGCGAACTCATCATCATGACCATCCCTATTAATCCGATCCATCCCAGATATCAGGATAACAACGCTCTTAATGACCTGGTGGATAAAGATGACGCTGAATGGCTGACCGTGAAATGGGCAGATCCAGATAATAACGGGAAGGGCGAGCCGTCCTAAACAGCGAACGCACTGCCGAATTACACCATGAAAACACAAATCGATGAAGACCAGATTGTTGCTGCGTTGCTGATAAAGGCCGAAACACAAGGCTACGTCATCGTCGATGATATTCTCGAACTGCTGCCCGATCTTGAGGACAGCAGCGACCTCCTGGATCGGGTCATCAGCCTTTTAACCGATACAGGCGTTCAGGTGCAGGACCTGTCGGCTGATGACGAGGATGATGGCGATCTGTATTTCCTTGACGATGAAGAAGAGGAAGAGGAGGAGAGCGACGACGTAGCCGCGATCAGTTCTGACGACAGCATCGGGCTATATCTGCGCGAAATGGCGCGCGTGCCACTCCTGACCAATGCAGAGGAGATCAAACTCGCCCGCAAGATCGATCACGCCGCGCGCACAAAAGTGCGCCTGGAGTCGACGGAACGCACACTCAAGCCGGATGAGATAGAGAAGCACAACCTTATCCTTGAGGACGGCCGCCTGGCGCGCGATCATTTGATTAAAGCGAATACGCGTCTCGTCGTCAGTATCGCAAAGAAGTATATGGGCCGTGGCGTGCCATTCCTGGACTTGATTCAAGAAGGCAATCTCGGCCTGATGAAAGCAGTCGAGAAGTACAACCATAAACTCGGCTTTCGCTTCAGCACCTATGCGACATGGTGGATTCGCCAGACGATTACGCGCGCCATTGCCGACCAGGCGCGCACTATTCGCGTGCCAGTTCACATGAGCGACCGCATCCGTCGCCTGTACAAGACGGCGCATGAAATGGAGCAGGCGCTGGGGCGCAAACCGAATCCCAATGAAATCGCGGCAGAACTGGGCATTGAACTGGCGAAAGTCGAATGGATGCTGAAAGTGTCATGGCGACCGCTCTCGCTGGAACAGCCCGTCGGTGAGGAAGAGGACAACGAGTTTGGCTCGTTTATTGAGGATGAGACCACGCCATCGCCTTCACAGACGGTATATGAAGGCCTTCTCCATGACAAAATCGAGCAGGTGCTCTCCAGCCTGACGCCGCGCGAGCAACGCATTCTGCGATTGCGCTTTGGCCTGGTCAATGGAAAAAGTTATACGCTCGAAGAAGTGGGACAGAAGTTCGGGCTGACGCGTGAGCGCATCCGCCAGATTGAAGGGCGCGCACTGCGCCGCCTGCGCCATCCTGTCCGCAGCCGTCAGCTCAAAGATTTCTTAAAATAACATGCGAACTATCACATATAGCGATGCAATCAACGAGGCGCTCCGCGAGGAAATGGATCGCGACCCCAATGTATTCATCATTGGCGAAGATGTCGGAACGATGGGTGGAGTGTTCGGCGTCACGAGCGGCCTGCTCAGCAGGTTTGGCGCGGCGCGCGTCATCGATACGCCCATCAGCGAGGCTGGCATCATTGGCGCCGCGCTTGGCGCGGCAATGATGGGCATGCGCCCGGTTGCCGAAATCATGTTTGGCGATTTCCTGGGTTGCGCCGGCGACCAGTTGATCAACCAGGTTGCCAAAGCCCGCTACATGAGCGGCGGCAAGGCGCGCGTCCCGCTGACCATCCGCGTTGCCACCGGCGCGCCAGGCGCTTCTGCCGCACAGCACTCACAAAGCCCTGAGTCATGGTTCATGAATATCCCCGGGCTGAAAGTGGTGTGTCCCAGCACGCCTGCCGACGCGAAAGGACTGCTGAAAACTGCGATTCGGGGTGAAGACCCAGTGTTGTATTTTGAGCACAAGATGCTGTATGCCGAAAAGGGCGCAGTGCCGGATGAGGACTTACTGACGCCGTTCGGATGCGCCGGCATTTTGCGCAAAGGGAGCGACGTGACCATTATCGCCATTGGAAGTATGGTGAAGCACGCCCTGAGCGCGGCGGAGAAACTCAGCAGCGGCCCCGCGCCAATATCATGCGAGGTCATCGACCCGCGAACACTCGTCCCCCTTGACGTGCCCACGCTGGTAGAGTCCGCAAAGAAGACCGGACGCGTCGTCATCGTGCACGAAGCGCATAAGCGCAGCGGCCCGGGCGCAGAGATCGCGGCCATCATCGCCGAGGAAGCCCTGGATTACCTCGACTCGCCGATCGCCCGCGTGGCGGCGCGCAATGTCCCGCTGCCCTACTCCCCCGCACTCGAGCAATACGTGCTCCCGAATGAAAACGATATCGTCCGCGCCGTCAAAGCGCTTTATAGATAACCTCCTGTTCATCTTATGGATATATCAAACACCCTTTCCGATGAACGCAAACAAACCGTTATCGAAGTCGCACAGAGCCTGATCCGCGCGAAAAGCCTGGCTGGCGAGGAAGGCGCAGCAGCGCAGGCAGTGATCGCTGCGATGCGCGCGCTCAACTACGATGACGTGCGCGTCGACGAACTTGGCAATGTTGTGGGAAGTCTCCGCCCGACACAACCCCCGACAAATTCCAATGGCGCATTGATGTTTGATTCGCATATGGACACCGTCGCCGCGGCTGGCGCCTGGACAAAGGACCCGTTTGGCGGTGAGGTCAGCGACGGCAAGCTATGGGGACGCGGCGCATCCGACATGAAAGGCGCTCTGGCTGCCAGTATCTGCGGCGCAGCATTTGCCAAACAGGATGGCCGGCTGAAGAACACCATCTTTGTATCAGCCTCGGTAAACGAGGAGCAGATCGAAGGGCTGGCGTTCGCCGATGTGCTTGCCGCGTATCATCCGGCCCGCGTCGTGATTTGTGAGTCCACCGGGCTAAAACTCAACCTGGGCGGTCGCGGTCGCGCCGAAGTATTCCTGACCGTCAAAGGTATTCCGGCGCACGCCAGCACACCTCACCTGGGCGTCAACGCGTTGAAGAAGATGGCGAAGCTGATCCTCGCCTTGAACGAGTGGCAGCCGCCGTTTGATCCAGTGCTTGGCTATGGCATTTTCGAGCCTACTGAAATCATCAGCAATCCATATCCCAGCGTCTCAGTTCTCCCGGACCGCTGCCGCGTGCGCAGCGACCGCCGTCTGCTGGCGGGCGAAACCGAGAAAGACGTACTCGACCCGATCCGCGCGATCATCGAGAAACTGCACGCCGAAGACCCCACGTTGAATGCCGACGCGGAGATCGATACAGAAACGATTCGCGCGTACACAAGCGCGACGCGGACGATGCTCAAGTTCCAACCCGCCTGGAAAATGGCGCTAGACGACCCGTTTGTTCTGACCTGCCGAGAGGCTTTGGGCGATCCCGTGATCGGCTACTACTCGTTCTGCACCAACGCATCGCGCAGCTCTGGACTTCTGGGCATTCCAACGGTTGGCTTTGGCCCCGGCAGCGAACACCATGCCCACATCGCCGACGAGTACTGCGAGCTTGACCAATTGTGGGGCGCAGCACAGGGATACTATGCAATCAGCAGCACCTGACGGGTTTTCGTCACGCGCATCATGCTTGACGGGTAGAAAACCGCTCGATCAGCTATCTCGCAAAGAGTCACGCAATCGCCTCGCTTACTGCCCCGATACAGACCCGAAGCAGGAGTGAGGTAACCCTATGCGCGCGTTGGTATTGACAGACAATTTAGCATTTGAATCAGACCGGCCAAACCCGGCAGGCGCCCCGGGTGAGGCGTTCGTGAGGGTAACTACTGCGGGTATCTGCAACACGGATATCGAGTTAACCAAAGGGTATATGGGTTTCCGGGGCATACCTGGCCATGAGTTTGTGGGCGTCCTTGTGTTTGATCAAGAAGCAGCGCTTGGCAACAGCGGTTTCGCGGCGGGCGACAGGGTCGTGGCTGAGATTAACTGCGTCGCGCCAGAATCGCCTTCCCGCGATTACTTCTCGCGCGCACAGGATCCTGAGCGCACAACGATTGGCATCGACAGGCACGACGGCGTGTTCGCCGACTATGCCAGCGTGCCCATCGCCAACCTGCACCACGTGCCTGATGAGCTGAGCGATGCTGAAGCGGTGTTCGTCGAGCCGCTCGCGGCTGCCTGCCAGATCCTTGAACAAGTGCACATCAAAACGACCGATCGTGTCGCAGTCATCGGCGACGGCAAACTCGGGTTATTGTGCGCACAGGTGCTGGCAACCACGGATTGCACACTGACAGTCTTCGGTAAACATGCCGAAAAACTGGGCATCCTGCAGCGGAGAGGCATTCCCACACTGCTTTCGGATGAGTGGGATGGCAAACGCAACTTCGATATAGTGGTGGAGTGCACAGGCGCCGCAAGCGGGTTCGATCAGGCGCGCCGCATGTTGCGCCCGCGCGGGACACTGGTATTGAAGAGCACCTTTGAAGGACTGACACCCGCAAACCTGACAGCGTTGGTTGTGGATGAAATCAACCTGATCGGTTCCCGCTGCGGGCCGTTTACCACGGCATTGCGCCTGCTCGAAACCAAACGGGTTGACGTGACGCCGTTGATCAGCGCCCGGTATTCATTGAACCACGCACTGGCAGCCTTCCAGCATGCCCGGCAAAAAGGCATCTTGAAGGTGCTTCTGGAAATGTGACCGACCGACCGACGGGTGTCGCCTCGCGCGCGGGTCTACAATGATGACGACTCTGATTATGACAACATATCAAACGCGAAAAGATAAGGAATATATGGCAGACAAAGTGCAATGGATTCGCGACGAATTGGACGGCCTGCGGCAACAAGGGCTCTATAACAACATTCGCACCATCGAGTCCGCTCAGGGCGCATGGTTGACGGTTGACGGCAAACATGTGCTGAACTTTTGCTCCAACAACTACCTGGGATTGGCAAACGACCCGCGTCTCAAGATGGCGGCACAAAGCGCGATCGAGAAATACGGCGTGGGGCCGGCAGCCGTGCGCACCATCGCCGGGACGCTTGACCTGCATCGCAGGCTTGAGGAGCGTCTCGCAAAGTTCAAGGGCGTGCCGGCCACGATCTCGTTCCAGTCCGGTTTCACCTCAAACCTCGCCACAATTACAGGGCTGGTGGGCAAGGAAGATGTCATCTTCTCCGACGAACTGAACCACGCCAGCATCATCGACGGCGCGCGCCTGTCGGGAGCGCGCATCATCCGCTACGGCCATAATGACGCACAGTCGCTGGAGGATCAGATCAAAGCAGCGGGCGCCCATCGGCGCGCGCTGATCATCACCGACGGCGTATTCTCGATGGACGGCGATATCGCTCCGCTGCCCTCCCTCGTTGAAGTGGCCGAGCGCCATAGCATATTGCTGATGGTGGATGATGCCCACGGCGAAGGCGTGATGGGGCATGGCGGTCGTGGCATCGTCGATCACTATGGATTGCACGGGCGCGTGGACATCGAGATTGGCACGCTCTCGAAGGCTTTTGGCGTGGTGGGCGGTTATGTTGCGGCCAGCAGCGAGATCGTGGAATGGTTGCACCAGCGCGGCCGCCCATTTCTCTTCTCCAGTGCGATGACCGCCGCCGACGCTGCCGCGTGCCTGGCCGCGGTCGACATCCTCGAAGCCTCCACAGAGCGCGTCGACAAGTTGTGGAATAATACGCGTTACTTCAAGGCCGGAATGAAGACGCTCGGTTTTGATATCGGTCATAGCGAAACACCGATCACACCGGTCATGCTCGGCGAGGCCGCCCTGGCGCAGAAATTCTCGCGCAGCTTGTTCGAGCAAAGCGTTTTTGCAATGGCCATCGGATTCCCGACTGTTCCGAAAGGAAGGGCGCGCATCCGCGTGATGATCAGCGCTGCGCACGCCGAGTCGGATCTGGATCGCGGTCTGGAAGCGTTTGCAACCGTCGGGAAATCCCTGGGCGTTATTTAAGATGTTGCTTTGAATTCTTTAGAATAGAAAATCCAACAGGATAAGGTAGTCGCAGTGAGAATATCACAGAGCAGCGAATCCCTGCTGAAAGCGGCGATTGGCAAGTGGTTGCGCGTCGTCAGGTTTGATGCGCAACCCGAACTCTCCAACCAGCTATTGCAACTCGGTCTACTCCCCGGCGATTGCGTGCGCGTTACGCGTGAAGCTCCGCTTGGCGGCCCGCTCCTGGTTGAGTTCAACGGACGTTCCGTTGCGCTGGGCCGGGATGTGGCGTCGACCATCATCGTCGAGGAGGGTGAATGCGTTTCGCTCTGATAGGACAACCCAACTGTGGCAAGAGCACGCTGTTTAACCAGGTTGCAGGATACAAGGCCGAAACCGGGAACTTCTCCGGGACAACCGTCACCTTTACAGAGAGCAAAGTGCGCGTGCTGGGCGAAGTGGTCGAACTGGTCGACTTGCCCGGCACCTATACGCTTGCCGGGATGAACCCAGCCGAGCGTGAAGCACTGGCCTACCTGACAGCTCGCCAGGTGGATGTCATCATCAATGTCGTGGACGCTTCGCACCTCATCCAGGGGTTAAACCTCACGCTTGAGCTGATGGAGCTAAACATCCCGCTCGTCGTCGCGCTGAATATGATGGACGACGCCGCCCGGCTGGGGATGAAGATCAACGGGTTACAGTTGCAGCAGATGCTGGGTGTGCCGACGCTTCCCATCGTCGCCAACAAAGGGCGCGGTATTAAGCCGTTGTTCACAACCGCGATGGAAACGGCGCGCAGTCGCCAGCCACCAGAACGCCAACGCTACAACCAGGACATCGAGGACGCAATAAGCGCGACAATGGCGAGCATTGATGGTCAGTTCGCCCCACTCCATCCAGAAATGGTCGCCATCAAACTGCTCGAAGGCACGCCACAGTTGATTGAACAGGTGGAGAAAAAGCTGCCCGGGTTGCTCCCACACGTCCAGGCGACGCAGAAGGCCATCGAGATGGCGCACGGGCAACAAGTCGGGTTTGTCTTCAACTCCGAGCGCCGCAACCAGGCCGCGCTCATCGTGCACACCGTGTTGCACCAGGGAGAGCGATATCTCACCTGGCGCGACCGGATCGACGACTTCCTGCTCCACCCGCTCCTTGGGTACGTTGGCCTGGTCGTCATCATGCTGATCTTCTTCCAGGGTGTGTATGGCTTTGGGAGGCTGGTTGAACCGCCGTTGCTCGCGATACTCGATGGCCTGACGGCTTTCGTCATTACGCTCGTCGGCACAGGGACTCTCGTCTCACAGATCGTCACAGGGCTGCTGCAGGGCATCACCGGCGGCGTCGCGATTGTCCTGCCCTATCTTCTGCCGTTCCTAATCGGCATGGGCATCCTCGAAGACATCGGTTACCTGCCGCGCATCGCCTTCCTGATGGACGCGTTGATGCACAAACTTGGGTTGCATGGCAAGGCCATCGTCCCGTTCATCCTTGGTTACGGGTGCAACGTGCCCGCCGTCATGTCGACGCGCATCCTTGAGGAGAAGCGCGACCGCTACCTGGCAGCCGCCCTGGCAACACTCGTGCCGTGCGCCGCGCGCCTGGCAGTGGTGTTCGGCCTGGTCGCCTTCTACCTGGGCCCGGCGCTGGCGCTTCTGATCTACCTGTTCAATCTGTTCGTCATCGCGGTCACCGGCAAACTACTCTCGCGACTGCTCCCGCTCGACAGCCCCGGGTTGATCCTCGAAATGCCCGTCTACCGGCTGCCCACGCTGCGCACGGTTGTCCAGAAAGCCTGGTTCCGCGTGCGCGAATTCATCGTCGAAGCCTGGCCCGTGCTGATCGTCGGCAGCATCGTGTTGTCGCTGCTGGCATACTTCAACCTGGCGTCATATTTCGACATCCTGGGGCGACCGATTACCTGGGCGTTGGGGTTGCCACAACAGGTCGGCGTGCCGTTGATCTTTGGCATCCTTCGGAAAGAGTTGTCATTGATCATGCTGGGACAGGCGTTGGGCAGCACCAACTTCGCATCCGTCCTGACTCCTGTGCAGATGATTACCTTCAGTGTATTCGTGGTCTTTTACATTCCGTGTCTGGCGACGCTGAGCGTGTTGCGCCGTGAATTAGGCACAAAGGCAATGTTCAGCATAGCGGGTATCACGATCGTGATCGCGTTCATCGCGGCATTGATTGCCAGGATCATCGGGGTGATTGCATTGCCACTGATTGGAATATAAACGGAGCATAAGCAAGGCATATGGCTTTTCGCAATCTACGTGAGTTCGTCAGCGCGCTTGAAGAGCGCGGGGAACTGATCCGCATCAAGACCGAGGTCGATCCCGATCTAGAAATCACCGAGATCACCGACCGCATCTCAAAGGGGCCGGCGTCGCAAAACAAGGCTCTGCTGTTCGAAAACGTCAAGGGCAGCACGATGCCGGTACTGATCAACGCCTTCGGCAGTGAAGCGCGCATGGCACTCGCCTTGAACGTCGACGTGCTGGACGACCTCAACCAGAACCTCGCCAAAGTCATCGACTTGCGCCTGCCGCGCGGTCTTGGCGCCACGCTCAGCCGCGCCGGAGATATGTTCGACGTGCTGCGCTCAGTGGGGCTCAAGCCAAAGATCGTCAGCAAGGCGCCGGCACAGGAAGTCATCATCACCGAGAATCCCTCGCTGTCGATCCTTGGGATGCCGATCTTAAAATGCTGGCCTGCCGATGGCGGTAAATACATCACGCTCATGCAGGTCATCACGCGCGATCCGGCGACGGGCACGCGCAACGTGGGCATGTATCGACTGCAGGTGCGCAATGAACACTCGCTCATGATGCACTGGCAACGCCACAAGGGTGGCGCCGAGCACGAGCGCGTCGCGCAGGAAACGCACAAGCCGCAAATCCCGTGCGCCATCGTGCTGGGCGGCGACCCGGCATCCATGTGGTGCTCATCGGCCCCCTTGCCCCCGAACATCGACGAGTATCTGCTCGCTGGATATCTGCGTGGCAAAGCTGTCGAGTTTGTCAAGTGCGTCACGCAACCCATCGAAGCGCCTGCCGAAGCCGAGATCGTCATCGAGGGGTATGTCGACCCGAACGAACATGAAACCGAAGGGCCGTTCGGCGACCACACCGGCTACTACACCCCGGCTGATCAGTTCCCGGTCTTTCATGTCACGGCAATCACGCACCGCAAAGATGCCATCTATCCCACAACCGTCGTCGGCATCCCGCCGATGGAAGACTACTGGATGGGCAAGGCGACCGAGCGGTTGTTCCTGCCGTTGCTGCGCCTGTTCATGGGCGAGGTCGTCGACTTCAACATGCCCGCCGAAGGCGTCTTCCACAATCTGGTGATCGTCTCGATCAAGAAGCGCTTCCCCGGGCATGCCCAGAAGGCGATGTTTGGCATCTGGGGACTGGGGCTGTTGATGCTGAGCAAGGCCATCGTCGTCGTCGATGCCAACGTGAACGTGCACAACCTGAGCGAAGTGGCCTGGCGGGTGCTAGGGAACGTCGACTGGAAACGCGATGTGACGATCGTTGAGGCCGCCGTCGACCAGCTTGACCACTCGGCCATGCGCAACTCCTTTGGCGGCAAGATCGGCATTGACGCCACAGCCAAAGGCCCAGGCGACAACCACACGCGCGGCTGGCCGGACGAAGTCCAGATGGATCAAGCGATCAAAGACAGGGTCACCCTCCGCTGGAAGGAGTACGGACTGCTGTAGGGGCAAACCCTTGCGGTTGCCGGTCTGAAACAAATGAAACAACTCAAAGCCTTTCTCGACCTGATCAAGTTTGAGCACACCATATTCGCCCTTCCGTTTGCCTATCTGGGCATGGTTCTGGCGGCGAACGGCCTGCCCACATTCGCACAGTTCTTCTGGATCACCGTCGCGATGGCGTCGGCCCGCACGCTTGGGATGAGCTTCAACCGGCTGGCCGATCGCACCATCGACGCGCGCAACCCGCGCACCGCCAGCCGTCCGATACAGACCGGCAAGATAAGCGTTCGCACGGTCGTCATCGGCGTGATCGTCTCGTTGCTGGTGCTTGCACTGGCTGCCTGGGCACTCAACCCGCTGACGCTCATGCTACTGCCGGGCGCCGTGATCTTCCTGCTGGGTTATGCCTACGCAAAACGGTTCACCTGGCTGTCGCACTTCATCCTGGGCTTTACCGATGGGCTGGCGCCAATAGGGGCATGGGCAGCAGTGCGCGCATCAGTGTTCACGGCGCAAGACCTGCCCGCGTGGCTGCTGTTATTCGCGCTCACCTTCTGGATCGGCGGTTTCGATTTGATCTACGCCTGCCAGGATACCGAATTCGACCGCGCGGAGCGCTTGTACAGCATCCCGGCCAAGTGGGGCAACAGGGTCGCCTTGTTACTAGCCAAGATAAGTCACGCCTTCACCATCATCCTGCTGGCGGGTGTGGGAGTTGCGATGGGGCTTGGAATCATCTACTGGATTGGGCTGGCGGCCGTCATTGCCTTACTTGCCTACGAGCACTCACTGGTCAAACCGACCGACCTTTCAAAGGTAAACGTCGCGTTTTTCAACATTAATGGCTATATCAGCATCACGATCTTTGTGGCGACCTTAATCGCCATTATGCTCCGTTAATGCCCGCCTCAGCAGTAACCTATTCTGTTGTACTATCATCTCTCCTCTTGCCGCAAAAAAAGTGTTGTTTCAAGTTCATTGCTTTGAATCCTTTAGGATTGTTCTGAATCCTTTAGGGCGTATTGTCATAAGTATTATCAGGAGTTACCAAGATGTTTCGCAAACTCGTTTCGTTAAGTATTGTTCTCAGCACATTGCTTGTCGCCTGTGCGCAAACGCCGGCAGAGACGCCGACGCTTAAGATCGGCCTGCTCCCCGTGCTCGAAGCGCTACCGCTCTTTGTGGCCGATAGCCAGGGCTATTTCAAGAATGAAGGCATCACGGTTGAATTCGTCCCAGTAGCCTCCGCAGCCGAACGCGACCAGTTGATGCAGGCCGGCCAGATTGATGGCATGATCAACGACCTGGTCTCTACGGTCCTTTACAACAAGGATACCCAGAAAATCAGCGTGGTCCGCTTCGCGCGCACCGCCACCCCCGATTCGGCGCAGTATTCCATCTACGCCACCAAGGACAGCGGGTTCAAAACCGCCGCCGACCTTAAGGGCGTCGAAATCGGAATCTCCGAAGGCACCGTGATCGCTTACGTGACCGACCGTCTGCTCAAACTGGAAGGATTGGCGACGGGAGACATCAAGACTATTCCAGTCGTCAAGATCGCAGACCGAATGCAGTTGCTGGATCAGGGCAAGATTAAAGCCGCCACCCTGCCCGACCCTTATTCGTCATTGGCCGCTCAGGGCGGAGCAATCCTGATCGCCGATGACAGCAAGCACAACGAGATTGGCAACAGCGTGCTCTCATTCAGCACTGCAACGATCAAGGCTAAACCGAACACGGTTAAGAAATTCCTGTCCGCACTCGAGAAAGCCATTGACGATGTCAATGCCACGCCGACCAAGTTTGAGAACGTGTTGAGCGACAAAAAGCTCATCCCCACACCACTCGTCGGCAAGTACAAACTGCCAAAGTTCCCGAAGGCCTCCGTCCCCACTGAGGCGCAATTCGCCGATGTTCAGGACTGGATGAAGGGTAAGGGGCTTCTCGTCAACACCCTCACATACGAAAAGCTGGTCGACGCGACACTATTGCCCAAATTGCCTTGAGTCCTTTAGGATAACGATGATCGAGTTCCGCGACGTCAGTTTCGCTTATCCTGCCAGAAAGCCACTCTTCGAGGGGTTCCGCTGGACCGTTGCGCGCGCCGAAACCTGGGCCGTGATCGGCGCATCGGGCGGCGGCAAAACCACCTTGCTCATGATGCTGGCAGGCCTGCGGCAACCTGTGAGCGGTCAGGTCGTGATCGACGGACAGGTGATTGTGCGACCGCGTCCACGCACGGGGCTGGTGCTACAGGAGTATGGCCTATTGCCATGGGCGACCGTCGCGGAGAACGCTTCGCTTGGGCTAAAACTGCGCAACTACTACGGCCCAGACGGCCGGCATGCGCCCGCAGACCACACTGTGGCGCCGGAAAATGAGATCGTAGACTTCTGGCTCACCCGCCTCGGCATTGGGGCCATCCGCCAGCGTTACCCCGGTCAGATATCCGGCGGTCAACGCCAACGCGCAGCGATCGCGCGCACATTGGCGCTCGAACCCGATGTGCTGCTGATGGACGAACCGTTCGCCGCCCTTGATGCGCCGACGCGTGAAGACTTGCAGACGCTGACGATGGAACTGCAACAGGAGCAACACCTGACCCTCGTCGTTGTGACGCACAACATTGAGGACGCCGTGTTCCTGGGGCAAAAAATTCTGGTGCTGGGTGAGCCGCCCCACAAGACGCCGGTCGTGATTACAAACCCGCTGGCGGGTTCGCCCGATTACCGCGCACAGCCGGCGTACTTCGAACAATGCGCCGCTGTGCGCAGGCGCATGACTGCGCCTGCGCAGCAGATCGGGCCATAACCCACGCGCTATTCAACTTATAGCAATGTGCAATAGGGCGCCGCACACCCCATTTTTCACCGCCGATCACGCTCAGTGAACAGGTTGCAGCACGAACAGATCAACCACTTCCCGTATCTGAGAAGAGATGCCGGCGTCGGGCTTCTGCAACGCTGCTGTCGCCAATACGAGGATATCGGGGGCAACTTCCTGATACATTCTGAGCCAACGGCGCACTTTTTCCGGGCTGGCCTCTATGCCTTTCAACACCTCTGCTTCGAGACGATGCGCCGTTTCATACAACTCGGGTTTATCGACATTGGGCTCATCCAATCGACGCTCGATCTCATGGTAAACCGGCTCAAACAACCAGTCCACATGACGAGCGTGTGCCTCAATGCTGGGTGCCGCTGTTGCGCTGACATCGTGGTGCACATGGGGCTTGTGCACTTGCATACCGCAACTCGGGCAATAACTGGCATACACGGGCAGTTCTAACTTACAGTTTCGACATACCATGGCTCTTTCCTCATTCGCTGCCAAACGTCCTGGTTCGCAGCACATTGAAAGCTACGACGATGACAACTCATCACCGTCTATTGAATAATGTAGCGATTTCATGGGGATTGTCAAGCGCGCAAGCGCGCAAACGCGCGTCCCGGCGATAATAGTAACGTATGCAACGACGCGACCTGATCATCACAACGATCCTGTTCCTGCTGTTCTGGCAGTTGCTGGCGATGCTCGTGCACCGCGATATCCTGCCGACGCCCATTCAGGTCGTCAGCGCCATCGTGACACAGTTCAGCGCGTTGGCGTCTCACTTCATCGCGAGTGCGTTGCGCGTGATCGTCAGTGTCATCATCGCCATCTGTCTTGCCGTGCCTGCCGGTCTTGCGATGGGACAGATGCCGCGGCTGAACCGCATCTTCGCGCCGATTGCCTACATCCTGTACCCCATTCCGAAAATCGTCTTCCTGCCAATCGTGTTGCTCTTCTTTGGCGCGACCGATTTCAGCAAGGTCTTGATGATCGTGTTGATCCTGTTCTTCCAGATTCTGGTGCCCGTGCGCGATGACGCAGCGAGCATCCGGCCCGAAATTCTCAATTCGGTGAAGTCTCTTGGCGCCGGACGCCGCGCCTTGTTCCGCTTCGTCTATCTGCCCGCCTCGATCCCGGCGGTGCTCACCGCAGTGCGCCTGAGCATCGGCACCGCTGTAGCCGTCTTGTACATCACCGAAACCACCGCCACAGTTCTCGGTCTCGGTTATTACATCTTCCTGAATGCAAGCACCCTGTTTGACTTCCCGGCCACCTACGCGGGCGCGGCGGCAATGGGATTCCTGGGTCTGGTGCTGTACTTCTTTATCGACTGGCTTGAACGCCGTCTTTGCCCCTGGAAATATGCGACCTAACCATGACACATCTACAAGGTACTGAACGAGCGCGCTATGTGCGCGCTATGTTTGCGCGAATTGCAAAACGCTACGACTTGATGAACCGCATCATGAGCGCAGGTCAGGATGGCGCCTGGCGCCGCCAGGTCATCCGTCTGGCGAACCTGAAACCCGGCGCGCGCATTCTGGACGTGGCCACGGGCACGGGCGACATCATGGTTGAAGCGCTGCGGCAGCAGCCTGACGTGACGACGATTGGGAGCGATTTCACCCTCGAGATGATGCAGGTCGGCCAGGTGAAACCGGCAACACAACGCATTCGCTGGTGCACCGCCGACGCACTGTGCCTGCCATTTAAGGATGAGAGCTTTGACGCGGTGACGAGTGGTTTCGGGGTGCGCAACTTCATCGACCGCGAGACGGCGTTTCGCGAGCAACTGCGCGTGCTGAAGCCCGGCGGGCGCGTCGTCTGCCTCGAGATCAGCAAACCGCCGAAGAACGCTTTGCGCCCATTCTTCACGCTCTACTTCAACCGGCTCGTGCCAATCGCTGGCGGGATCATCAGCGGCGAGCGTGAGGCCTACACCTATCTGCCCCAATCAGTGTCGGAGTTCCTGACGCCCGACGAACTCAAGATCATCATGCAGCGGGCTGGCCTGCGCGATGTCGCCTACCAAAAACTCATGCTCGGCACAGTCGCCATACACACCGGAACAAAGTAGGGAACGGGCGCCACCCCGTTCCTCTTCCGTCCCCTTCCACTCTTTCTTCGCGCTCTTCGCTTCTTCACGTTTCGAATCCGCGTTTCAACTCATACTGGAGCCGGCACAGTCAGGCTGCCATACCGCGCCATCAACCCGGCGCCGATAATTCCCGCACTGGCGCCGAGTTTGCTCTCGACAATCCTCACCTGATCCAAATTCGTCTTATTGAGCGCATATTGCCGCGCCACCGATCGCACTGGCGCGAGCATCCACTCACCCAATGCTTCGAAGACGCCACCGCCATAAATGAGCATCTCCGGGTCAAGCGCGTTGATCAGGCTGGCGGCATGCAGGCCGAGATAGTAGGCTGCGCGTTGCAGCACCTGAATCGTCAACGCGTCGCCCTTGTCGACGGCCTTTGCCAGAATGCTGCTGGTGAACTTGGCGTTAATATCCGGCACGAGTTGCGGCAGAATCGTGTCGCGCCCGGCTGCCATAGCCATGCGCAGATCTCGCTCGATAGCGGCGCGGCTGGCAAGCGCTTCGACGCTTCCACGCACGCCGCCGCCCACTGCATAGGGGCCGTCGGCCATTATTACTACGTGTCCGATCTCACCGGCGCTACCGCGACTGCCAGAGTAAATCTGCCCGTTAGTGACAATCCCGCCGCCAATACCTGTGCCGACAAACACCGCTATGAAATTCTTGACGCCTTTCCCGATCCCGGTCGCCTGCTCGCCAAACGTGGCAACGCGCACATCATTTGACAACCACACCGGAACGTTGTTCCAGACGCGCAGCGCCTTGTTCACATCCACGTTGACCCATCCGGGCATGTTTGTCCCGCTTACGACCACGCCGCGCGCCATATCGATCACGCCCGGCGCGCCCATGCCAATCGCCGTGATGTCTTGCAACGTCACGCCGGCCGCGTCGACAGCCTCCTGCGACGTCTTGATAATTCGCTTCAGGACGGCATCGGGACCATCCTCCGATTGAGTGCGTTTTTTAGCCGAACCGATCACGCTGCCATCTTCCGCCACAACAGCGGCAAGGATCTTGGTGCCGCCCAGGTCAATGCCGATGGTAAAGTCGCCTTTTGTTTTTTTAGCCACGCTGGTTTTTCCTCTTGGGACGTATACTGTTACATTTTATCTCTAATCGATCCACAGTTCCTGCAAATTAACCGCGGCTTAATAGTTTGACAACAGCTTGTTAACGCAGGCAGGATATAAAAAGGATGTCGTGAACTGCAGGTATCTTCAAATGGAAGACCTGCTCTCTCCTTTATCTCCTTCCTCTTTCCCCTCGTAGTAGGGCGATTCCTGTGGCTGCAGGAATCGCCCACGGTTATTCTTTCATTAAGGTCGATACAACCTTCTTCTGGTTGGGCAGGAACAATACAAATAGCGCGCCGAATATAGCGATGAATGCGCAGACGGCGAAAGCGGTGCGCAGTCCAACCACATCCGCAAGTGCGCCAACGATGATCGTTATAACAGCGCCACCCACAAATTCGAGCGCCATATAGACGCCGTTCGCGGTGGCCGGATGTCCCGTGGCGTATTCCTGCACCATCGCCATCATGACCGGGGTGGTGCTATTGGTCATAAAACCCATCACGAACAGAATTGGCGCCATCACCCAGCCATGCACATTAAGGAAGAAGCCCATGCAAATCGGCGACAGGATCAACACGGTGACAAGGATCCGACGCCTGCCGATGCGGTCGCTCATCGTGCCGGTGACCAGCGAACCGATTGCGCCCGCCAGCATCAGAAGCGAGAGCGCGCCGCCGGCCTCCAGCAGACTGTCGCCTTCGCGTGTGAGCATGGTGGGCAAATAGACCGAAAGCGCGATCGACATGAAAGAGCGCGTCAACACGATCCCTGCAATTGGCAACAGCACCCGCCGCAACTCAACCCACGTTTCAGCCCATGAATCCGTCTTACGCTGCGCCATGCGCGGCTTCAGGTTACGTGTGCGCCAATACAACACCACAGAGGCAAACACGCCGAACGGGATTAACCGCCACAATCCTTCCAGACCCCAGAGCGATACCGCGCCAACAGCGATGAGCGGGCCTAATCCGCGCGCCAGTTCGCCGCCCAGCATCAAAACGCTCATGCCCATCCCCACCCGCTTGCCGGCCGCTCGCGCGACGATCACCGGGGTTGGAGTGTGCCAGCACGCGCTACTAATGCCAGCCACCAGCAACAATACCGCCAGCACGATATAGCCAGGCGCGACGCCGATCAAGCTCATCGCCACCGCCGTCGTCGTCGGCGCGACAATCGCCAGCCAGCGCAGGCTGACCCGGTCGCCAATCATCCCCAGCAGTGGGTTAACAAGCGACGGCAAACTCTGCATCGCCGATAGTGACCCGGCCAAAGTCAGCGACAAGCCAAGTTTCTGAATCAACAGTGGCAGCAATGGGGAGAGAAAGCTCGCAAACGCATCATGGACAAAGTGGCCGCCCGCCAGCGTGGCAACGGTGATTGGATCGGACGGTTGCTCGGTTGCGGTAGAAGTCGGACTCGGCGTGAGAGATGAAGGGGGTTGGGCGGTAATCATCAGTGGCTGAAGTATAGCGACATACGCAGAAAACCATACCCACGCTCCCTTCGACCTCCAACGCTCGCGCGGAGGTCGATGGCTTCAGCCTCGATGGCCTCAACCTGATGGTGTTGGCAAGATAGCGATCACCCCCACAGGTAGATCACTACGCCTATCAACAGCCGCATCACCCCGAGGGTGATGAACGTTGCCGGGATGCCGATCAGACCGGCCAATACCGGGCCTGCCACCGATCCCAGCAACGCAGCGATGTTGCCAAGCGCCGAATTCCACGATATCCACACGGTCTGATCGGTGCGCGGCACACTGTCCAGATGGTAGTTGTACTGTGCAGCCATCAGGATACCCGACGCCAATCCACCGATGACCGCTGCAACGATGTAGAGTGTGGCATCCTGGGCAAATGCCAGACTGACCGTCTGGAAACACAGTAGCCCCACCCCATACGCGGTCAGCGTCCGGTTGCCAAAGCGGCGCGCCATCCGCCCGACAAACAGCGACACGCCAAACACGAGGATACTGGCTGTTGCACTCCCGATGCTGATCACCGCGTCATCCAGGCCGAGTTGCTTAACGGTGAACAACGGCATCAACGGCGCAACCATAAACGCGACGGCGTTCATCGCGAACAGCATCATCAGAACCACCAGATAATGTCGACCCGCCGGATCACGGTTGGGGATCAACCTGCTCCAAAAGGCGCCCTTAATTGCCGGTTGTGCGGGTGTCGAACCGGGCGGTGGTTCGGGTGCAGGATACTGTTTGATCCGGATCAGGACCGGCACCGTCACAATCGCCCCGGCAAACCCGATAAAAAACACAACCTGATAACCGGTTGGGAAATCCAGATGTAGCAGCAACTGCCCGCAGATAAGCGTCACGAAGAACGAGATAATCGACATGATCGCGTTGCGCGCGCCGACCACGGCGCCGCGCCATTCCGGGGGGATCCCCAGCATAAAGAAAGGGCCGAAGCAGATGTTCAAAAAGGTATTCGGGATCGCCATCAGGATCGTCATGACAATGACGACATTGACGCGATCTACGGCCGGGACAAGCGTTGGGATAAAGACATAGGTCAACAGCAATGATCTGGCAATAAGCGCCCCGATCACCACACTACGCTTGGGCGCGTATCTCCGGGCGAGCAGCCCAACGGGAATACTCGCCAGCAGCGCGACGATGGCAGGGCCGGCGCTCATCCAACCGATTTGTTCGCTCGTGGCGCCGGCGCGCGCCGCATAAACGGTCAGGAATACGACCGTTGAGCCGGTATACAGACCCCACAAGGCGATATCCCAGTAAAACAGGATGAAGTTACCGCGCAGGCGCTGCGGGATGTCGTAGAAGAAACGATTCACGACACCCCAACTCCAGGCTGCTGGGGTCGGGACAATTGAGGGCGACGGTCGAGATGCGAGGTGATGTGAGTCATTGACATGCGATAGGAGTGATATTACCCCAAAACCGTGAGGGACTACCAAATCTCGCGATCAATTTTATAGGACGACATCTTTCAAAAATCGCCCAGTTGGGTGCTATTCACCTGCAGTTACAGCCTGTCGCCAGCCCACAATTGGCGAAGGCATTGGTGTTATTGACAACTTCAGTTACGAGTGTACGATAGTACTGGATTTGAGTGCCGGTCACTTTTCTATTAGTTGCCACTTCATAT
>CAIXPS010000291.1 GCA_903921365.1 uncultured bacterium | reverse complement strand
TTCAGCGCGACAACCTGGTGAACCTGGCATCCCACGCGGTCGCGCAAGCCGCGCTGGATGCGCAGCTCGACCGGCTGCTGGCGTTGTACGATGACGAATTTCTGCCCGGGCCTGTTTATGTGAACCTGTGGGATTACCCTCTGGATGACACCGGCACGGTGCTGTTCACGGATGTGCCGTCGTAAACCCTTCGGGTGTGCTTCAACGAACCGCGATCTTGATAAGCACACCCGAAGGGTTTACGTATGGCGAGTTACTTAGTCGCCGGCGAGCTGCCGTGGGGCGAGATCGATCACCTGCGGCGCCTCCAATGGTTTGCCCGTGGTGGACATCGTCTCGAGCTTGCGCACCGATGGCAATAGCCGCCCTTCGAGCGAAGCAATCGCTTTGTTGTAGTTCTCCACTGTCCTGGTGAGTGAGCCGCGCATGTCGGCCAGGTAATCGACGAATACTTTGAGCCGCTGGTAGAAGGTGCGCCCTTCGTCGGCGATCAGCATCGCGTCCTCATTGATGCGGTGCTGCTGCCAGCCGTAGGCCACCGTCTTGAGGAGCGCGAGCAGCGTGATCGGCGTGACCACCATCACTTTCAATTTCAGCGCATCCTCCATCAGCTGCGGGTCGGCGTCGAAGGCGGCGCTCAGGCAGGCTTCGCTCGGAACGAACATGACGACGAAGTCGGCGGCGTGTTTAACACTCTCCCAGTACTTCTTCTGCCCCAGTTCGCCCACGCGCGCGCGCATGGCCTTGACGTGCTGGGCGAGCTTGGCCTTGCGCGTCGCGTCGTCGTTAGTCTCCACGGCCTCGATAAACGACGTCATCGGCGTCTTCGAGTCAATCGGGATAGAACCGCCGTTCGGCAGGTACACCAGCATGTCGGGGCGCCCGTCCTCGACGCTGACTTGTTCCTCAAAGGAGATGTGCTCGTGCATGCCGGAAAGCTCGGCGATGCGGCGCAACTGCAACTCGCCCCAGCGCCCGCGCACCGATGAGGACTTGAGCGCCTGCGCCAGCGTGATGGTAGTGCGTTGCAGGTCGGCGTTGACTTTGATGATCTGGTTCAGTTGCTCATCCACGCGCTGATAGGCCCCTTCGCGCTTCTCCTCCAGTTCGCGCATGCGCTGGTCGAGCGTCGCCAGGTTCTGTTGCAGCGGATCGACCAACCCGTGCATCTCGACCTTCTGCGTGTTCCAGTCGCCTTGCACCCGTTGCATCAGATCGCCCAGTTGCGAGCGCGCGTTCTCGCCGAATGTGGCGGAGTTTGCCTGCAAGGTCCGGCTGGATAGCGCCTCGAACGCTTCGCGCAGTTTCACCTGCGCCTGATCGACCCACGCGAGCTTCTCGGCGTCGTCCAGGCGCGCCTGCTGCAAGCGCGCCGTCTCGCCCTGCAGCCGCGTGTTCTCGGCGCGGGCGGCGCTCAGATCCTGGTCGCGTGTGACCAATTGTTCACGCGTGAACCTGACTTGCGCCTCGGCTGCGCCGCGTTGCGCGATGTCGCCTTCGCTGCTGCTGCGCGAGCGCAAGAGCATCACCAATGCGCCCAGTGCGCCCCCGACCAGCAACCCGACGATGAAAATCAAAATGACCCCGAACTCACTCATAGTTGAACCTCCGTGTGACTGGATGCGGATTGTAGCTGACGTGGTG
Source organism: uncultured bacterium (assembly GCA_903921365.1). Classification (GTDB taxonomy): domain Bacteria; phylum Chloroflexota; class Anaerolineae; order J036; family Brachytrichaceae; genus CAIXPS01. The sequence goes on along the minus strand of CAIXPS010000291.1, from coordinate 982 downwards.
CAATTCCTGCAACACGCGCCGTTTATCCTAAGCAACAGGATGGAGACTCATAACGCGATTGCGCAGGATGACTACAATGAACAGGATACGCCCTTAACTATTTCCCGGCGACAGCGGGGTCAGATTTATGCCGGGATCAGCGCGCATGAGGACTGATGAATCAATGACAAGGACCACCAAGCGTTCGACCCGACTGAAGGACCTCGAGGAGTATCTGCTCGCCAAACGGCGGCCTGTGCCGAAGCACGAACTGGCGGCGCATTTTGGGGTGGACCGCAGCACGATTCACCGCTCGCTGCGCGACCTGGAACTGGAGTGGAATGTGCCCATCGTCCATGAGCCGGGCGGCAGCGTGTGGATCGACCGCACGCGCTATTTGACCAACGTGCGCCTGAACCTGGACGAGGCGACATCGGTGTTTCTGGCGGCGCGTTTGCTGGCGCGTTACTCCGATAAGCCCAACCCGCACGCGGTGCACGCGCTGAACAAGCTCAGCATCGCGTTGCAGAACGTCACGCCTCAGATGGCGCAGCATATCTCGCAGACCTCCGAGCGGCTGGATCGGCCGCTGACTGGCGAGCAACGCGAGTATCTGGAATGTCTGCATGTGCTCACGCGCGCCTGGGCCGACGGGGTGCGCGTGGCGCTCATCCAACGCGGGAAGGAGGAGGGGGAGCGGCTGTTCGAGCCGTATTTCATCGAACCGAGTGCGGTGGGGTTCTCGACCTACGTGATCGGGTTTGACCACCTCCGCCACGCCATCCGCACGTTCAAGATCGAGCGGCTATTGCGCGCGCGGCTGACCGCAGACACCTACACGATCCCCGCCACATTTAATCCGCAGGAGAAGCTGGCTGGCGCGTGGGGCGTGAACTGGGGGGACGGGGGCGCTCCGACCGACGTGACGCTGAGGTTTAGCGCCGGTCGGGTCGCCCAACGCGTGCAGGAGACGAACTGGCATGAGTCGCAACGCATCGAGATG
>CAIXPS010000290.1 GCA_903921365.1 uncultured bacterium | reverse complement strand
GTAACTGCTCAGGCCAGTTGTAACGTAACGGGCTTGCCGTCAAGCAGATCACGCAGAGCCGCCAAGGCTTGATGGCCTTGTTTGCGCACAGTTGAGATATAGCCGCGCACACTGGCGAATATGCGCCCACCCTCGGCACTGCGGAAGCAGCCTGATACTTTCTGCTTGACTTTCATCATACGCAAGTCCCGCTCGGCCTGGTTGTTGTCGAAGGGCACGCGGAAATCGTGCATGAAACGCAACACGCTGTCCTTGTGCTCACGCAAGCGTTCCGCCAAGTTACAGGCGGGCGAGGCGCGGGCACGTCCGCGCTGGCCTGGCGCACGCGCGGGTCTGGGATTGGATTTGCGGGCGCGGCGAATCAGTCGGTCATATTCCGCCTCGAACCCAGCCAGCACTTCTGGCGCGAGCGCCGACTTACCTTGGTCACGCTCCAGAGCCACGCGATCTTTCACGTCTACTAAAAAGGTCTTGAGCCACGTCGGCCAGCGCTGACGCGTACTCTCTTCCAGAGCGGTCAGGTCGCGCAGCAGATGCGCGTTGCACAAGCTTTTGGGGCCGTCTCGCTTCAAGTAACTGGCATACGCATCGTGAGCCGCCACACCGCTGAATTGAGGCAATATACCGATGCGCTCATGCGCCAGTGTCCCGCGCTTTTCATCGATAGCGTAGTAGGTCAATTTACCCGTGCTCGCCACATGCAGCCAGTTCAGCTTGCCGCACACCCGCAGCCCTGTCTCGTCGAAGTGCGCGACCGGCGCAATGATGATGGCATCCTTGATCTGTTGCTCGATTGGTGCCACACGTTCTGCGCAACGTCCCAGCATCGTCACGAGCGTCCCTTCACTCAACATCCGGCCAGCCTGGTCGCGGATCAACTCCGCCGTCCGCTCCAACGGCAGCATCTGATACACCTGCGCATAGACCGCCAGCGCCGCCACACCATTGCCGTATTGCACCCCCGGCTGCACCTGCTCAGGAAACGCCGCCTGCGTCACCGCCCCGCATTTCCCACAACATACTTGCATCGCCCGGTGCTCCGTTACTTCGATATGCACCGGCGGTATATCATGCACTTGGCGACGCTCACATCCACTGGCATGCGTGCGCCCCAGTTTACTTTGACACTCTCCGCACTGCTCTGGCCAGTAGTCTGTCACATGATCCGGTGTATCACTCATCGCCAAGGTCGTTCCGGCGTGCCCTGCCTGCCCGCCACTCCGTCGCCCCGTCCGTTTCCGCTGGCTCTTCGGCGCTGGCTTGCGATATCCGTCGCTGGACGGTGGTTTGTGACTGTTCTGGCTGTTCTGCTTACCCTGACGCTCCAACTCGTCGATCCGTCGCTTGAGCACTTCCACCTGCTCTAACCCGACCGACATTTCCAATAGCACCTCCACTACGCGTTCTTTCCCCGCGTCGTAGATGGCCTCAGATTCCTTTCGCGTCAGTTTCACGGCTGCTATTATCCACATATTCAGCCAACGGGGGCTGAGCAGTTACAAAGGAGCTTAATAGTCATGTCAGAAACAGAGAAAGTTCAGCCGCGAGTGATCGTGTTTTCAACTCCGACGTGCTCCTTCTGCAATGCGGCAAAAGGATATTTCCGCCAGAAGGGCATCAAGTACAGTGACGTGGACGTCAGCCGTGACCAAGCTGCAGCCCGTGACATGGTGCGGCGTTCGGGCCAGATGGGTGTGCCAGTGATCGATATCGGCGGCAAGATCATCGTCGGCTTCGACCGCAACAAAATCAACCAATTACTAGGGATAAAGTGACCTTGGAATACAACCTGCAACCACTGACCGGTCTCGGCAATAGCGAGAGTCAGTATGATGTCGTAATCATTGGCGCGGGACCGGCGGGCGCAACAGCTGCACTTTATACGGCACGCGCCGATCTGCAGACCTTGGTCATCGACAAGGGTCTGTCCGCAGGCGCACTGGGATTAACCTCAAAGATTGCCAATTATCCGGGCGTGCCGGGCAATGTCAGCGGTGCTGATCTGGTGAAGGTCATACGTAGCCAAGCCGAGTCATTCGGCGCGAAATTCGTGCAGGACAGAGTACAGGCAGTAGATATTGAAAGTGACGTGAAGACAGTCTTCGCCAACGGGGGTTCCTACTCCGCTCGTGCGGTCATCATTGCATCTGGCTCGATGGGGCGAGGACAACGTGCCACGGGAGAGGATCGCCTTCTGGGACATGGTGTGTCTTATTGTGTGCTGTTGGCGATGTGCTGTGCAACCACATCAAACAAGCAGTCATTGCAGCGGCCGAGGGCGCAACAGTCGGAATAGTAATCGAAAAGCAGTTACACAACCGCAAGCAGTTGATCGTCGACTGGGCTAAATAACGCTTGTCCGAGAACTTGATTGGCCCATTGCCTGCATGGCATGCTATTTTGTGCGCACCTGCAGTGTGATTGTCCGCACTCATTTGGTCCGCTTTTCCAGTTCGAACAAAGATGTCCTTGCAAAATGTCACTTTCGACCGCCATTCGCATCAAATCCAGTAAGTACAAAACGAACAGATTTCTGTCCGTTTAGGAGTCATCAAAATGCAAGGGTTTATCGGTTTCATGGGTAGTTCGACGGGTCGTGTTGTCCGCGCAGTTGCGGGTATCGTGCTGATCGCCTTGGGATTGGCCGGTATTGGTGGTGTAGGCGGCTATATCGTAGCAGCGATTGGTCTGGTGGTGCTGGCTGCCGGCGTATTTGACGTTTGCCTGTTTGCCCCACTTGGCGGCCTGCCATTCAATGGCACCCAACTGCGCGCGAAATTGGGCAAGAAGTAATGGTTGTTTTCGGACGGCGGTGCATATTCATCTGACTGGGACCGCCGTCCGATAAGTCTGTTCCTCTTGCGGCGTAATCAAACTGCGGAACGGTGTTGCGCATTGACTGATTACAACAGAGACACATGATTCTGTGAGACCCTTATGACATTCATGTGACTTTCTCATGATTTATGGTTACAGTGCTGAATATGAGCATCTGCCCTACTCGCACTGCACCGTACAGGAGAATAGTTCAATGATCACAGAGAGCACGACATATCAACGTATATCACGTTGCGAGAGTCATCAAATGCCGCGTTTTTTAGCGCGACGTTCATCACAACTGCGGACATCGTGGTTAATTGTCATTGCCACATGCATTGTGATCGCTGTGTTGTTACTTATCAATGAGTCACGGCCTGGCCGGACAGTTGGGATCAGCAGTGCAAACTTCTCACCTGTACCCCAAGGCACTTTCAAGCAAAATGCTCCCATCACTAATGAACCATATAAGCTGATTGGCTGGAATGATCTCGGCATGCACTGCATGAACGAGAACTTCGCCAACATGGCGGTGCTGCCGCCATATAACACGATGTGGGCGCAGGTCGTGCAGCAGGGCGACCCGCCGCGGGTTGTCACAACAAGCGTTGCAGTTGATTACAACATTATTGACAACACCTATTCGGCATGTGGCCCAAAGGGGTGCAAGTCGAATTTCTGGGACTACGCAGGCAAGCTTTTTCCGGGTTCCGCTGCTGCCAATGCGCCCAATGTCGGGCTGAAAGGCGCGACACTATCAGGCACAATGTCAGCGCAACCCGATCATTTCCTGATAGAGGGAATCCCACTGACACCTTACCTCGATAGTGCGCCGGCATTTACCTCGACCAACTGGTACCCTTATCAACGCGCTCACATGGTGGCTCGTGATACGACGACCGGGCAGGTGCTGGCTGAAACGATCGCTGTTGCGCCAGTCTCCACCGAAATGCGTTGTGACACTTGCCATGCGGATGGCAAGGAACCCGGCGGCAACACCGGTAACGTTGAGATGAACATCCTCGCCAAACATGACGAAGAGGAGGGCACGCAATTCTCCACTAACGCCAGCCTGCGACCCGTCCTGTGCGCCAGTTGTCACAGCTCAAATGCGCTCGGTGCGCCTGGCCAGCCGGGTATCGCAAGTCTGTCACTTGCGATGCACAACCGCCATCGCCTGCAAGGCAGCGGCCCCGGCGCCGAAGGCACGAACAATTGCTACTTGTGTCATCCCGGTCAGCAGACGCAGTGCTTGCGGGACACGATGTATTCCCAAGGCCTGACTTGTACCAACTGTCATGGTAATACGGCAAACGTAGCAGACTCACAACTGGCGCCCACCAGCCGCCAGCCTTGGAAGCAGGAACCCAGCTGCGCAGGTTCCGGTTGTCACTCCCCTCAGTTTGCGCCGAACCCCAATACACTTTACCGAAATTCAACTGGTCATGGTGGGATGTATTGTGAGGCGTGTCACGGCAGCCCGCACGCTATTCTGCCTACCATTCAACCCAACGATAACCTGCAAAACATTGCCCTGCAGGGACACGCAGGTGTGTTGAACGACTGTCGCGTTTGCCACACCCAGCCGCCCGTTGGCGCAGGCCCGCACGGCTTCACCTACACCTCTACCGTGCAGGGGGCGATTACTACGACAAACGGCCTGCCGTTGCTGAACGTCAGCTTGTCGGCAGGTGGTCAGGTAGCCGTTTCCGGTGGTCTTACGGGGGCGTATACCCTGGCGAATTTGCCACCAGGCACTTATACAGTGACGCCTCAGTTGGCGGGATATGCGTTCAGCCCGTCATATCGGGTAGTCAATGTGCCTGCCGGTAAACTTCACCAAGACTTCACGGCGATGTCCGTCGCAAATCAGGTGTATCTACCGCTCACACTGCGATGATAAAGAGAACAGGGATTAAGAATGACGCCGCCCAGCGGACACAGGTAGCGACACCATGCGCGCTCGACAAAAAGTGTGTGATGCTCCCGGCGATGATGAAGATCGCGAACGCGAGCTGGACGATATGGCGCGATCGCTGCGTCAAGACCATGCGCCGCCGTCGATCTGCCACCGGGGTGCGATCTTTGAAGTCGAAAGAATACCGTTTGAGAACAAGTTGTATATTCATCGTGCCGTCTCCAGGTGTGAGATTGATTCAGTTGAGACCGCAATAGCGACCGGTTGTGGAGAAGATGTGGAAGTTGTGTACTCAGCTTAAACAAAAAACCGGCTACCTGATGAACAGGTAGCCGGTATATGCCAAGCAGATACGGGGTGATCTTAGCGATTTCCGCGCATCCCACCGCCCATCTGGCTGCGCATTGTGGCGTTGCTTCGCATCGCACCGCGCCCGGCGCCCATCTGGCCAGCACCACTGCCTTGCGCCGCTGTTCCCATGTTGTCGCATACGCCATCGCCGTTGCTGTCGACGAAGCTCGCGCCCGGGGTGCCGGAGCCATTACCGCGCGGGCTCCACTTTTCATTGAGTTGCGAAGTGATGTTGGCCTTCATGATTGCCAGATTGGCATCGGCCTGCGCCTGGGTCAGTCGGCCGGAACTGACGGATGTCTTCAGCCACTCCGCGCGCGTCGCGACAAATGCATCCGCGATGGTGTCGAGAGATACGCCTTTGTCTTTCGCCACGTCCGCAACCGTCTTGCCGCCGTTTAGAGCCGCAACCAGATCAGCCTGCGTCATGTCGAGTGTCTTGGCAGCTGTTGCGATCATTGAGGTGGTCTGCCCACCCATCATTCCGGCGCCTTGCATCCCTGTGCCTTGCGCCATCATCCCGCGTCCATATGCCGGTGTCTGCGTTGGCGTCGGCGCCTGTGCGAATGCGCTATTGCTGACGACGATCCCGCCGGTGATTGCTACTGCCGCGATCAATCCACTGAGTTTGAACCATTTGCTATTCATGCTATTGCTCCTATATCTATCCTTTGTTTTCTTTGTCGGAATTGCTCCGATCAGATGAACATGGTTATAGCGAGTAGTTGTGGAGAAGTGATGGAGAATATCTCACTGTAACTATTCCACGGACTTCGCATCAAACTAACTAAGACAATAATGATCTTCCTGAATGCTCGGAGTAAGAGCGCAGGAAGCTTTCTGGAGAAAAATAAAATGGGAAAGCCAATCGTATTGACGGACACGACCTTCAAGAACAGCATCGAGAACACAAAGGGCGTAATGCTTGTGGATTTCTGGGCCACCTGGTGCGGGCCATGCCGCATGATTGCGCCGATCGTCGAGCAGATTGCACAGGAAAACGACGGTAAAGTCAGCGTGGGTAAGCTGGATGTAGACGTGAATGGCCAGACTGCGATGAAATATGGCGTCATGAGTATCCCTACGTTGATCCTGTTCAAGGATGGCAAACCGGTGGAACGACTTGTTGGTATGATGCCAAAAGAGCGCCTGATGGCCAAAATCAAACCGTACCTGAACTAAGAATCGGATCGAGTTCGTAAGACCTGGAGCTAAATGACCACACAAACCACAACTCAACTGGGCACACACGTGCATCTAAAGCAACCATATGAAGTCGCCGTGGCAAGCACCAAGGCGGCACTCAAAGTGGAGGGCTTTGGCGTGTTGACCGAGATCGACGTAAAGGAAACGCTCAAGCAGAAGCTGGGCGTGGACTTCCAGCGCTATGTCATCCTCGGCGCGTGCAACCCACCGCTGGCGCATCGCGCACTGTCCACCGATCTCGATGTCGGACTGCTGCTGCCATGCAATGTAGTGGTGTATGAGACCGGGCCTGGAGAATCGGAGGTCGGCCTCCTCAACCCGATGATCATGTCAACCCTGTTCGCCGATCCCGCATTTGCTGCCATCGCGAACGACGCACAACAGCGGCTTGATCGCGTTGCCGCGGTTCTGAGACAGGCCGAGTGACCGCTGGGTGACATGGTTCACCCAACGGCCTCTACGTTGCGCTTCGCGCGC
>CAIXPS010000289.1 GCA_903921365.1 uncultured bacterium | reverse complement strand
CGGCGTCTTGAATCGCGTGCTCCAGGTAGAACATCAGGCGCGGTTGTGTGCCGTGATCGCCCTCGTCCACCAGGATCGTGCCGCGCCGCATCAGGTCGCGGTGACGCTCAAGCGTGAGATCGATGACTGCGTCGAGTAAGGGATGCCCTGGGCATAGGAATGCCGCCAGGGGTAGACCTGCCGGCGCAACCAGGGGCTTCTCAAACGCAATGCGCTCGTAACGAGGCAGGACGGCTTCTCCAATGCCAATTAAGCGATCCCGGTTACGCACAGGCGCCGGCACATGCGTCACCTCATAGCGGTGCGACTCACGCTCTCGGATCGTGCCGCCCAGGCGTTTAAAGGCGTCGATGAAGAAGGAGGCGATGTAATGGGGTTGCAGGCGGCGCGCCTCTGCGCGTTCCATATCCTCGCGGATGTGGAAGACTTTGCTTGCGTCCATCGTGTCGTGTGCCAGCGCCCGATCCTCCAGCAACTGGCGCAACTGATCGCGATCCAACGCGTTTTCCAATGCGGTGGTCAGCCGCGCGCGCACATCCGGTCGATCCCCATACCGAATGGCCTCAATAAGAAGATCACGCAGGGGGCGTCCATCGAATTGCAGCTTGCCAAGCACATCGAACACCTGCCCACCCAGCGCCTGGCGCGCCAGATCCAGTTTATCCAGCAACCGGCGATAGACATCGCCTTCACGGGTCTCGTCCGCGACGAGGTTCCATAGATGACAGACCTCGGTCTGGCCGATGCGGTGGATGCGGCCAAAGCGCTGTTCCAGGCGGTTGGGATTCCACGGCAGATCGTAATTCACCATCAGGTGCGCGCGTTGCAAGTTGATGCCCTCGCCGGCGGCATCTGTGGCAAGCAATACTTGAACCTCGGGGTCGTGCCTGAATGACTCCTGCGCCTTCAACCGTTCCTCGCGCCCCAAACCGCCATGGATGATCACGACGGCCTCTTTACGGCCAAGCAATGTCGTGATGCGGTTGTTGAGATAGTTCAGCGTGTCGCGGTGTTCGGTGAAAATCACCAGCTTCTGGCGTGGCGATGGGACAGGTTTAGGGATGGCTGCATGACTGGTTGTATAGGGCGCCTTTTCGTCTGCCAGGCGATTGGCGATGGCAGCCGGCGTGAATATCTCACCCAGCAGGCTGGCGAGTTCACGCCATTTACGATCTTCACCGCTGCGGCGCACACTCAGCGCCATGCCTTCCAACCGTTGAAGCGTGGCAATCTCACTCTTTAACTCAGCAATCGTGCGGGCCGCAGTGGCCTGGTCAAGGATTTGCTCTTCGGTCTCTTCGACCTCGCTATCGGGGGCGTCTTCGAAGTCCTCGACATCTTCAGCATCCAACACCGGGACGCCGTTCGCCATGATCGACGCAGCCAGTGCGCCACGGTTCAACACCTCAAGCTCGCGCATCCGGCTTTCCAGCCGCTCGCGCCGTCGCCGCAGTGATTGATAGATCGCTTCGGGTGAGGAGGCTAAGCGCCGTTGCAGGATCGTGAGTGCGAACCCGACGGTGCCTGAACGCTTATCGTTCTGGAGCGCTTCGGCGCGGTTGAACTCCTCGCGCACGTAGTCGGTGACTGCCTTATACAACACCGTTTCCGCATCCGACAGCTTGTACGACACGGTGTAAGCGATGCGCTCGGGGAACAATGGCGTGCCGTCAAACTTCAGCAGGTTCTCCTTGACCATGCGGCGCATCATGTCCGAGACATCCGTGACGTGCGCCCCATCGCGGAAGCGCCCTTCGAAGCGGTCGCCGTCAAGGAGCGCCATGAAGAGTTGAAAGTCCTCCTCCTTGCCATTGTGCGGCGTTGCGGTCATCAGCAGGAAGTGGCGTGTCAGCGTCGAGAGCAGTTGACCCAGGCGATAGCGCTTGGTGTACTTCACCTCGCCGTTGAAGATCGAAGCGGCCATCTTGTGCGCTTCATCGCAGACGATCAGATCCCAGCGTCCATCTGGTGCAGCCAGTTTTGCCTGTACATCCTCGTTGCGCGAGAGTTTGTCGAGTCGCGCGATGACCAGGTTGGTCTCCATGAACCAGTTGCCGGTGCGCGCCGATTCGAGCTTGTCATTCGTCAGAATCTCGAAGGGCAGGTGGAAGCGCTTGTACAGTTCGTCCTGCCATTGCTCCGCCAGCGAGCCCGGGCACACAATGAGACAGCGTTGCAGGTCGCCGCGCGTGATCAACTCCTTGATGAGCAGCCCGGCCATGATCGTCTTGCCCGCGCCCGGATCATCCGCCAGAAGGAACCGCAGGGGTTGCCGCGGCAGCATCGACTCATAAACGGCTGTGATCTGGTGGGGCAGGGGTTCGACCATCGAGCTATGCACGGCCAGCACCGGGTCAAACAGGTGCGCCAGCCGGATGCGTTGCGCCTCGGATACCAGGCGGAATAACGCGCCGTCGCCGTCAAAACTCCACGGACGCCCATTCTCGACGACTGCGATGCGCGGCTCGTCGTGCCGATACAGCAACTCGTTCGCCACTTTGCCGATTGGCGACTTGTAGGTGAGTT
>CAIXPS010000288.1 GCA_903921365.1 uncultured bacterium | reverse complement strand
CCCGATGGCCCGCAAACGATCCATATGACCATGCACTCGGTGGCTTTTGGTTCGTTGCTTCCGTTTGTTGGCGAGGATGCTTCCCGGTCGTTGACGCAGGCGCAGGTGGAAATGACGCTGGATGTCATGGCAAACAGCCTGATTTACTGGGTGCAGGACCTGTGGCGCGCCGGTCTATTGGGCGCCGGCAGCCGCGTGTTCAGCATGACCAGCGCCGGCAGCGTCATGATGTTTGAAACATATGGCGCCGTCTCTGCAGCCAAGGCTGCGCTTGAATCACATACCCGCCAATTGGCGCTTGAACTCGCTAAGCACGGGGTGATGGTGAACACGATTATGGCGGGTGTGACAGACACTGCCGCACTGCGCAAAATCCCAGGCAGCGACAAACTGGTGGAAGGCGCCGTGCGCCGCAACCCGAGCGGACGTTTGACCACAACGACGGATGTTGCCAAGACGATCCGCGCGCTCTGTGATCCAGAACTCGTGTGGATTAACGGCGCGACGATCGTGGTTGATGGCGGTGAGTTAATTTCCGGCGCATAAGCCGGTTAACGCGCGGCAATAGTCTCAGGAAAATTCAACGCGAAGGATGGCGTCAGCCGTCCTTCGCGTTGTTGAATGATTAACCCGTTAACCGCTCGCTGCACGCATCCCGAACTCCACATCGCCTGCAGCGTTGCATCTCTGCGTGGTTGCGATGCGGCCCATCTGCCAACGCTCCGCCATCGCGCATTTCCCCGATAACGCGCAGCAGTTCGGTTTCCAGTGCGGGCGTGTAGTCAACCACAAATTCTCGATCGTCGTATTTGATCATACCGGAGGCGGGGCGGGCGCCAAGACACTCCTCCACAAGCAGGCAATAGGCTGCTAATTGCAGCACATGCCCCCGACGCGGCGCAGCCGGCGCTTTGCCGGACTTCACCTCGACCGGAATAACGCCCTGATCGTTGCGGACGAGATAGTCGGGCCTGCCGGTGATGCGATGGGCGTTCGAGAACAGGGACTGTTCATTGCGTTGCCATGCGCCGGTATCGGAGTAGATCACACGCCCACGCGGCAGCCCGCTATGCTGCTGCAGCCGTGACGACCAAAAGAAAAATGCGAGAGCAATCAGGATGACCGCGAAAGCTAGAAGTATCTGCATTGCGCTTACTTGCCTATGTTGTCAATCGCGCGTTTGGGCCAGACGGGCAATAGAATGCGTGTGCCGTAAGTTTCACTGTTGAACGGCAGCGTCTCCGGCTTGACTGGCTCAACCCGCGTGATGGATTTGTCCGGGTTAACCCTGATCCGGGCTGCGCGCTCCAGGTTGCCGTGCATATAGCAGATATGTCGACCTTTGGCGCGCCCGCTCACATGCTGGACATCCCAGTGCAGCAGGACGCAACCCGACACGACGTGAACGTCACGCGCATTGAAGGCGTCAATGACGGGCGCTTTTGCTGCGCCGTACTGCAACCATACCGTGGGGATGTGCGCGGCGACGACGTCATCCAGAATCTGCATAGCCTTTTTATCCGGCAGCGAAATCACGGCGCAGTCGACGGGTTCGGGGAGTTCCCCAAGCGAGCGATAACAGTGCAAACCCGCGACTTGTGTGACGGACGGGTCGGCAGACACGGGGTAGACGGTTGTTCCCCACGAGCGCAAAACCTCGACGATTTTCCAGGCCTCAAACGCTGGCTTGAGCATGCCCCAGAAGCCATTGTCCTCGCCGTGGTAGTTGGACTCTGTCCCGAAGTCGTTTGTCGATGCCATTACCGCATACTTCATCTCGGTGGTCAGGCCATCACGTATGTTTGCCATTGTGGGTGTGGTTGTGATTTATGCAGGTTTCAAGTGACGGCGATCATGTATCCGCCGTCGATGACCAGCACCTGGCCGCGGATCATCGATGCTTCCGGGCTGCACAGAAATGCGATGGCGTTCGCTACGTCCTGTGGCTCAACGATGCGGCCGGCAGGAGTGCGCGCAGCGGCGCCGTCGACCATCACGTCGCGCCCGAGGCTGAAGTAGTTGAGCGCATCCGTATTGATGATACCCGGTGACACCGCATTGACCACGATGTTGTACTTCGAGAATTCCACGGCACAGTAACGGGTAATCGACTCCAGTGCGCTCTTGGACGCGCCGATGACCACGTAATCGGGCAGGGTGCGGGTGCTGCCGATGCTGCTTACGTTTACGATGGCGCCGCCACCGCGCTTCTGCATGAGCGGCACGGCCTTCTGCGAGGTGAACAACGCGGCGCGCGCGTTGATGTTCATTGTCCAGTCCCAGCCTTTCACCTTTTGATCCATGACGGGACGGGCATAACCGGAGGCCGCATTATTGACCAGAACATCCAGGCCGTCAAAAGCTGTTTCGACCTCCGCGAACAGCCTGTCGATGTCTTCGGGTTCACCAATATCCGCGCGAACGAGCAGCACGCGCCGCCCGAGTGCCTCAATCTCGCGCGCGGTTTCTTCCGCCGCGGTTTTTTTGCGCAGGTAGTTAATCACGATATCGGCGCCGTTTCTGGCAAAGTGAAGAGCGGTGGCTTTTCCAATCCCGCGCCCGCTGCCGGTGATAAGCACAATCTTGTTTGTAAAGTCAAATGGCATGGTGTGATCTCAAATCAGTTGTTTCGTTCATAGTTTGTATTGCTCTAAACAACACTGTGTTGAACAATGCGATGCGCTCCGGACCAAGTTGCGCCAGTTCAGCCCTGGCTGCTGCCGCATCCAGGCGCAGGCGCGCGATGTTCACGGTCTGGCATATTTCCGGGAGAACGTCGAGATAGCGCGCTGCGCGCTCGAACATCTTCATGGCGCCTGTGTAGTTGCCGCGTTGAATGTGATAGTACGCGACACCGATCTGCAGGATGCCCTGGTACATTTGTCGAATCGGTCCCGGCTCGTTGCGCCAGGCAGTTTCCAGTGTCTCATGTTGCTCAAAAAATGCTCTTGCGTTAAATTCCTGTAAACCCTTGACCAGTAATTCAGGTGGATGTAATCGCGACTGGCGCAGTAATTCAGCCTGTTGCTCGTTCTCAGTCATCGTCGCCCATTATCTCAATTTCCATCCACTGTTCCTGCGTGACACCGACATAGGCGAATTCGTAACGACTTCCTCCTGCCGATGCGCGGTAATTGTCGATCCACGCCGCAAAGCCCAGCGCGGTCTGAGGCGGGCGGGTTGCGCGCAGAATCTCTTTGCCATTCATGTGGAATGTCGCTATTTCGGGTCGCCAGTTCAACCTGTATTCGCGCCATTCGGTCATGTCGACATCCAGCATTGTCTCAGCAGCGTTGACTGCGCCACGCGCCGCCGCCATCACCACTTTTGACGCCGCCGGAATGTGCCGCAGTGCATTGAAAATCAACCCGCCGATCGTGATGGCCGCTCTGGGCATGCGGCGGCTATTGAGCATGCTGGCCTTGAACCCATGACCGGGCAGACCACGCGCCACCTGCAGGTCCGACTCAGGCGAACTATAGAAAAACCACACGTTGCAGGGCGAATCAACGACCACTCCTTCGCGCGAGAACGGGTGATTCCAGAAGCCAAACCCGGCAGTCCCCTTCACCTGCTGGTGTGAGAAACGGGCGCGCACCGCGAGCGTTTGCGGCGGGTGGTTGGTGAAGCGACGCGGCAATGCGTGTGCGTAGTCATCCAACTGAGCGTCGACATAAGCATCTGCGGACGTGGGCGGAACCGTCAGCCGGTATCGACGCCCGTCACGGTCGACCCGCCCGCCGTTGATCAGATGTTCAGTCAATGCAAATGGCGTCATGCAAATCATTATCCCGCATGGAACAGAACAAAATTTACATCGCGTTGTTTTACGATTACAGCAATCTCATCCTTCAGGTAAACTGGTGTCACGCTCACAATCAGGAGGCGCATATGAGTTCCGTAAGAAACGTCAAGCGTGTGCTAAAAAGCCAACCTACGATGGAAGGCGCGGGTGTTCGGTTGAAGCGCGCATTTACTTATCAGCGCGTGCCAGAACTGGATCCGTTTCTGTTGATGGATGATTTTGGCTCGGATAACCCGGACGATTACATCAAGGGGTTTCCATGGCATCCCCATCGCGGCATCGAGACGATCAGTTATATGCTCGATGGTGAAATTGAACATGGCGACAGCATGGGCAATAGCGGTGTGATTCGCGCAGGCGGCATCCAATGGATGACCGCCGGCAGCGGGATCATCCATCAGGAGATGCCGCATGGCGCGCCGGCAGGCAAAATGCACGGCTTCCAACTCTGGGCCAATCTGCCGGCTGCAAACAAGATGATGCATCCGCGTTATCAGGATATTGTGGCCGAACAGGTTCCAGTTGTCGCGCTGGATAACGGTGTGACAATCAAGGTGTTGTGTGGTGAAGTCAATGGCGTAAAGGGGCCAGTGAAGGACATTGTCATCGACCCGCAGTATCTGGATGTGACGATCCCTGCTGGGGTTACCTATACGCACCCGACCCAGGCGGGTTATACGGTGTTCGCGTATATCATCGCGGGCAGCGGCGCCTTTGAACCGGCTCAATCCGGCAAATCGCCAGCAGTGCCAGGGATTGAGACCGTTGTGATCTACGGTGATGGCGACCAGGTGGAGATTAAGGCCGGCGTTGACGGTGCGCGTTTCCTGCTGTTAAGTGGTAAACCCATCCGCGAGCCGGTGGCGTGGTATGGCCCCATCGTCATGAACACGCGCGAGGAACTTGCCACGGCTTTTGAAGAATACCAGAATGGGACATTCCTGAAACATGCGAAGGGAACTTCGCAAGGGTAAGAAGCGATAAAGGAGCACTATGACAGAAACGATCCAAACGACTGAAACACAAAACAAGGTGTTGGCGAATCCACTCGTCTATGTTGGCTGCTATACCCAGAAGGGGACAACAGGCGGTGAGAGCGTCTTTGTGTATCACCTGGATATGTCTACCGGGGCGCTTGTTTTCGACAGCGCTGTCTCTGGTGGAGAGAACGCATCATATCTCGCGATATCACCCCATAATCGCCTGATGGTTGCAGTCAACGAAACAGTGACCTTTGACGGTCAACCCGGCGGTGGCGTCGCGGCGCTCTCGATTGATCCAGCGACAGGTCGGCTGACCTTGCTGAACCAGCAACGTTCGCATGGCGGCCTGCCGTGTTACGCGTCCATCGACGCACAGGGCAGGGTAGCGCTTGTTTCAAACTACCTGGGCGGAAACGTGGCGATCTTTCCAATTTTAGAAGATGGCAAACTGGGTTCTGCAACTGATATCGTGCAGCACACGGGCTCCAGTGTGCACCCGGGTCGCCAGCGGTCACCCTTTGCACACTCTATCGTCATTGACCCGACCAATCGCTTTGCCATCGTGTCTGATCTTGGGATCGATAAGGTATTGGTGTACAAGATCGATTATGACAATCTGAAGCTGATTCTGCACAGTCATGCAAGCGTCAAACCCGGCGCAGGCCCGCGCCATTTGACGTTCCATCCGAGTGGGCGGTGGGCCTATTTGATCCATGAACTCGATGAGCATATTACGGTGTTTGCCTATGATGCTGAGGCTGGCAGCCTGAAAACGCTGCAAACCGTGCCAACCCTGCCGGAAGGTTATGCGGAGGAGAACACCAGCGCCGAT
>CAIXPS010000287.1 GCA_903921365.1 uncultured bacterium | reverse complement strand
GACGCCTTTACCTGAATGGTTGAAAACTTCGCGCCGATATCTGCCAGGAAGGTAAGGTAGTCCACGACAGCAGCGGGAAGGGCAGGGAGCGCAGCGTAGCCGCGTTCAGCGCAAAACGCCTTGAAATCGTTCATGTGCGACTCGTACGAGCGGCGCGTGTTCTCCGATTTGGATGCCTCCACATACCGGCGCGCCCGCGTAGCGCGTTCAGTCACTAAATCCGCCCCATGGGGACTCAAAGCAGCCCCACTGGGATTCAAAGCAATCCCATGGGGACTCAAAGCAGTTTTTGCCGCCATACCAAAGGTACTCCAAGCAGTATCGTTCGCTTCATTATCAATCCTAATGGGGTTTGACTATCAGGAAGGTTGGGTGCGCGCAATGTGTGTCCGATAGTAGACCAAGGCTATTGCCAGGCCAATGATGCACACGCCAGCTTCGATTGCCAATGCTGCCTGCACACCGATGGCAGTCGCGAGAGTGCCGGTTAAAAAAGCGCCTATGGGTGTGCTGCCGATGAATAGAAGAACATAAAGGCTCATTATCCTGCCGCGCAATTCATCAGGCACACTGGTTTGCAGTAGCGTGTTGGCGGTGGTAGTGAACAGAATACCAGCAAATCCCAGGACGATTAGTATCCCTTCCGACAGTATGAATGCATTGGAGAGTGATAATGCTCCTAGCAGCAGACTGAAGGCGGTTGAACCAATGAAAAGGCGCCTGATGGATATGTTCCGGGCATAAGCGACAAACAATGCCCCTGCGAAAGAACCAATTCCCAACGCAGTCGATAATGCGCCGAAGCCGGCTGCGCCAAGTATGCAGAACAAAACCACCTATCAACGGCAGCACTGTGCTGAAGTTGTATCCGAATGTGCCGATAACTCCAATGACGATGAGTATGGTGAGCACTACGGTGCTTCGGCGCGCATAGGAGAGACCTTCAACCAGGTCGCTGAGAGCAGCTTGTTTTTGGCGTACCGGGCGCACATAGAAGCCTTTGGGATTCATCATAGCCAATGCAAAAATGACAGCGATGAAGCTGACGGCATTCAGAAACAGCGCCGGGGCCACGCCGGCAGTGGCGATGACAATACCCGCAATCGCGGGGCCGATAATGCGGGCGCCGTTAAAAAGCATCGAATTCAGGGCGACAGCATTCCCGGTGTCTTCCCGCGCGACGAGTTCGATCGGGAATGCCTGGCGCGCGGGATTATCGACAACATTCACCATCCCCTGCAAAGCGGCCAGGAGATAAATATGCCAGATCTGTATTGCCCCGGATGCAACCAGTCCGCCGAAAATGGCTGCCTGGATGAGCAGGAGAGACTGGGTGATCATCATCAGCCGGCGCTTGGGCAGGCGGTCGACAATGACACCGCCGATGAGTGAGAAGAGCATTACCGGCAGAAACTGTAATGTCGTAACAAGCCCCAGCGAAAATGCGGAACCAGTCATTTGAAAAACCAGCCACGCCTGGGCAGTGGACTGCATCCAGGTGCCGATGATTGAAATCAACTGGCCGACCCAGTACAGCCGGTAGTTACGATACCGCAATGCGTTGAACCCCGCGCCTAACTTAGCCAGGCGTAATTGCAGCGAGAGAGATGTGGCATTCGTCGCCTTCATATGGTGATTGAATTTTCCCCTTCGCTGTTCTCGATCCTGACCGCTTCAGACGGTGGTGTGAAACCTTCAGGCCATCGGGTGTTGGCATCATACCTGGCCATGCTCAGGTCCGTCTCACGCAAGTCTGCCCCACGTAGATCGGCGCTGCGCAGGTCGGCCCCACTCAGGTCAGTGCCCTTCAGCAACCGTATCGTATCCTGTGTGCTTATCAGCTTAGATTCCGTCAGGAACGTCAGCAGGCTTGTTGTGCGCGTCTGGTCTAATCTTCGCAGTACAGTGACTGTCCAGGCTTTAGCGACGGCCAGCACTTCGGAATCCTTGCCAGAATCACGTAGATGGTTCTCTAGAAGCAGATCCGTCATCCGATCAAGGTAGGATTGCAACAAGGCTTCCTGCGCTCTATCCGATGCTATATCCCGATATATCTTCTCTCGTTGGCTGGCGGTTTCACGTTGCGATTTACGATTTGCCCGGCTAAATAAAAAGATGCCGATAGCCAGTCCTGCCGGTATGATCAGAAGCGATAACCAAGCCTTGGTGTCACTCCATAAGCCTAACCCTGGATGCCGAAACGAAGTCATGTGTTTCATTCGATGAGAAATGATACTTCAGAATAAATCACGTATATAACGAACGATAATGTATGATTATCGTTCGTTATAACCTTCATTGCGCAGTGTGGAGCGCACACTTTCACTGCGCAACTGTTATCCTTGTGCACATATCTACAAAAAGGAAACCCCAACACTCATGTTTCATATACCCGCAACTACGATCAGTTCGCTCAAACACCCAGGGCCACTGATGACCTCCGAACCTGGTTCTTTCGCCCATAACACCTTCAAAGTGCGCGTTCCCCGCATTCTTGACGAGATCGTGGAACTAAACCGGTTTCCGAGTGAGGTTCTTTCAGCGATGCGCTCACTGCGCAATGAGATCATGTCCGGGCATATAAACCCAATCACCGAACAGGCAATAGATCAAATGTTCTGGAACACGGCTTCGGAGCCGTGGATTGGGAAATCCTGGTTGGAAGCGCCGTGGTACTGGGCCGAGTCTTATTTCTACCGGCGGGTTCTGGAAGCCTGTCATTACTTCCAGCCTGGCGAACGATATCTGATCGACCCGTATACGCCACAAAAGATGTCTGAACTTGCGCCTGACGCTGCGCCGCACACTCTGGCGATAAAACTCACCGCCCTACCCCAGGAACAACCGGCGCGTATAACGGCGTTACTACATAATAGCCTGTGGGGTAATCGCACGGACCTGAGTTACAACGTCGCCAACACGCTTGGCACTGCGGGTGTTATGTGGGACGCCGAGCCATCGGCCAACCTGCTGGTAGACGACAGCGCAATAGTGCTTGATAAGCTTCTCTCGCCAGCGTGTCGCCAGGTCACAGTGATCACGGACAACGCAGGCACCGAGTTACTCATGGATCTGGCGCTGGTCGACGAGTTATTGAGCTGTGGGCTTGTAGAGCGAGTTGAGATGGTCCTGAAAGAACAGCCATTTTTCGTGTCGGATGCGATGGTGAGCGATATGCGCTCAACTATTGCTGTCATGCAGAAGAGCCCTGAGCCGCTTCACAGTTTGGGAATGCGATTGGAACATTACATAGATGCGGGCAGGCTTGTCTTGACCTCACACTGGTTCTTCACCACATGCCTTTTTTACGCGCAGATGCCACCTGATCTGCGGGCGAGTTTAGGCAGAGCCAATCTCGTGATTCTCAAGGGGGATGCCAATTACCGGCGCTTGCTGAGCGACGCCTGCTGGCTGCCGGCAACTTCATTTGCTAAAGCGACCGATTACTTCCCTGCGCCGTTCGTTGCCTTGCGCACACTTAAAGCTGAGATCATCGTTGGTCTGCCAGAAGGCGCCGCTGAGCGCCTGACACAACAGGATCCTGATTGGCGGGTGAATGGCAGGCGCGGTGTGATTCAGATGAATACTCTCGAATAACCTGGTTGATGCCGTGTTGTTGGTGATTAATACCATTTTCTGGTTTTGGCCTAAACTTGTCTCATTCATAAGGGACAAGAATAAATGAGATTAATAGAGTTCGCAGACCATACCAAAGCCAACGGTTCGGGCAGTCAGCCTACTGCTTTGATGCCAAGCGCTCGTGGGACGGCGGAACCGCTTGAAGAGTCAGTTGCCTCAGGCATCGCGGCTGAATTAGGCGCCATTACTGGCGCGTATGTGTACCCGCGGTCAATCACGTTAGGCCAGGGCGGCGTGTACTCCCTGATTCGTGAAGGCTTGCAGAAAAAACTGGCGATAATCGGGACAGAACCAGTTACTGATGTGCCTGACAACAGCGAGTCACGGTCGGTATCGTATGACGGGCAAGACCTGCAGCTCACGCTGCTGCCCGTTTCCAGCAGTACAGCCGCGTTCCTGCGCGAACAATTCGACTGGCTGACTCCAGTCACATTCGGCACGCGCACAACCGTCGGATGTGGCGACCGGCTTGGCCTCGCCACCCCCGGCCATCTACGCGCCGTCCGTCTCAGCCCCACGGGCGCTTGGCATCCGAGCAGTGGGATTGCTCCTATCTTGGCGCAACAGTCGATCCGAGAAATGGCGCGGACAAACCGCACGCCGACCGATGTCATGGATGACGCCATGTGGGGCGCGTTCGAGGAGGGCTGGCAAGCGGGTTTTGGCGCAGACGCCGACCACTTGAAAACCACCGAAGACATTGACCGATGCGTCGCGGCTGGCTTTACGTTCTATACGTTCGACCCAGGCGCTTACGTGAATAACACCTATTCCACGTCTGCGTTTGATGATCTGCCATGGGGCGATCTGGAAACCACCTCTTCTGAGACGTTGGCTCGTTACACGCCGCGATTCGAACCCGCAATCGTGCAGCGGGCCTTTGTCAAATATGGTCGCGCTATCGCGCATGTGGCGACCCTGTATCGCTATCTCAAGTCGCAGATGAACGGGAGGCTTGCCCAACAGTTTGAGGTTGAAGTGTCGGTAGATGAAACAGAGCAGCCGACAACCCACGCCGAGCACACTATGATCGCTGGGGAACTTCGCCGTCTCTCCGTTGAATGGGTCAGCCTCGCTCCCCGCTTTGTCGGGCGCTTCGAGAAAGGCGTCGACTATATCGGCGATCTAGAAGCATTTGACAGGGACTGTTCGGGACATGCGCAAATCGCCCGGGAATGGGGGCCGTATAAGCTAAGCATCCATTCTGGTTCCGATAAGTTCAGCATATACCCGCTGGTGGCGCAGCATGCTGGGCACGAGATGTATGTGCATCTTAAAACCGCAGGGACGAGTTATCTTGAAGCACTGCGGACTGTGGCTCG
This sequence comes from uncultured bacterium, assembly GCA_903921365.1. Classification (GTDB taxonomy): domain Bacteria; phylum Chloroflexota; class Anaerolineae; order J036; family Brachytrichaceae; genus CAIXPS01. The sequence goes on along the minus strand of CAIXPS010000287.1, from coordinate 27,167 downwards.
CGCCAATAGCACTCTCTTCAAAGACATATACGCATTAGCCTATGAGCGTTACCCCGAAGACCGCGCTTCCTATCATGTCTCAGCAGACCCCGCGAAAGCGCCGGATAACCAGCTAAGCGGCGTTAGCGATCCGCAAACGGTGCTTGATCAGTTTGACGCGCGCCAGATGCTGCACGTTTGCTTCGGATCGATTCTTTCAAGATATGGCGCCGACATCAAAACGGTCCTGAGGCAAAACGAGGAAATGCACTACGCAGATTTGCAGCGGCACTTTATGCATCATCTCGAAAGTTTCTGTAATTGACAATATGGAGCACAAAGCAATGTTTCAATTGAACGGGAAAGTGGCGCTGATCACAGGCGGCAGTGGGACGCTCGGCACAGGGATGGCTCAGGGATTGGTCGACGCCGGCGCGCGCGTGTGTATCGTCGGACGCGATCCGGACAAAGCCCGGAAAGCTGCCCAAGGCATCCTGGCTGCCCAAGGCATCCTGAAGGGTTCACAGACAGTTTCATCAGATGATGTTGCGATGGGATTGGGCGCAGACGTGACGCACACAGATGAAGTGGAACGTGCTGCAGCAGCCGTATTGGCGCGCTGGGGTCAAATCGATATCCTGGTGAACGCGGCCGGCGGCAATAGACCCGGCGCCATCACTAACCCAAAACAAAGCTTCTTTGACTTGGATCCAGAGGCGCTGCGCGCGGTGTTTGACCTCAACCTGACAGGTTCCATCATCCCCTCACAAGTGATCGGACGATCTATGGCAGCGCAGAAAACCGGCGTCATCATCAACATCTCGTCAATGTCCGCAGTCCGGCCGTTGACGCGCGTAATCGGTTATTCCGCCGCGAAATCCGCAGTTGACAACTTTACGCGCTGGCTGGCAGTGCACATGGCAAAAGAGTATTCGCCAGCGATCAGGGTCAACGCGATTGCCCCGGGTTTTTTCCTGGCTGAACAAAACCGCGCCATGCTGGTCGATGTTGCGACGGGTGAGTTAACCGCGCGCGGTCGTTCGATCATCGATCACACGCCGATGAATCGCTTCGGCGACCCATCGGATCTGATCGGCACGCTGATCTGGCTTGCGTCGGATGCATCCAGATTTGTCACCGGCATTGTCGTCCCTGTTGATGGCGGTTTCAGCGCGTTCGCGGGCGTTTAGGATTACACGAACGTTCCGTAGTCCCGCGCCGCTTCGTACAACGCGATGATATTCTCTATTGGCGTGACCGGCTGGAGATTGTGGCATGGGCCGATGATCAAGCCGGTCTGGTCGCTGGCGAGTGTCTCGATCAACATTTTGACTTGCTCGCGCACTTGATCCGGCGTTCCAAATGGCAGCACTTCCTGATTGTCAACGGCGCTGTGAAAGCAGACGCCAGGCGTGCCGCCGTATTCGGCTTTGAGTTGCGCCAGGTTCCAATTGCCGCAGCGCCATTGCACCGGATTCAAGATATCGATGCCCATAGCGACCAGGGTCGGCAATAAGGGGCGCATATCGCCATCGTCGTGATGGAACACGCTGATCCCATAACTCTTGGCGAGATCGATGGCCCGTTGTGTGGCTTGTTTGTAGAACCGCTCAAACACGGCTTTACTCGTCAACAGCCCATACTGCGATCCCCAGTCGTCGGTAACCTGCGTCGTGACGATTAAGCCCCTGGTAGCCTCGAAACAACGCCGGTGGTACTCATGGAAAAAGTCCGAGAGGTGCTGGATAATCCTGTGGGTAAACTCGGGCTGCAACAACGGGTCAACCAGAGATTGTTCGAGTCCTCGCAACAGATTGTGATAATAAAACACAGCCGTATAGCCGCATTCAATCGCGCGATCAGGATAGCGCGCCGCCAGCGCCGGCAACGCCGAATAGTCGTACCAGTCGGGCGAAGGCCACGCATACGCCTCAATATCCTCAATCGTTTCAGCTTCTGCCAGCGGATGGCGCACCTGTTCATCATAGGAGCCCATGCCATAGCGCTGCGCCCTATAGCCCATCCCCCATTCATTCTCGTGAATATCGCCATCGTCTTTTAACGGTGGCCCGATGTACGGCGGCGCGATACCGATGATGCCGTCAATATCGAGCCGGTCATACACAGCAATGTTGTCGCTGACGCCGAAATAGGCGCGCAACGTCGCCCATACCTCGCCGGTTGCCCAGATATCGGTTGGGATTCGATCAACCTTCTCATGACGAATTGCCGCAACAATGCGCTCTTTGTGGTTCATGCGTGATTGTCCTTGGGACTGACGTGGATCGCCTTTACAAATCGCTCTGTGATACTCGTTGGATTTGTTATCGCGCCGCCAATGCATACTGCGTGTGCGCCGAGCGCAAAACATTCCGCAAGCTGATCGGGGGTCGTCACGCGACCCTCAACGATAACCAGCACATGGACATTTGCAACAAGCTCACGTATCAACTCGAAATCGGGCGTATATGGAATCGCCCGCCGGCTATGCGCCGTATATCCCGACATGGTGGTTGCAACGATGTCTGCGCCTGCCTGCTCCGCGGCCAGGCCTTCCACCAGCGTCGACACATCAGCCATAACTGGGACGCCAAGCTCCTGATGGATGCGACCGATCAACTGTTGTAACGTGACGCCGCCGGGCAAGGGGCGCCCAGTGCCGTCCATCGCGATCAAGTCGGCGCCAGCAGCGATCACTTCTTCCGCCAGTTCGAACGTTACAGTGATATACGACTCAATGCCTGGATACTTGCGTTTGTTGATGCCGATGATCGGCAGTTGTGTCGTCTGGCGCGCGGCAGCGACATCCGCAGGGCCGTCGACGCGCAACCCGCGCGCCCCACCCCGTTCGGCCTCACGCGCCATGACGCCCATAAACAACGGGCCATGGAGTGCGCTTTCCGGGCCAGCCTGACACGAAACGATCAGGCCGCCTTTCAGCTTATGTATCACTTGATCTTTGTCCATAGTGATGATGTAGCCTCGATATTTGTGTAGATTGAATCGGTCAACGTCATTCCACAGGATTGTATCGCCAGGAGGAGCGCTCCGATGATTGGGGGATACCGTGGCGCAACATACTCCGCGAGCGAGTTTACACCGTGAACAGTTTGCATCATCGGCTCAACAAGAAGCGCGCCGGCTTTGAAGACGCCGCCGGCGCTGGTTACGATTACGCGTTTGTCCTCCAGGCCGAGTGCTCTGATCACCGCGATTACCGCGTTGCCCAGGTGGCGCGCAGCGTCGGCCAGTATTCCAATCGCCACAGCATCACCCAACTCTGCGCAGCGACTCACAACGCTGGCAATCTCAGCCAGCTTGACGCGATCAATCTGGTGCGTATAAATCAACGGATGAAGCTGGTGAAGCGTCTCAACGCCAAAGTAAGCGGGGATCTGGCTGCTGAGCATCGTCGCTGCTCCACAACCATCTATTGCGCGAGTGGCTGCCGACAGTGCTTGCGGGGTGATCCACGAAGCGCTGCCTTCGTCGCCCATAGCGTAGCCCCACCCTCCGGAAACTGCCTCTTTGCTGTTGGCGGCGGTCGTCGCGATGCCATAAGCAATCGAGCCTGTTCCTGACAGGATTAACACTGCCGGTCGCTTCTGTGTGGCGCCCCATAACGACGCAAGCCGATCGGGTTGAATTGACTGCTTTGAGTCCCCGTGGGACTGCTTTGACGCCAAGCGCCCGTGGGACTGAGGTGGCGTTGGCGCAATCGCCTGCAGTATCTGTTCCATCTGTTCATGCACGCCAGTCAGGCAATAGTGAGAAGCACAGACAGGGCCGAGCTGCAAACCAGCACTGTTAAAAGCGCCCTCGATGCACGACCGCATAGAGGATGTGAATCGCTGCGGCCCACCTTCCTCCAGAAAGTGGTTGGCGGGCCCGCCTTTACCGGCGCCCAGCACGACGCCATCCGCGCGGGCAATCACGGCCATTGAATGGGTTTGGCCTCCATCCACTGCCAGCACAAGCTGGTCACATTGTGTGTTGCACATGGTGAAACTCAGCAACGCCGTCTTCGACAAACACGCCCCATTTACCCTGCGGGAGGTTGTAGAGCCGCGTGCTCATCGCGACTTCGCCATTAACATATACCACGCACACAGTGCCTTCAACGTAAACCTGCAACTTGTAAGCATGGTGTCCGGGTAGGACAGCTTGATCGGGACTCAAAGCAGTCCCACGGGCGCTTGGCGTCAAAGCAACCAGCGGTCGTTCGAGTTCAGGCATGAATGGGACATCGCCGGGTCGCGGCCACATATCAAATACGAGCCGGTTGCGTGACGGCTCGATGCGGATGTAGTATGCCTTCTCAAGGTCGTCACTGACCCGCAGCATGATGCCTGCGAATCGGGCTGCGTCCGATACTACGATCTCGGCGTCGATCCTGCATTGCTCTGGCATGACAGAGCCGACCGCGCAAGCGAAGGTTCCAGTCCCATCCAAGCGAATTCCATTCGAAGTGGCCGTGCAGGTTCCAAGCCCAGGCTGGAGCGTTGCAGGTGTAGGTATGCCAAATGCGCGATCCACCGCCTCAGGAACGCACACCGAGAGCGTTCCATCCGGGCGTTGGTTGATCTCATGAACGACGAGGTTGCCGCCCCAGTGCCACGATCCGTAGTCCTTGTTTCCCTCACGTGTTGGGTTCCAGCCGAACAGATAGCGCCTTGATCCGTCTGACGTGGTCTTGGCAGCATAGAAGGCGCGACCGTCGAACTGATCATCCGGCGGCGTCAGCCATGGCCCTGACAGACTGCGCGCCATTCGGTAGCGGGTCACGAGACGCTCACTGAATTCAGAGAATACGAGATACCACCACTCCCCCATTTTGAATAAGTCCGGGCACTCGTGCGTGTAATACAGCCCGGGCGCATACAGGGGGTCCCTTACTTCCCAGTGTTTCAGATCGCGCGAAGCGCATAAGGCGGTGCATCCTCTGCGCCTGGATGGGCCAGACTTCGAGCGCGCCGCCAGCAGCATCCAGTATTCCCCTGCGTCCGGGTTCCAGAATACAAACGGATCGCGCCAATCGTGCATTTCATACGCGACTGCTTGGACGCCAAGCGCCTGCGGCGCGTAGAAAGTATCCTCTGGTATCTTGCGCCAGGTCAGCAAATCGTCGCTGACAGCGTGCATGACGCCCTGTTCGGGTTTGCCTTGAGCCCGAAAGTAGGGGTTGTGGCCGGTATAGAAGATGTGGTATTGCTTGGAATCCCTATGGGACTGCTTTGAGTCCCCATGGGATTGCTTTGACGCCAAGCGCCCTTGGGACTGCCCCAACTCCTCGATAACCGATCCGGTGAACACATATAGATCCTGTTCGTCTTTAGTCCCGCGCGCAAGCATTTCACCATGCTCTTCAAAGTGAACCAGATCATCCGTGCTGATCTGATACCACGGCGTGCCTTCACCATGTTCAGGAATGTTTCGCCAGTCCTGCAGGTAGAACAAACGAAATCTGCCGTCTTTGTAAAACGGGATAAAGTCGGCTGCCCAGGCGCCAGTTGGCTTGTAGAAAATTTCTGCCATATGTCATCTCCGATAGCGCCACTATAACCCAACTTCGCCCGCTTGACCTTGTAACCAATCCGTGTACATTTAACTCATAACCAGGCGCACTGTTTGGAGTCGCCTGGAGTCCTTTAGGAAGGAATGGTGCTAAAGATGAAGAAGGTTCTCTATGTTTACGGCGGCCCGGAGTTTCACCCCACAGCTGCCGGCGGTAAAGTCATCGATGGTTTGCTGAAAGCCGAAGGCGGACGGTTCGAACTGGAAATGACAACCGACCTCGACGCATTTACGCGTCTAACGAATGACGCTTATGCCGCGGTGGTTCTCTACACCACGGGTTTCCACGATGATTTGACGCCCGAACGTGAAAATGGCTTACTCAGCTTCGTGCGCAACGGCGGCGGGTTTGTAGGCATCCATGCCGCAGCGGACAGCTTCCGAGGCAGTCGCGCATTTGTCGATATGCTCAATGGCGAGTTCCTGACGCACCCCGAACATCATGAGTTCAAGGTGGTTGTTGCAGACAAGAGCCACTATCTGACGGTGCGCGTGCCTGAGTTCTCCGTCTACGACGAGATGTACCAGCTCCAGAACTTTGACCCGTCGAAGTGCGCGGTTCTCGCGCATACCACCTGGCAAGGCAAGCAGATACCGATGGTCTACGCGCGCGACTATGGCGCCGGGAAGGTTGTGTATCTGGCAAATGGCCATACAAAAGAGGCGTGGCGGCACCCCGAGTTTCACAAACTGCTGGTGCGGGCTATTGCCTGGTCAACGGGCGCCCAACTTCCCGATCGGACGATTCGCTGTGGATTGCTGGGATACGGCCCCGCGTTCAATATGGGCAAGGGTCATGGTGGCTGGATCAACGACACGCCCGGAATGTCAACAGTAGCCATGTGCGACGCAAGCCCGGCGCGTGTTGAATCGGCCAGACAGGAGATGCCGAATCTCCAGGGATATTTCACGAAGCTGGATGACATGCTGGCGATGCCCGACCTCGATCTCATCGTCGACATATTGCCCCACAATTTGCACGCGCCGACGGCATTGCAGTGCCTGAACGCGGGAAAGAATGTGGTGATCGAGAAGCCGTTCTGTATCACGATCGAAGAAGCCAACAGCATGATCGAAACGGCGCGAAATAAACACCTTATGCTGAGCCTGTTCCACAATCGTCGCTGGGATGGCGACTACCTGACCATCCATGACATCCTTGCGCGCGGTCTGATCGGCGACATCTTCCACATCGAAGCCGGCGGCGGCAGCTACGGTCATCCCGGTTTCTGGTGGCGCTCGGATAAGGCGATCAGCGGAGGCGTGATGTACGACTGGGGCGCCCACTTCATCGATTGGATTCTCAACCTGACGCCGTCACGCATCACGCAGGTCACTGGCGACTTTCAGAAACGGGTTTGGAACGCGGTCAGCAATGAAGATCATGGCGAGGCGTGGATTCGGTTTGAGAACGGCGTCACTGCGGACTACTGGACATCAAGCATCGCGGCGATCAGCCGGCCCAAGTGGCTTATCCTCGGCACGAAAGGCGCGATTCGCGCAGACTGGAAAGACGAGATCGAGCTTGTCACCGTCGCGAACGGCATCCGCCAGGAAAGCAAGGTCAAGGTCCTGCTGCCCAGCTATGGCAGCGTACAGTACTACCGAAATGTGGCTGATCACCTGCTGATGGGTGAAGAGCTGATCGTCAAACCCGAACAGGCGCGCCGTGTGATCGGCGTCATCGATGCCGCGCAACGCAGTTCGGCGCTTGGGCATAGCGTTTCAGTTGCCGCAGGATGTGAATAATGTTGTCACTAAGTAATGCACACTTGTTGGTTGCCATCCTCGATCCCGTCGCGGACCAGGCGCGTTTTGGCGCGCGGTACTGCACCGGCGGTTATATCTTTCAAATCACAGACCAGCGTTGTGGCGATCTTTTGTCCGGCCCGACTTATCCGTTCAGCTTTAACTGGTTTGACGGCCAGGGCATCCCGGACTCTTTCCGCACGCACCTGGCAGATATTGTCGATACAGCAAATCCAGCGGAACTCGGAATTGGAATTGGCCGGGTAAGCAAAGCAGAGGGGAAGCTGCCAGGACACGGAGCGCCGGCGGGGGTGATTGACTTCTGTCAGTGGCAAGTCACAGAAACCACAGACGCCCTTATGTTTGAGACGCAGCAGTCCTTCCTGGGCTGGGCATTCGGTCTTACACGCATTGTGCGACTCTGTGGCCGCAGCCTGATCTCTGAGACGAGGCTGAAGAACACAGGCCAGGATGTCGTGCCGATCAACTGGTTCCCCCACCCCTTCTTTCCTCATTATGAAACCGGCGAGGCCTGCAAATGCAACGCCGCCTTGCATGTCAACCTGCCTGACAACCCTGGTTACGAGCTATTGCCCAATGGCTTCATCAAACAGAAGAATCTCCCATGGGGCCGCGGTTACTTCCAGGAACTCGATTTCCAGAATGGACAACCCCTAACCGTATTACAAAAACATCCCAAACTGGGGTTGATTGCGGCTTCGTTCAGTTACTCGCCGTCATACTTCCCGATCTGGGGGAATAAAAACACATTCTCGTTCGAACCTTATCTCCAGACTGACGTTGCGCCGGGTGATGAAACTGCCTGGACGGTTACATACGATCTCTAATTAGTGAATGGAGGATTGAATGATTAAGCTAGGTGTGATCGGTTATGGCGGGCGCATACAGGGCATTCTGAAGATGATTGCCAGCCTGAAAGCGGATACGCGTCTCGTTGCGATTACCGATGTTAGAAATGATGCGATCAAGGCACAGATGCGCGCGCAGGGCTCTCAGGGCGAGGACCATGACCAGGTGCATTTTTATACCGATGCTGACCAGATGCTGGAAACAGAGCCCCTGGACGGCGTGCTGGTTGGGACGCGCTGTTCGTTGCACTCACAGATGGGCTGCAAAGTCCTGGCGCACAACTTACCATTGTTTCTTGAGAAACCAGTGGCGACCAACATGGCCGATTTAATCGCGCTGAAGACTGCGGGAGAAAATAGCAGTAGCAAAGTTGTCGTGTCTTTCCCGCTCAGGGTCACGCCGCTCGTGCAACTCGCCAGGGAGATCATCGATTCCGGGCAGATCGGCACAGTAGAGCACGTGCAAGCCTACAACAATGTGCCGTATGGCGGTGTTTACTATCACAACTGGTATCGCGATGAGGCTGAGACCGGCGGACTGTTTTTGCAGAAGGCTACGCACGATTTCGATTACATCAACTACCTGCTTGGAACCCAGCCCACCTGGATATCGGCCATAACCTCTAAACAGGTTTTCAAAGGGACTCATCCAGCCGGGCTCGCTTGTTTGGAGTGCCCAGAGCAGGAGACATGCCCGGAAAGTCCTCGAAACCTGTTTCTGCATAGCGCGGAGACCAGCCGCATCGACGAACTGCCCTTTCCGACTTATCTGTGTTCCTTCGGTGTGGACACGGGCAACGAGGATTCCGGTAGTGCACTTATCCAGTACGAGAGCGGCATGCACGTCTCATACTCGCAGAATTTCTACGCGCGCAAAGGAGCCGCAACTCGTGGCGCCACACTGATCGGCTACAAGGGCACTGTGCAATTCGACTGGTATACCGACGAGCTGAAGGTCTTTATGCACCACACGCCGCGTGTGGAAACTCACAAAATCGACAGCAAAGCCATGTCACATGGCGGCGGCGACCTGGTGCTCGTTCAAAGCTATCTCGACATCATCCGCAACCCTGGCAGCGGTGTATCGGTTGCGCCCCTGCAGGCTGGTCTCCTGAGCGTGTTGATGTGCCTGAAGGCGAAGGAAAGCGCGCGCACACATACCTTTCAAGAGGTGAATTTCTAAAGCGCCGCTTAGTCATGACAAATGTACCACCTTGGTACGTGCCAGGTGTAACTTGTACTTACGCCTGGCACACTTACAATCAAGGAGAAAGGGAATAGGAGGGGGACAGGGTTCAGTTCAGACTGACCCCTGATCCCTATCCCCTGTCCCCTGTTTCTGTACTGTGAAACATGGAGAAGAACTAAATGGAAGGTGTGGTTTTCAGCATACAGCGCTTTTCGATCCACGATGGCCCTGGCATTCGCACGACAGTGTTCCTAAAGGGCTGTTCGTTGCGCTGCTTCTGGTGTCATAACCCGGAGGGGATGCGGCCAAAGCCCGATATCCAGTTCTTTCCCGATCGCTGTATTGGGTGCGATGAATGTATCAAGGCCTGTCAGCACGGCGCAGCCATCAAGGTGGACGGTGTGCGCGTTTATGACCGTGAGAAGTGCGTCGTCTGCGGCGAATGCGTCGACACCTGTTACGCCGGGGCTCGCGTGCTTACGGGCAAGTACATGAGCGTCGATGACGTCGTCAGTGAAGTACTTCAGGATCGCGCTTTTTATGAAACGTCCAACGGTGGCGTGACCCTGTCTGGCGGCGAACCGGTGCTGCAACCCGACTTCACATACGAGTTGCTCAGCCGCTGTAAAGCCGAGGGGCTGCACACGGCGATTGAGACATGCGGCAATGTCCGCTGGGAAGACGAAGCCCGCATGATGCCCGTGACGGATCTGATCATGATGGACATCAAGCACATGGACTCGGCCAAGCATCGTTGGGCTACTGGCGCGCCAAACGAACGCATCCTGGCGGCAGCTCGCAAATTCGCGGCCATGGAGCAACCGATCATCTTCCGAATCCCCGTGATCCCCACCGTCAATGACACGGTTGAGGAAGTCGCCGCAATCGCTGCGTTCGTGCGCGAATTGATTGAGGTGCGCAACCAGGCCGGCGGCGACGGCGAGCACACGATTTCGCTCGAACTGCTGCCATTCCATCGCCTCGCCGGCGACAAGTACCGCAGCCTCGATATGGACTATCGCGCGCGCGACTTGATTACCCCCACCAGAGAACATATGCAGGCGCTTACGGAGGCTGCCCGCTCGTTTGCAGTCGAAACGCGTTCACGCTAAAAGGAGCACACATGACCGGCATTTCCGTTACGGAGTTTCAGGAACTAAGCTATCAGCAGAGAATCGAAGCGCTACGGGCAACCAAGATGCGCATTACAAAAGAGAAGCAGGACATCATCGGTTCCATGAACCATGACGACTGGGGCTTGATCTTGCCACCCGCCGATCGTCGCGAGATCGTTCAAACAATAAGCGGTTCGGGGATGCCGATTACGGACGCCCTGATTGCCGGCTTTAATGTGGCAAGCAATCACCCCAGCGGCGGTTTCTTCGGGCCGAAGGCGGTCGGGGAAAATTATCGCGCCTTGCTGGAAATGCACCCGATCTACATCGATCCCATCAGCTCGCTTGCGGGCGGGTATATGGCCAACTTCATGTCGTACCGCAAGCCAAGCTGGAATCCCGACCTGGATTTCTCATTCCTGCATGAGGATCAGAAAAAGTATGGTCTGGGCAGCGGCATCGGGGCGTCGCAGCACTTCTGCCACGACCTGGAGATCGGGTTCAAGCTGGGTTGGGGCGGTCTCTTGCGCAAGATTCACGCGTATCGCGAGTGGCATCAGACAAATGAGACAGACGCCAAACTGCTCGGCCAGAAAATGGACTTTTACGCGGGTCTTGAGGCCATTGTGCTCGGCATGCAAAACTGGATCATGCGCACTGCTGATCAGGCGCAGGCAATGTGCCAGGCGGAGCGAAATCCTCAGTTGCGCGAGAACCTTGAGGCATTGGCTGACATCAACCATCGCCTGGTCACTGAGCCGCCCTCCACATTCCGTGAGGCCTGCCAGTGGATGAACTGGTACCAGATGGCTGCCCGCATGTTCAACGGGAACGGGGCATTGGGGCGGATGGATGTCCTGTTGCAGCCCTATTACGATCGCGACATGGCGCTGGGCATTCTCGACGATGACGAAGCAATCTTCCATTCTGCCTGCTTCCTGGTGCGAAACACGGACTATATCCAACTCGGCGGTCCCAACGCTTCCGGCGCTGACACAACGACGCATCTCTCGTATCTCATCCTTGAAGCCGCGCATGGCTTGAAGATACCGGCCAATATCGGCATCTGCGTCGGCGACAACAGCGACCCTGAACTGCTGCGCCGCGGCGTCGAGATCATGTTTGAGGACAAGTGCGGCACCCCCAAGTTCCTCGGCATCGACCGGACAACTGAAGGGTTCATGAAGAATGGATACCCTGTTGAGATCGCCCGTCTGCGCGCATACTCAGGCTGTCACTGGTCTGCAATCCCTGGTCGTGAGTACACGCTCAACGACTGCGTCAAGATCAATTTTGGCAAAGTATTTGAAGTTGCTTTCCACGAGATGATGGGCGACACTCAAATTGCGCCGAGCGCGGCTGCTTTATATCGCCTGTATGAGAGCCATCTTCGCCTGGCGGTGGCTGCCATCGCGAAAGGACTCGACTACCACATGGAGAACTTTCACCAGGTGTTCCCCGAGTTGTTCCTCGATCTGCTGTGTTACGGCCCCATCGAAAAAGGGCTGGATGCATCCCACGGCGGCGTCGAGTTCTATAACCTGTGCGTCGACGGTTCAGCGTTGGCGACCGTGGCGGATTCGTTCGCCGCGCTTGAACAGCGCATCGACAAAGAGCACCGGCTGACGTGGCAGCAGATTGCAGGCCACATGGCATCCAACTGGGCAGGCCCAGAGGGCGAGCGGGCGCGCCTGATGATGAAAGGCATACCGCGCTATGGCAGCGGCGCCTCTCCCGCCGATTCCTGGGCTGAGAAGCTCAGCGCGGTGTTCACCCTTCTGGTGAAGGAGAAGCCAACCCCCGCCGGTTTCAACATGATTCCGGGGCTGTTCTCGTGGGCAAACACCATTCCCATGGGCAAAGAACTCGGTGCGACCCCCAATGGCCGCCGGGCGGGCGAACCGATCTCACATGGCGCCAATCCCGACCCTGGGTACCGCAAAGATGGCGCGCCAACAGCCATGGCGGTAGCCATTGCCCGTGTTCAGTCTGGCTACGGCAACACCGCGCCCATGCAGATGGAACTCGACCCCGGCATCACGAAAGATGAGGGCGGCGTCGAGCATGTTGCAGACCTGATCCGCGCTCACTTCAACCTGGGCGGCACACAGATCAATCTGAACATCATGGACGCCGAACAGGTTCTGGAAGCGCACAAAGATCCCAGCAAGTACCCGGATCTGGTTGTGCGCGTCACGGGATTCAGCGCTTACTTTGCCAGCCTTTCGCCGGACTTCCGGCAACTGGTGGTGGACCGAATACTGACCGAGTGATAGCAGCTAGTGCAACAAAAACCCGCCAGATATGTGTCTGGCGGGTTTTTACTCCCCCTCACATCGCCGCTTTACGTTATCATCTCCGCCTGTGTCGTCAATACCCTTGGGCGGTCAAGCGTCACCCGTAGCCCATTGACGCTGATTGACACGTCCGATACCTTTGTCTCGTTGTCCACCCTCAGCGTAACCTGGACACCCTGTTACTGGCCACACTCTTTGAGTACAAAAAAAGTTACACTGGCTGAGATAATTGGTGCCACGCAGAGAGTTCGCCACTTTCAATCAATCTAGCCAGGTTACTCAAATTATCCAGACTGTAACACCATGTTGCCAGCCATACTGTTTGACTGCAAAGTAGGTCTTGCAATCCACTTTAAATGGAAGTATTCAGTAGATTTGCTGCCTTCGATCAGTCCGACCTCGAATTACTCAAATAAACCAGACGGTAACAGCATCCGTCTGCTTTGTCTTTTTCTAGATGTGCAATATAGTTACATGATCACGCAGTAAAGGACTATACCAATGAGTGATTCACAATTAACACCAGAACAACAGGACAGAGCAAATCGTCTCGAATGGTTCCGCGCAGCCAGGTTCGGCATGTTCATTCATTGGGGGCTTTACTCGCAACTGGGTAGGCACGAATGGGTGATGAACCGCGAGCGCATCCCAATTGCGGAATATGAAAAGCTGGCTAAGTCTTGGAAACCAAAGCCAAACGCAGCCCGCGAATGGGCAAAGCTGGCGAAGAAGGCCGGCATGCGCTACATGGTGATGACCACAAAACACCATGAAGGATTCTGCCTGTTCGACTCCAAGCTCACTGACTACACAGCAGTGAAACTCGGCCCGAAGCGCGACCTTGTCGCGGAATATGTTGAGGCTGCGCGTGCTGAAGGCCTTAAGGTCGGATTCTACTACTCGATGATGGACTGGCACCACCCTGATGGCGCGGCGTGTAAAACTGATGAAAATGCGCGCAAGCGATTCATTGACTATATCCACGGCCAAGTACGCGAATTATGTACAATTTATGGCCCGATTAACATAATGTGGTACGATGTCTCTTGGCCCCTCAATGCCATTGAATGGGAATCCGCGCGCTTGAACGCCATGGTGCGCGAACTGCAGCCCGGAATCATTATTAACGACCGTTCACAGCTTCCAGAGGACTTTGGAACGCCAGAGGGTCACATCACACCAGAAAAAGACGGGCGTGCATGGGAATCGTGCATGACGTTTAACGATAGCTGGGGCTATACGCCGATTGACACGAACTATAAAACCGCGTGGCAAGTGGTATCGATGCTCCGAACGGTTGCTGCTGGCAGCGGCAATTTGTTGCTCAATATCGGCCCGACGCCAGAAGGTGATGTCCCGCCGATTTGCAAACGCGAGTTGCTCAAAGTCGGCAAGTGGCTCGACCAGAACGGCGCCGCTGTCTACGATGCCACTGACCCTATGCACCAGGAGTGGATGATCACAGGCGCGTTCACGCGCAAGGACAACACCGTCTACTATCACGTCAATCGCTGGCCTGGCACACAGCTTGGCATTGGTGGGATACAGAATAAGGTGCTTAGCGCGCGATTGCTTAATGGCGCTAAGGTGAAGTGTACGCAAGTTGAGGATAGGCTAATATTGAAGGGATTACCAGCAGAGGCGCCAGATAAACTCGCAACGGTGATCGCTATAGAGGTCGATGGAGTGCCAGATCAGCGTTTGGGTCTTGGGCATGTATTGATCGAGGGTGACAACTGGCCGCTGTAGTGTTTGACAATTTGTGCAGGCGGGGCCGTAATGCCACGGAGATTAGGGAAATCGTATCCGGCTCTGCTCTGTGTAGGGGCGATAGCATTGCCACAAGAGGCCATGTTTACTAAGAACGACATGGCAATGCTTCGCCCCGCCGATATCGTCACGGTTACGGAGGCGATGGGTTTGTGTACACCGTCGTCCAGGGCGAAGCATTGCCATGACATTTCGTGTAAGCGACGGTTCGTTGGGCAATGCTGTCGCCCCTACAATGCCGCACGGCAGGATACGACATTTCCCTCCTCACGCGCGCGGCCCTCCGTTGCAGTGTGTGGACGAGGATGTGCCGCAGTCGCCGGGAATCCCACAGGGTTTCCCGGCGACTGTTAAGCACTCAGTGCTGACGCATCAGCGTGTCTTTGTGACGACCCCTGTAAAATCAATAGGCAACGACTTATCAACTGGCGCCGGCGCTGGCTTCGGCTGGCTCTTGTTGATGATAAACGTCACGGCAATGGTGTGGTTCGCGGTGACATTTTCGAATGTGTAGGTCTTTACTGCACCCACTGAGACGCCGTCCACAAGCACATCCTGGATGGTGTAGCCCGCGTCTGGCTTGATCGTAAACTCCTGGCTCGCACCTTTGTTAACCGTCTGTGACTTGTTCGGCGAGATGCTGCCGTTTGGTCCGGCCAGCGGCGTCACGACAAACGTATAGGTGCTGACTTTACCTGCAATATCCAAAGGGGTATCCGTTGCAACCGTTACAACTGGTACAACCGTTGCAACTGGTGCTACCGTTGCAACTGGTGCTACCGTTGGCGTGACGATGCTTGGCGGCGCCACAGTCGGCATCGGGACAGGTGTAATGATATGCGGTGCGATTGTCGGCATCGGGACAGGTGTGCCGACGATTTCCTTTGCAACTGTTTTGGTGATAATGATATGCGGTGCGATTGTCGGTGTCACGACAACCGTAATGGCGATGGCGCTTGCGAAGGCCGCCGTTATGACGTGGTTGGCGTTGACTTTGGCAAACGTGTAGGCATTTACCGCACCCACCGAAACGCCGTCAACACGCACATCCTGAATGGTGTAGCCTGTATTTGGCTTAATTGTAAATACTTTGGTGGCGCCGGCCTTGACCTTCTGCGGCGTGCCCAGGTCAAAGCTGCCATTGGCGCTGGCAATCGGCGTCAATACATAATTGACGACACTGATTGCGAATGACGCTGTGATTGCGTGATTTGCCGTCACATTGGTAAACGAGTATGTGCTCACCGCGCCAACTGAGGCGCCGTCAACGCCAACATCAGAAATCGTATAGCCCGTATCCGGTGTGATGTTGAATCGCAGACTTCCGCCACTGACGACCCCTTGCGGTGTGTTCGGCGTGATGCTGCCATTTGGCCCGGACGAAGGCGTCAGGATATAGGAATTGAGATTAACCGCGAAGGACGCAGTAATCGTATGACTTGCCGTCACATTGGTAAACGAGTATGTGCTCACCGCGCCCACCGAGACGCCGTCCACGCCGACATCGGCAATGTGGAACCCCGTGTATGGCGAAATGGTGAATGCCTGGCTGCCGCCTGCGTTAACAGTCTGCGGCGTGTTCGGCGTGATGCTGCCATACGCACCCGTGTACGGCGTTAGAACATAAGTGCTGGGGCTGAGCGCAAACGATGCTATGATCGTGTGATTCGATGTCACATTTGAGAACGTGTATGAACTGACTGCACCCACTGAATTACCGTCTACGCGCACATCGGAGATGTAGTAACCCGTGTTTGGCGTGATCGAAAACGTCTGGTTGCCGCCGTAGTTGACGGTTTGATTTGTGTTCGGCGAAATGGCGCCGTTCGCGCCGGCAGAGGGGCTCAGTGTAAAGGTGGCGATTGAGGAGAACACCGCCACGATTGTGTGATTGCCGGTCACATTGTTGAATGTGTATTGACTGACGCCGCCCACCGGGGCGCCATCAATGTAGACGTTCGATATAAAGTAACCCGCATTTGGCGTGATCGAAAATCCTGTGCTGCCGCCATAGTTGACGGTTTGGTTTGTGTTTGGCCAGATACTGCCATTTGCATACGCTGCCGGCGAAATGGTAAAGGTGCTGTTAGAAAATTGCGCATTAATCGTGTGATTGCCAGTAACGTTATTGAACGTGTACTGACTCACCGATCCTACTGAATTACCATCCACCGTGACATTGGAAATGTAATAGCCGGAATTTGGCGTGATCCCAAACACAACGCTCCCACCGCTTTGAACATACTGCGGTGTGTTGGGCCATAGTCCACCATTAGCGCCAGCCGACGGCGTGATGGTAAAGTAGTTCGCGACCTCAAATGCGCCAATGTCACATGCCGGGCCCTGGGGTCGACTGATCCCGCGTTCGTCGGTCGCTGTGCAGTATGCGGCGTTTGCCGTATCAATAGCTGGAGAACCTGGCAGCAAGGCATTCGTCCATGTGCTTCCGCCATTATTTTGCAGTATCCCGAGTTTCGGATCTCCGGAAAGTGGCGCGTTACACGAACCATCCTGGATCAGGGTCCTGTCAATTGCGCCGATCATGCCACCACCGGCAACGATACAGTCAGTGCCTGGAGTGTTGCCAGCGATAATCGTGTTGTAGTAATAGGCGGCGCCGCCATACTGATACACCGCGCCACCGCTGTTATTTGTGATTGTGGTTTGAGTCGCTGTAAACAGACCCTGGTTTGTGACAATGCCGCCGGTCGTGCTGCCGACATTATTGGCAACGGTGCTGTTTGACACAATTAGCTGCCCAAACTTGTTTGCAATGCCGCCAATATCAGCGCCGGTGTTGTTGCTGACAGTGCTATTGAGGATCGTCGTCGGGTTTCCGGAGCTATATATGCCTCCGCCGGCCGCGCTCGCGATATTCAGGGCGACAGTATCATTCAGCAGTGTCAAGCTGCTGCCAGTCGTATTGAATACACCGCCGCCAAACGTTGCGGCGTTGCCAAAAATCGAACTACTGGACACCGTCAGTGCGCCGGCGTTAAGGATTCCTCCACCGTTGCCAGTGTAGGCATTCCCATCGCGAATTGTCATTCCGGAAATCGACGCTGTTACACCGTTATGAATGGAAAACACTGTGAAGCGGTTGTTGCCGCTCACGGCTAACAGGAACTGGCCCGGCCCGGCGAGGGTCACATTCTGCGCAACGGCTAACGGGCCGCTGCTCAAGGTGATCGTCGTCAAACCGTTGGTGGTCAGCGCTGGATCGAAGCTGACGGTCCCACTGGCGCAAACGTCGTTCAACGCTTGTCGCAGTGTTCCAACGCCGCTATCAGCTATGCTGGTCACAGTGATAATGGCGGCACAATTAGAAACGCTAACCGCCGACGCACTGGATGTCTGGCTGACATCACTTTGCGCACTATTTGCGGATGGGCTGCCAGCGAATGCTATGGCTTGCGACGATAGCATCGGCACAGCCAGTATGACAGCCAGTGGAACTGCAAGCCGTCGTGTGAGGGCGGCGCGGACGTGACTCTTACCCATAGGTTGACCTCTATGCATCATCTGATGTCTTTGCGGTCGGTGTTCCAGCGATAGCTTTAGCCCGATCGAGGCATTGGATGATGCTGACACATCATCTTTCGCTCAAATGGATAGGCAATGGTTAATATTGGCGGATATATACTTGATTAAATCAAGCGAAAGATGAAAACTCATGCATATCCTTAGAGTACAGTATCGATCCTCAAGATGACGCGAGGATTAAAAAACGACTTCACGAGCACGATGACTTTCAACCACACTCTCGGCGGTATCCGTTACACCTTCCCGGATTTGCGCGCGTTACTGGCGCGCGCGACGCCCGATCGCTCCGGCGACAGACTTGCTGGCGTAGCTGCATCAAGCGCCCATGAGCGCGCTGCGGCTCAGTATGCGCTTGCCGACCTGCCTCTGTCAACGTTCCTGAATGAAGCCGTCATTCCCTACGAAGCCGACGATGTGACGCGGCTGATCATGGACACGCATGACGCTTACGCATACGCTCTGGTGAGTCATCTCACCGTGGGTGGATTCCGGGACTGGCTGTTGTCGCCGCAAGCCGATGCCACTTCCCTGGCGCGACTTGCGCCTGGCGTGACGCCAGAGATGGCTGCAGCCGTCTCGAAGCTGATGCGACTCCAGGACCTGATCACCGTAGCGCGCAAGTGCCGCGTCGTCACGCGCTTCCGCAATACGCTGGGGCTGGAAGGCCGGTTGTCCACCCGGCTGCAACCCAATCACCCCACAGACGACCCGCGCGGCGTGGCAGCCAGCATCATGAATGGGCTACTGTATGGCAGCGGCGATGCGGTCATCGGCATAAATCCCGCCACCGACCGCCTCGATAATGTTGTGACCCTGCTGGAGATGATGGACGCGTTGCGCGCTCAGTATGACATCCCAACCCAGACATGTGTCCTGGCGCACGTCACAACCACTCTCGCGGCCATGCATCTCGGTGCGCCGGTGGATCTGGTGTTTCAGTCGATTGGGGGCACACAGAAAACCAATTCCAGTTTCGGTGTATCCCTGTCGCTGCTGGAGGAAGCGCGGCAGGCAGCGCTCGCATTGCATCGCGGCACGGTGGGTGATCACGTCATGTACTTTGAAACCGGTCAGGGCAGCGCGCTTTCAGCAAACGCCCATGCCGGTCTGGATCAGCAGACATGCGAGGCGCGCGCCTATGCCGTAGCCCGTCACTTCAAGCCCTTGCTGGTGAACACTGTCGTCGGTTTTATCGGCCCGGAATACCTCTACAACGGCAAGCAGATCATCCGGGCTGGATTAGAGGATCACTTCTGTGGCAAACTGATGGGGCTGCCAATGGGCTGCGATGTTTGCTACACCAACCACGCCGAGGCTGACCAGGACGACATGGACGCGCTGCTTACGTTACTCGCTGCGGCGGGCTGTGCCTACGTCATGGGCGTGCCGGGAGCCGACGACATCATGTTGAATTACCAGAGCACATCATTCCATGATGCGCTCTATGCGCGCAACGTTCTGGAGCTGCGACCCGCGCCGGAGTTTGAGGCGTGGCTGACCCGGATGGGCATTGACGCCATCTCCTGGTCGGGATCAACCTCAACCTCAACCTCCATCTCAATCTCAACCTCAACGCAGGCAGTTTCTACACTGCCCGAAAATGGCCTCATCAACACTGAAGGGTGGCGCCGGCTCAGCCGGTTCACCACTGCCCGCATTGGCCTGGGTCGCGTAGGCAACAGCCTGCCAACGACGGACCAGCTTGATTTTCAAGCAGCGCATGCAACCGCGCGGGATGCAGTGCTGTCCGAGCTGGATGCGCCACGTCTCGAGGCAGACCTGCGCGCGCAAGGTTTCGACACGCTGATACTGCATAGCGCGTCCCCGAACCGGCAGGAGTATTTGCTCCGCCCCGACCTGGGTCGCAGGTTGAGCGATGCTTCGCGCGCGACGCTCACGGCCGCAGGCGCCGGCGCCGACGTACGGGAATTCGATGCGGCTTTTGTGATCGCAGATGGGCTCTCGGCGTCGGCAGTGCAGCAGCATGCGCTGCCCATACTGCTATTGGCGCGCGACGCGCTTTGCCAGGCGGGTTGGCGCATTGCGCCGGTGACGATTGTGTCGCAGGGCCGGGTCGCGATCAGCGACGAGATCGGCAGCATTCTGCGCGCGCCCGTCATAGCGATACTGATTGGCGAGCGGCCCGGATTGAGTGCGCCGGACAGTATGGGCATCTACATGACCTATCTGCCCAGGCCAGGCCTCACGGACGAATCGCGCAACTGCATTTCGAACATCCGAACACAAGGGCTGAGTGACGCACAGGCTGCGGAAACCCTGGTGCGGATGATGCAGAGAGCAGTCGCGTTGCAATTGTCAGGGGTGGCGCTGAAGGACGAACCGGGGAACAATCTCTCCTCAGTGTAGGGGCGACGCATTGCCCATCAAAACCATGTTTATCGAGAACGACATGGCAATGCCGTAGGTCTGCACGCCCCGCCGATATCGTCACGCGAAACGCGAACTGCGCCTGGTGTATTATTTCTCGTGGGGTTGTAAATGTATGAAGAATTCGCAGTTTTTTGTAATCAGCGATGACGATGTGCGGTCTTATCACGAGAACGGTTTTTTGGTCATTAAGGGGGCGCTGGAGGAACCAGAACTTCAACAGGTGCAGGCTGCAACTTCGGACCTCATCCGAGAAGCTGCATCCAGGCCGCAAGATGACCCGGACTTCATGTATGGAATTGGTCATCTGAGTGGAAATCCAGTTTTGAGACGGGTAGAATTCATCATCGATAAACGTCGCGAGTGCAAGGTTTTGCTGGCCAACCCATTCGTCTTGCGTTCAGTTGAGAAACTGATGGGACAGGACTTTTTCCCCACCTGGGATGCGATGGTGTTGAAAGCGCCGGGTGAAGGCATCATTGTCCCGTGGCATCGCGATGCTGGTGTCGAGTTCGTTGGCGACCAGCCCATTTTCAATGTCGACTTCTATCTGGATGAAGCCACACTGGATACCTGTCTATGGGTTATCCCCGGCAGCCACAAATGGGACGCCGAACGCGCGCAGATCGAGATCGAAAGGTTGAACCGTGATGGCTTTCATACCGCTGGTGCGATCCCAGTTCCCATGCAACCCGGCGACCTGATTTTTCACGATATCCTCGTGCTGCATGGGTCGCCTGCATCGACAGGCAAGCTGCGGCGCGTGATCTACTATGAGTTTCGCGCCGCCCATATCGAGGAACGCATCGGCCCGCATGTCCCCTTGTACATCCCACTGAAGCAAAAACTGTTATTGAAATGTCTCGAATGGCGTCATCTGGCCAGCTACGTTCCTCAGAATGAGCAGCCTTTCACTTACAATCCGCCTGCGCCATTTGATACTGTGCACCTTGCGCCAGGTGAGGAGTTGCCGACTTATCGCTACCTGCATCGTGATTACTGGCGACGACCGGTTTAGAGCATTTCAAAAAGTGCTCTAATGTCCTCCGGCAGGTGTGCTGCTGCGATATGCGCCGCGCCCGGACCACTTCCCCGGCCAACCCGGTAGAAACAGGCTCAGGATCAATGACAGGATCGCGAACACAAATGTCAGTGTGTAGGCGGACTCGAACCCCTTGATGTATTCCTGGCAGGCGGCTGTGACAACCGTGTGGATCTGTTGCTTTGCGGCATCCTGTTTATCTGCTGCCAAAGTGTTGATCTGCGCCAGGGCGCCTGGGGGGAAGTTGTTCTCCGCGGTTACTCCCGGTGTTTCACACAGCCCGAATCGGACGTTGCTCAAGTCTGCGGAGGTGTCCTGTTGCGCCTGATCCTGGTAGGCCTGTACCTGGGGTGAAAGCCAACCCGCCAGCACTGTGGCGAGAAGCGCCACGGCAATTGCCTGAACCACAAAGCGCGTTGAGTTCACTAGCGATGACCCGCGCGGCAGCAGCGGAAGCGGAACCGTGCCAAGCGCGGTGACGAACGTCGATTGCACCGTCAGGCCAAAGGCCAGGCCTCGTAAGGCCAGCAGGATGACGATTGTGATGAACGGCGTATCCGCCTGGAGGCTTGCCAGTTGCCACGTATTCACAACCAGAAGCGCAAATCCAATTGACACAATGGCGCGCGGGCCGATTTTGTCATAAAGCCGCCCGGCCAGCGGCGTCGTAATCGCTGACGCGCCCGCCAGGGAGAGCAATACAATGCCTGTCTCCAATGCCGTTCGACCGCGCAACAACTGCAGGTAGAGAGGCAGCAGGAACTCAGCGCCGAACAAGGCAAGCACCGATACATAGCCGATAAACTGAGCATTCAGGAACACCGGATTCTTGAACAGGCGCAGATCCAGCAGAGGCTCCTTTGCCACCCATAATTCGACAATCGCAAACGCGATGACGCCCACAACGCCGATGCCCAGTGTAAGCAGTGTGACTGGCGCCGTCCAGCCATAGGTCTCCGCATTCGTCGCCGCATACAGGATCGAACCGAAGCCAATCGCGGACAGGAGGACGCCTGGAATATCGAGCTTAGGCCGATGATCGGAGCGACTTTCGCGCAGGAACCGTATTCCCATCGTCACAGCGCCTATGCCTATCGGAATATTGATGAAGAAGATGAATCGCCACAGACCCGCATCCACCAGCAAACCGCCAAGAATAGGGCCAAGTGCCGGCGCGACTACGAGCGCGATTCCGAAAATGCCAAGCGCAAACCCCTGCTCTTTTGGCGGGAAGTTGCGATAGATCATCGCCGGGCCAAGCGGCTGCGCCATTCCGCCGCCGATTCCCTGCAACGCGCGCATCAGGATGAGCACTCCCAATGATGGCGATAAACCGCACAGCAACGAACCGACCGCAAACAGGCCGAGACCCGCCAGATAAACGCGCTTAATGCCAAAACGGTCCCCCAGATACCCTGAGATCGGCGTGGTGATTCCCAATGCCAGCACATAAATACTCAGCACCCACTGCGAGTCAGACAGACTTCCGCCAAACTCCCGTTGGAGCGTGCGAAACGCGACATTGACCACGGTCGAGTCCAGAATGACCATCACCGTGCCGATCATGACCGTTGCGAGCACTTTCCACTTGTAATTGTCGGCTGGCATTCCCTGCCGGCTTGCCTGTTGCACCATTAAAAACAACTCCTCCGATTAAGAAATTATGAGCTATGAAGTATGGAGTATGAAACCACACTTCATGCTTCATGCTTCATGCTTCATAATTCATACTTCATACTTGTTCTAGGCGAGCTTGACCTTTCCGGAGGTGTAGTCGACCCCGGAGACCTTGTAGTCAGGAGACTGGTGGCGGAAGTAGGTGTCGTAGAGTGTTGCGTAGTAACCACCCTGCCCCATAAGCGCGTGATGGCTGCCGCTTTCGATGATCTGGCCGTGATCGATCACAATGATGCGGTCGGCAGCCTGCACCGTAAAAAGACGATGCGCTATTAGAATGGAAGTGCTTGTTTTGAGGACAAGTTTCAAGGCAGTCTGTATCTGTGACTCGGTAAAGGGGTCGACGCTGGCGGTCGCTTCATCGAGGATGAAGATCGGTGGCGCCTGTGCCAGCACACGCACCAGTGCGACCAATTGGCGTTGCCCCATCGATAGTTTCCCGCCTCGCTCACCCACTTCGGTCTGCAAGCCGCCGGGGAGCGCGTCCAGCCACTCGCCATCTCCAATCCGGTTGGCAATCGACTGTATTTCTGCGTCCGTCAGATCCTGGCGCGCATATCGGATGTTGTCCGCAACAGTCCCTGCAAACAGGAACGGCGTCTGAGAGACGATGCCCAGTTGCCGTCGATAGCTTGTGAGATCAAAGTTTCGAATATCCTCGTTGTCGATGGCTATCTGGCCGCTCTGGAACTCATAAAAGCGCGTGATTAACTTGACGATACTACTCTTACCCGCCCCGGTGTGCCCCACGAACGCAACGCTCTCGCCCGGCTTGATATGCAGTGAGAAGTCGCTCAGCACTTGCTGCTGCGAGTTGTAACGGAAGTTGACATTTGAGAATTGAATCTCGCCCTTTAGTTGCTGTGCAGGTTTGGAAGAGAGTTGCTTGACAGTGTGCGGCGCGTCGATCAGCGCGAATATTCGTTCGCACGCCGACAGCCCACTCTGAATCTGGGCGTAAAAAGACGCGATGTTGGTCATGGGAAACCAGAACCGGTCCACGCTGAGAATAAACAGATACCAGGCGCCGATGCTGATTGCTCCTGTGCCTGCGCTCATACCGCCCATATAGACCAGCACGGCTGTCCCGACGCCCGATAACGCGTTTAGTATGGGAAACACGTTTGCAAGGACGAAGCCTCTCAGCAGGTTTGCTGTGTAGGATTGCTTGTTTACAGCCTTGAAACCCGCGTAAATGGCCGCCTCTTGCCGGAAGTTTTTCGCGACCCGGATACCGGCAACTGCTTCCTGGATCGAAGAGTTCACTTCAGCAATGGCCCGGAAACCGCGTCGAGTCACCTTGCGCGCCAGGTTGCGGAATGCCGCTCCCAGAACGGCCACAATGGGCGCCATTGCAAGGAGCGCGAGCGTTAACTGCCAGGACGTGCTCATCAGGACGAGCACCAGCGCAATCAAGGTCGTGAACTGAGAAATCAGGTCGGTGATTAGTTGGACGACCTGCGCCAGTTCCTGCGTATCGTTGGTGATGCGGCTGATGATCTTGCCAGACTGGTGCTCGTCAAAAAAAGACAGGTCGTGCTGGATTGAAGCGCTAAATGCTTCGTGGCGCATTCTGGTAATCACATCGGCAATCAACCGCGCCATATACCGCCGTCGCACCAGGTTGGTGATAAACGAGATGATCTGCGATGTGAGAACATACGCAAAAAGAATCAGCGCGATTTGCTCTGAGGGTTGCAGTCGCAGCGCATCCAGCGAGCGCGAGATGATGATCGGATCAAGCAATCCCAGGACTGTGATCACAAACACCAGCGCGCCAACAACGATCAGCGCCCTTCGGTACGCCCCGAAGTAACTACTGAGTCTACCCAGAAGTTGACGATCGGAGTATTGTCTGTCGTAGGACTCCGACGTAAGACCCATCATCATGATTGACTACTCACTTTATGCTGTTCAGCCGGCACAGAAATAACCGTATTTTCATGTCCATCCCACGGGCGCTTGGCGTCCAAGCAGTCAGGCTGTTCATCCTGAGTCTCAGTCGGTGACTCACCCCGATCAAAGATGGCGCGATAAATCGGCGAAGTCTTCACAAGTTCTTCATGTTTGCCTATGGCTGTAATTGCGCCCCTTCGGATTACGATGATGACGTCGGCCCAGCGGATTTGCGATAACCGGTGTGTGATGATAAAAGTGGTACGTCCCTCGGCTGCTCTGAAGATCGCGCGTTGGATCAGATCCTCTGTCGCGCTATCGATGGCACTCGTGGAGTCATCCAGCACTAATATGCGCGGGTTTGTCAGGAAGGCGCGCGCCAGTGCAATTCTCTGGCGTTGGCCTCCGGAAAGCGTCACACCGCGTTCACCGACAACGGTCTGGTAACTGTCCTTGAACGACAGAATAAACTCATGTGCCTGCGCCGCTCGGGCTGCTTCTTCGATTTGTGGTTGCGTGGCCCCGGGGGCGCCAAACGCGATATTCTCAGCGATCGTTCGCGAAAACAGGAAGATATCCTGCTCGATAATCGATATCTGCTTGCGCAGGTTGGCCAGGTTCCATTCGCGAACGTCCAGGTCGTCGACGCGCACCGCGCCACTGTTGGCATCATAGATTCGGTTGATCAGCTTGATGATGCTGCTCTTGCCAGATCCGGTCTGCCCAACGATGGCGACGGTTTGTCCGGGCTTGACCTCGAAACTGACGTCGTTTAACTGCGGTTTTCCATCGCCATACCCGAACGTGACATGCTCGAAAGTGACTTTCCCCAGCATCTGGCCGTTGAAACCACTCACGCGACCCGCGCCGTCATCAAGCTTGGTTTCTGCGTTGATGAGGTCCAACATGCGGCGCGCGCTGGCAAGACCAGAGGAGACCTGTGAGTAAGAGAATTGCGCTGAAAATGTTGGGAAACCGAACATCATCAACAAGCCCATATAGGCTATCACTGACCCGATGTTGATAGCGCCAGCGGTGTACAACGTGGCCGCATGCAACAGGCCAGCCGCGATGGTGACTCCGAGAAGCAACATCGGGATATAAACTGACTCAATATATCCTTGCTTGACGGAGGCATCGCGCCACCCTTGCAGTGTTTTGTCGAAACGGCCCAGTTCCCGTTCTTCCTGCGCCGCGCCTTTCACGGTTTCCACGCCCTCGATAGACTCCGCCAGCGTGGTATTCATGACGCCGAATGCGCGCCGCACGTCGCGCGTGACAGGCAGTAGTCGCCTTATGTACCACCATACTGAGGCGAAGTATGCGAAAAGATAGACCAGTGGGACAATGATTAATTGCGGGTGCAACTGTGGGGCGAAGATCAATGGGAATATCAGGAATGCCGCAGACCCCATAACAATGTTGACGCCTGGGTTCATCATCATGTTGATTTCGCGCACGTCGTTGGTTGCGCGCGCCATCACGTCGCCGGCCTGTTGGCGATCATGAAACGTCATGCTCTTGCCAATCAGACTCGCGTAGAGCTCATCACGCAGATCCCGTTCGAGGCGCTGACCGATAATCTCTGCTGAAAAGTTGCGCCCAAGCTGCAAAATTCCTCGGAATATCTGCGAGATGACGATAAGAAATGCAGATGTTGCAAGCACCGAAAAATCAGGCGCACTTTTGTTGATGGCGTTAAACGCCTGACCGATGTAGATGGGCATCAATGACGCCCCACCCGCGTTTCCCAGCGCGCCAATCACGATGCCGATGAGGAACGGCCAATGCCGGATGACGTGTGAAAAAACCCACCGAAGTGGGCTGCGCCGATCCGAATGCCAGTTGCGTTCAACCGAGAATTCAGCGATTGCCATGACCGCTCATCTCCACCGAATAATTCTTAAGCTTCCAAGCTTTACGTTTCATGAGTCAAGGTTACCACATAGTGATACATAAAATCAAAATCTAATGGTTTAGCGTAGATAATTTATTGTTGCACAATTACAGCTTTTCACACCTATAGCGTCCTGATCCAAACCCTCATTTCACCAGGTGCACGGTTGTCCCAGGCGTAGT
>CAIXPS010000286.1 GCA_903921365.1 uncultured bacterium | reverse complement strand
TGACGGCTGGTCGCCCGACAACTTCGTCATGTTGCCCGCCGCAGCCTACAACGGCAACCGCTTCACCTGCCGTCCGTACACCTATCCGCCGATGGTGCGCGAGCCGCGCGACATCGGCCCGGATGCGCCCGTGCTGATTACCGATGTGCCGCGCTTAAGTCGCTTAAGTAATGAGGATGTCGCACCCTCGCGCTTGCAGATCCTGACCGGCGATGTGACCACGCCGTGCATCAGCGCCTATGCGCCGCGCGACGGCGTCGCCTGCATCCTGCTCACCGAACAGGGCAGCCGCTTTGGCAACCACGGGTTGACCGTCGAGGAGAGCGCCGACCGAACGCGCGCCATATGGCGCATCGAAGCGCCCGGCATGCGCCGCGACACGATGTATACCTTCGCCACCACCCAGACGCCGTCGTGGGATCGCGGCGCGCACTGGACTGCCGGTGATGAGGTCGCCATCCGGTTTCGGCTATTTGTCTTCCCCGCGCAATCCACCCAAGACCTGTACGACCGCTTCGCCGTCGTGCGTAAAGATATAACCGGAGCCGTCAAGCTGCGCCACGAATTGCCGTTCTCAGCGGCGTGGTCGATTATCGAGGACAAGTACCAGCGCGATAACTGGAACGAGCGCGGATACTACATGGTTGGGACACGCGAAGTGGCTATCGAGCAACGCTATCAGGACTGGCAGGTCGGCTGGGTCGGCGGCGGGATGGTGCCCCTGCCCATGCTGATCGCGGGACAGCCCGAGTCGCGCCAACGCGCGTTGACAAACCTCGAATGGATGTTTGCGCAGGCGCAATATCCCAGCGGGTTATTCCACGCGGTGCGCCACGGCAACCGGGTCTATGGCGACGGCTTCGAGACGCCCGGCACGGCGGCATGGCTGATGGTGCGCAAACAGGCCGATGCGCTGTACTTCCTGGTCAAAACCTACCACGCGCTCAAGGCAATAGACCCAGCCTGGCAACTGCCCGCACACTGGGCCGCCGGGACGCGCCGTCTGGCCGACCTGTTCGTGCACACGTTCGAACGCTACGGGCAGTTAGGGCAATACCTGGATCGCGACAGCGGCGACGTGGTGGTCGGCGGATCATCGGCAGCGGCGATGGCGCCCGGCGCGCTCGCCCTGGCCGGCGAATACTTCGCACAACCCGGCTACACGCGCGCAGCGATTGCGCTCGCGGAACACCTCTACAGGCATGACGTTGTGAACGGCGTCACCAATGGCGGGCCGGGCGAAATCCTCAAGTGCCCCGATAGCGAGTCGGCGTTCGCGCTGCTGGAATCGTTCATCGTGCTCTACGAGGTCACCTCCGACCGGTTATGGCTGACCCGCGCCGAGGCGATGGCCGCGCAGTGCATGACGTGGTGCGCCTCATATGACTATGCCTTCCCGCCGGACTCGTGGCTGGGACGCCTCGATGCGCATGCCGCCGGGTCGGTGTGGGCGAACGCGCAGAACAAGCACAGCGCGCCCGGCATCTGCACGCTCTCAGGCGACAGCCTGTTCAAGCTATTCCGGTATACCGGCAATCTGCTATACCTTGAGCAGATACAGGAAACCGCGCACAATATCACGCAGTACCTGGCGCGCGCCGATCGACCGGTCGGCGATCCGCAGATCATGAAGCCGGGCTGGATGTGCGAGCGCGTCAATTTCAGCGACTGGGAAGGGCGCGACAACATCGGCGGCTCGTTGTTCGGGTCGTGCTGGTGCGAGGTGTCGCTGATGCTGACAACCGTGGAACTGCCCGGCGTGTATGTCCAGCCGGACACGGGGCTGGTGTGCGCGTTCGATCACATCGATGCGCGCATCGTCAACCATGCGGACGGACAGACGGTTCTTGAATGTCATAACCCGACGCGCTTCGACGCGCGTGTGCGCGTTTTCATCGAGCCATCCTCGGCCGCCGCAACTATCCTTGGTCAGGCCGCTGCCTTGCGTTGGCCCGTGCTCGATATTCCAGCGGGTCAGACGCGCTTATGGCCTTGCACGCCTCGCGTTTAGGCTGAAGTCACGCAG
>CAIXPS010000285.1 GCA_903921365.1 uncultured bacterium | reverse complement strand
CGACCGATTATGATGCTCGCGCGAACATCATGTGGAGCGCCACGCAGGCGCTGAACGGGTTGATCGCGTGCGGCGCGCCGGCGGACTGGGCTACGCACATGATCGGGCACGAACTGACCGCGTTTTACGGTGTCGATCACGCTCAGTCGCTGGCGGTCGTCATGCCCGCGTTGCTGCGCTACAAACGCGCGCAGAAATGCGATAAGCTTGTGCAGTACGGCGAGCGCGTGTGGGGTATCCACAGCGGGACCCGCGAGATGCGCGCCGATGCCGCTATCGACATGACAGCGGCTTTCTTCCGCTCGGCGGGCGTGCCGACGACGCTGCGCGATTACGGCATCGGGCCAGATGCGGCCAAAGTGGTGAGCGCGCGCTTTGCTCAGCGTGGCACGACCCTTGGCGAGCACAAGGACATTCTCGCAAAGGATGTCGAACAAATATTACAACTCTGTTAGGACGACGTATGCAACAAATCGCTACACCGGTTCTGCTTGATATGTACCGGCGGATGTTGACCATCCGCCGGTTTGAGGAGCGGTGCAACACGCTCTTCATGCAAGGGCGCATTCCATCGACATTGCACCTGTACATCGGACAGGAAGCTGTCGCCGTTGGCGTGTGCGCGAACTTGCGGCTCAGCGACTATGTGCTGGGCACACATCGCCCGCACGGGCACGCCATCGCCAAGGGTGTCGCGATACGCGACATCATGGCGGAACTGATGGCGAAGGACACTGGATGCAGCCGCGGCAAGGCGGGTTCTATGCATGTGGGCGACATCCGCGTCGGCATGCCGCCTGCGATAGGCATCGTTGGCGGCAACGCCCCCATCGCGTGCGGCATGGCGCTGGCGCAGAAACGCCAGGGGCGCGATGATGTCACGGTGTGCTTCTTTGGCGATGGCGCAGCGAACGAAGGCGCTGTGCACGAGGCGATGAACATGGCGTCGATCTGGGCGTTGCCGGTGATTTTCGTCTGTGAGAATAACCTGTATGGCGCGTCCACGCCGTATGGGAGCGTATCCAAGCTGGAGAACGTGGCCGACCGCGCGGTCGCCTATGGGATGCGGGGCATGATTGCCGATGGCAGCGATGTCCTCGCGGTGTATGAAGCCGCCTGTGACGCAGTCAGTTTTTCTCGCAAAGGAAATGGCCCCGTGCTGCTTGAGTGCAAGACTTATCGATTGTGCGGGCATTCGCGCAGCGATCCGCTCACTTACCGCACAAAAGAAGAAGAGGCGTTGTGGCGCGACAAGGAGCCGATCAAGCGCCTGGGTGAGTGGTTTGTGGCGCAGGGACTCAAGACCACCGCCGACCTGGCTGAGATTGAGCGCGAGGTTGGCCTTGCGATTGACGACGCCGTGGCGTTTGCAGATGCCAGCCCGTATCCGCTGCCTGAAGATGCGCTGAAGCATGTGTTCTACGAGTAAGGGGGTTATCAAGCATGGCGATGTTGACGATTGCGGAAGCTTTGCGCGAAGGGATTCGCGAAGAAATGATGCGCGACCCGCGCGTGTTTTGTCTCGGTGAGGATATCGGTATCAGCGGCGGGTTTGGCGGCGCGTTTACGGTGACGCTTGGCCTGTCGGATCAGTTTGGTCATGAGCGCATTCTCGATACACCGATCTCTGAGATCGGCATAGCGGGCGTCGCGATTGGCGCGGCGATGGCGGGGCTGCGCCCCATTGCCGATGTGCAGTATGGCGACTTTCTGTTCTGCATGATGGATCAACTGGCCAACCAGGCCGCCAAGATGACGTATATGTCTGGCGGCACGGTGGCGGTGCCGATGGTGATGCGCGCGCCTGTGGGCTCCACGCGTCGCGGCACACAACACGCGCAAAGCCTGGAGGCGTTCTTCACGCATGTTCCAGGGCTCAAGATCGTTGCGCCATCGACGGCGTACGATGCCAAGGGGCTGCTCAAGGCGGCTGTGCGCGATGACAATCCGGTCCTGATTTTCGAGCACAAGCTGTTGTATGGCAGCAAGGGCGCGCGCTCCGAGAAAGGGGCGCTGAGCCCAATCGGCGAAGTGCCCGATGAGGATTACATTGTGCCGATTGGGAAAGGGATCATTCGGCGCGAGGGAACCGATGTGACCATCGTCGGCAAGCTCACGACTGTGTATATGGCGCTGGCGGCCGCTGAGGAACTCGCGAAGAGCGGCATCAGTGCGGAGGTGATCGACCCGCGCACGCTTGTTCCGCTCGATAAAGAGCTGATCCTCAGTTCGGTGCGCAAGACTGGCCGGCTGGTCGTGGTCGAAGAAGACAACAAGACGGGTGGGTGGGCAGGCGATATCCTGGCGACGGTTGCTGAAGAGGCGTTCTTCTACCTTGATGCGCCGGTTAAACGCATCTCGGCGCCAGACACCCCGCCGCCATTCGCCCCGGTGATGGAAGCGTACTATCTGCCATCGGCAGAGAAGATCATCCAGACGGTCAAGTCACTTTTTTAGAGCGACAATGGCACACGAAATATTAGTTCCACCGCTCGGGCAGACGACAGATACCGTCATCTTGGCGACATGGTATCGGCAAGTCGGCGAACAGGTCGCGCAAGGCGAAACTCTCTTCGCCATTGAGACGGACAAGGCAACGCTCGATATCGAAGCACAGGCCAGCGGAGTTTTGGCAAGGGTATTGGCTCAGGCTGGGGATACGGTTATAGTACTCAGCTCAATCGGCACAATACTGCTGGCTGGGGAGCATCTTGCTTCTCCTGCAACCACTCCTGATGGCGGGAAAAAGGCAGTTCAGGCTGTCGAACATGCCGGGCCGACCTCCACCGAAAGTGGCGCGGCGGCGCCGGCCTCTCGCCGTCCGGGACAACGGATATTCATCTCGCCGCGCGCAAAACGTCTCGCGGAGACCACTGGGGTGGACTGGCAAACACTCACCGGCACTGGGCCAGAGGGCGCCATTGTCGAGCGCGATATTCGAATGGCTCTGGCGACCCCCATCGCGCCACTGCAACACCTTATTGAGGCGCCTGCTCCAATAACGAACCAGCAGCCTGCTGCGGCTATGGCAGCCCCCAATGCCGGGCAACTCGCCGCTGAGGTAGATGTCAGTGCGCTGGCGACGTTGTGTGAGCGCTTGCGTGTGCGCGGTCCCACAGGGATTCAGAGCAACGTGATAGTCACGGTCGCAGATGTCATCGCCTGGATTGCCATCAAGGCCGATCAACGCCATCCCACAGGGATTCAGAGCAATGGTGGAGGACTTACGGGCGCCTCGATGGGCGTTCTCGTCGCGGGTGAGGGACAATTCAACGTCAAGGTGATCAGGGAACCGGGTAGCAAGTCATTGATTTCACTCTCTCGCGAAATCGCGTCAAGCGAGTCTATTGCGAAAGACGCGACACCCGTTGCGCCGGCCGCTCCCGCGTTTTTGTTTGCCGATCTGGGTCAATATAGTCTTGATACTGTAAATGGCTTCAACGATGTGCAGAATTCGGCCTTGCTGTCCATTGGACGAATACGACATTACCGCGATTGCAGCCAGACCCTGTGGGTGACGCTGAGCTACTCGCGTGCAGAACTATCGGATTTCTACGCGGCCCAGTATTTCAACACGGTCGTCCAACTGATTGAGGATCCGGACTTACTCTTCTGAGGTGAAACATCATGTCAGCACTACAGCCGAAGTACGCGCCCCTGTTGTATAAGCCCGATCTTGCGGACGCCGCGAAGCGCTGGGAAGCCTATTACGCCGGCGAGATGATTGACCGCCCGATTGTCTGTGTGACTGCGCCGCGCGATGGCGCGCTCCCTGCGCCCGAAATCGAGTACCGCGACCGCGCCTTCGGCGACATGGACGAAGTCATTGACCGCGCATTGCTGGGCGCGGAACGGACGTACTATGGCGGCGAGTCCATCCCCTCGTTTATGCTGAGCTTTGGCCCGGATGAGATCGCCGTGTTCTGCGGCGCCCAACTGGAATGGAGCCCGGATTCGGGCAACACAAACTGGTCAAAGCCCTGCATTGAGAACTGGGACGACGCCTTCCCGATCTCGTTGCAACACGATCACCCCCTGTGGCAACGAATGCTTGCTTTCTACCGGCGGGCGTCGGACAGGATGGCAGGGAAGATGCTGATCACACCGCCTGACCTGCACACCAACATGGATATCCTCTCCGCGATGCGCAGCCCGCAGCGATTGTGCTTCGACTTGCTCGAACGCCCTGATGTCATTGACCGCGCCATGATCGACGCGCGCGCCATCTTCCCCGTTCTCTGGGAGGCGATCAGCGCAGCCGGTCGCATGCACGAACTCGGCTATGTGAACACGATCTATTCGATGGAGGGCACGGCGTTCCTGCAATGCGACTTCGCGGCGCTCATCGGCCCGGCGATGTTCAAGCGGTGGGTTTTGCCGGCGCTCGAAGAAGAGGCCGAGATCGTCAAACACGTCGTGTATCACTGGGACGGCCCCAGCGCGCTTGTGCACACCGATCTTTTGATCCAGAGCAAAGGGCTGCACACGCTGTCGTTTGTTCCGGGCGACGGCAATGGGACACACATCGACTTCCTTCATGTCCTCAAGAAGGTGCAGGCCGGCGGCAAAGCGGTGCAGGTGTGGGGCACGCCAGAAGAGATGAAGGCGTTGCACCGCGAGCTGAAGCCAGAAAAAACCATGTATTGCACCACGACCGCGACGCAGGCTGAGGCCGATGAACTGCTTGAGTGGTTTGTCGCCAATACCTGAATCTTGTTTGGAATCGGGATTGAGAGGTTGAGAATGACTGAAGATCGCCCGCGTTACCCCTTTATTTTCGGCTCACAGTACTACCGCGCGCCTACGCCTGAGCCTGCGTGCTGGGAACATGATTTTCAGCATATGCAGGAGTTGGGTTTCAACGCTGTGAAGTTGTGGGTGCAATGGCGCTGGTCGCATCGATCTCGTGACCAGTTCAACTTCGACGATGTTGACCGATTGATGGATCTGGCCGGGCAGCATCACCTTGATGTGACGATCAACACGATCTTTGATGTCTCGCCCTCCTGGCTTTTTGAGGATTACCCGGATGCCAAACAGATAAACGCGTCAGGGCAGGTGATCGAACCCTATACTGTGTCACACCGCCAGATCGGCGGGCACCCGGGGCCTTGTTATTCACACCCCGCCGCGCGCGAAGCGCGCCAGCGCTTCATGGCAGCAACCATCGACCATTTCCGAGCGCATCCGGCGCTGGCTATGTGGGATGTGTGGAATGAACCCGAACAAGGATTTCAGCAGCGCAACCCCGATATGCACACACTGGTGTGTTATTGCGCCCACTGCCGCGCCGGGTTTCTGGGTTGGTTGCAGGACAAGTATCAGGCAATGGCGAACAGGGGTTCGCTCGAACGCCTGAACGACGTGTGGGGACGGTGCTACACCACGTGGCAACAGGTCGAGCTTCCTTATAACGGCGGAACGATTATCGACTTTGTCGACTGGCGGGAATTCCACCTGGACACGATGACGGCGGAGGCAGCCTGGCGTTTGGACATGGTGAAACAGCGCGACCCAGCACACGTTCGCTACCTGCATGTGGTGCCAAACGTAATGTCGGTGTTCAACTCAGTAACCTGCGTGGATGATTTTGCGCTTGCAGAACACTGCGAGGTTTTTGCGGCGACGATGAACGGCGGCCCGATATTGGCCACACAGGTCACCTCGGCCGCGCGCGGGAAGGTCTGTTACAACGTCGAGAGTCACATCAACCATGGTTGCACCGATCTGCACCAGCGCATACTGGGTCGCCAGGACGTGCTGAAGGACTATTTGCCGCAGATTGGTCTGGATATCAAAGGTTTCCTCTTCTGGCAATACCGCCCCGAAGTGCTTGGGTTTGAGTCGCCCGCGTGGGGGCTTGTCAACCTGGATGGCACGGATCGGTCTGTGACCGTCGCGGTGCGCGACTTCTGGACCCGCTTGCGCCCATATACGACCGCATTGCTCGATGTGCATCCTCCAATGCCGCAAGTCGGGATATGGAAAAGTCGCAAGAATGAGTTGTTTCATTTTGCAACGCAAGGGTCATTGAAACCGCTCATCGATAGCACAGAGGCTTACATCCAGGCGCTGTACTGGAACAACTATCCCTTCCGGGTGATTTCTGGCGATATGCTCGCGGGCGGACAACTGGATGGCATCAAGTGTTTGATTATGCCGTCGTGCTACTACGTCACCGCTGATGAAGCGGCCGCGTTGGATCGCTGGGTGCGGCAGGGCGGTGTATTGATGAATGAAGCCCATCTGGCCGGCTACAACGCCACTACTGGACGCCATAGCCGGAGTTTGCCCGGTTGCGGGTTGGCTGAGTCATGGGGCATTCGTGAAGTCGAGAGCACCTCGTCCTATCACCTGAAGCTGGAGGAACACCAGCTGGTGACGGCTGCCATCACAGACGATGTGCGCAAGGCGCTTCGAGACTTTGGCGTCACGGGCGGCAGTGTGTTCCCGTTCGCGCTTCAGGATGGCTCGTTGGCGTGGGGCGCACATCGTTATGCGGTGCTTGGTGGCGAGGGCGTGACGAGCGAAGGATCGTTCGACGGGATAAGCCCGTGTGTTGTGTCCAAATCCATCGGCGCGGGTTGGGTTCTGTACTGTGGAACCAACCTCGGCCAGGCTGCTTCCAGGTCGGATGCGGGCTTGCTGCGATTGCTGCAAAAAGCGCTGAATCGCGCGGGTGTGCAACCCACCTTGGACGCGCGGGCAGCGCAACCGGGCGATGTGCACATTGACTGGCTGACCAGCACCCGGTCGAGCCAGTCCTTTGCGGTCATTGTCAACAAAACCGGGCAAGACCAACACCTGTCATTCCGCGGCGATGGCGTCTGGCGCGGACTATTCACGCAGACGCAATGGCGTGTAAGCGGAATGACAGAAGTTCCCTTGCCTCCGGATTTCGTCGATCTCTTTGTCGTCGGTGGTTAGGGATGACGCGAACTCGATAGTCAGTTATAGCCGCCCAGTTCCATTCCGCGTTTGATGAAGTACTGGTAAGTTTCATACTCCACCGTGTTCGGAATCGAGTGATCGCTGTGCAGCACATAGCCAAAGTGGCCTTTGACGATGGGCAGCTTGGACTCTAACTCGGCGTCGATGATCGCCCTGTCGTTCGTGTACAGTGTGCGCACGTCGATCCCGCCCATGAACGACAGGCGTTCGCCGTACTGCTGGTAGAGCTTTATGAGATCCATGCCGGCCTTGACTTCGATCACCTGCAGACAGTCTATCCCGGCTTCGAGCAAGCCTGGGATCAACGGTTCGACGAAACCGCATGAGTGCAGGATGACTGGCAAGCCATGGCTCTTGGCGAAGCCGATATCGTATTTGTGCGCGGGCAACAATATCTCACGGTACATTCGCGGCGACATAAAGGGGCGGTGCTTGAATCCCATGTCTTCGTAATACCAGATGCCGTCCGGCCAGCCTTCTTCGGCAAATAGAATTTCCTGCAGGTCGACAGTCAGTTTGGCAAAGGTGTCAGCCATGTCGCGCACCCAGTCAGGGTCTTCCGCCATGCCGATCAGCATGTACTGGTGTCCGCACACGTCCTTCATGATTTCGAAGACGTTGACGCCTGACCACGCGAAGAAGCGGTTGGCCTTGCGCGACGCTTCCTTTGCTTCACGGTAAGCGGTGAAGTTGATGCGGCGGCGGTCGGGCGTGAGTTTTGGCTTGATGAAGCGCTCCCAGCCGTCGCGGTCTTTTACCAGGAAGTCGACGTGCTCAGGGGTGGCGTCATGCAGTTTATGTGTGCGGAAGAGCGCCCCGTTGCCATTGCGCGCCAGCCGAGTCTCGGCGGTTTCTTCGATCACTTCGTCGACGAAATCGATGTCGGCGACCATGTTGAACGGCCAGCACAGGTCCAGGTCAAACCCGAAGTGATCGGCAAAGTTCTCACCGGGTTTGATGTTCTTGCGCGCAGTCCACGCGGATTGCGTATCAGACCAGAAATGCTCGAATAACCCGATTCGGTCAACCGGCTGGCGCTTCAGAATATTGCTGATGCGCTCGATGCTCGTTAAGTTCATTGTTCTACGACCTTTACTCAGCGCGTGGCTGAGCGTAATGTTTTAATCCCCAACCCATTTAAGCACCAAGTGACAAACTCACCAACTGCGCACGGGCTTCTGCAGGCCATCCTCGATCCATAGAAACCGTCCGGTGATCGCGCTTGCTTCATCGCTGACCAGTTTCAACACCAGTTCCGCCGCTTTGTCTGGTGGATCGCCGCCAGTCTCCTCTACCCAGCTGGCCCACGTTCGATAGCCTTCGCCCTCGGGGCCGGTCTTCGCGACCTCGTCGCGGATCGCGGCCCACATCTCGGTTTTCACCTCGCCGGGATGGATTACGTTTGCGGTGACGCCAGTCCCTGCCAGCTCCG
Organism: uncultured bacterium; assembly: GCA_903921365.1. Taxonomy (GTDB): domain Bacteria; phylum Chloroflexota; class Anaerolineae; order J036; family Brachytrichaceae; genus CAIXPS01. The sequence continues at coordinate 21,966 of CAIXPS010000285.1, read as the reverse complement.
CGGCCAGGTGACGCGTGAATTGGTTGAGCGCCGCTTTGCTGGTCCCATAGGCGCTATTCAACGACCCCGGGGTATGCAGCGAGGCCGCAGAGGTCACATTGATGATGCGTCCCCAACCTGATGCGATCATGTCGCTCGCGAATGCGCGGCAGGTCAGGTAGGGGCCGATCGTATTCACCATGAGTGTGTCGATCCAACGCGCGGGATCGCTTTGCGCAATCAACTGGATTGGCCCGAAGACGCCGGCGGCATTCACGAGAATGTGGACTCGCCCAAAGGCCGCATGGACAGCGTCGCTGAGTTGGTCCACCTCCTGAATGTTTCGGATGTCGCACGGAATCGCAATCGCCCGTCCACCAGCAGCTTTTATCTGTCCTTCAAGCGCACGGATTGGTTCGCTGCTGCGCGCAACCAGGGCGACTGCTGCGCCTTTGCCGGCAATCGATGCGGCAATACAGGCGCCGACGCCACGGCTGGCGCCTGTTACAACCGCTACTTTGCCCGCCAGAGGTTTTGCTGCGTCCATCCTGGTTATGCGCCGACGATGACGTTGGCGCCCGTTTGCACGGACTTGACGGACGCCTCGATGATTTTCATCGCGTACAACCCGAGCGTCGCGGGTGAACCATTGGGTGCCAGGCCGAGGATCACATCCACCAGGTTCTTTGCTGGTTGTGTGGCGGGGGCGCGTTGTGCGGGGGGCGGCTCCGGGTAATGGGTCGTCTTCCCGTCAATGTCGTGAAACTCAAGTTGCCCACGGATCAGGTCCACTTCGGCGGCGCCGCGTGTTCCCGTGGCGCGGATTTCCCAACGTGAGTCGCCGGGCATGGGCAGCCCGTGGCTGGCAATCGACACCAGCGCCCCGTTCGCCAGCTTCACATCGATCGTGTTGAACACATCCACCGCGGCGCCATTGTTGTCGAAGCGCGCAAACACCTCGGCAGGATCGGACTGCGTGATAAAGCCAAGCATCGCTGCGACGTGTGAAATCTGCGTGTAGATGTGTCCGCCGCCGGACACGGCAGGATCGCTGTACGAGGACAGGCCGGGCATGCGATACGGGACGCGTTCGGGGTGTTTTTCGGCGTCGATGCGGAAAGCCTTGTCGAGTCGCTCGCCAGCGTATAACCCCGCGACGTTGTTCGTAAACAGGATATTGACCATTTTCAACTGACCGAGTGCGCCAGTCTCGATCAAGCGGCGCGTTTCGATCGCGTTCGCGTTGTAATGCCACGGGCAACTGATGATGAAGTGCAGGCTGCGCGCGCTCGCAATGTCCACCAACTCCTGCGCCTGCGCTACGGTGATCGTCATCGGCTTTTCGAGCACCACGTGTTTGCCGGCGAGGAGCGCGGCCTTGGCGTGCTCGTAGTGCATGTTGGGCGTGGTGCTGATGATGACCGCGTCAAGGTCTTGAATCGCCAGCACCTCATCCATCGACGTGCAGGCCAGCCGAATGCCGAAATCGTCGGCGATCTTGCGCGCTTTCTCCAAAGAGCGGGATTGAACCGCGACGCACTCCGCCTGCGGGTGCGACTTTAATGCAGGGATGTGGGCATTTGTGCCCCACCAGCCGGCGCCAACCAATGCCACGTTTACTTTTCTCAACACGACCTCCGTGAAGTTCATACTGCCTGAATATGCGCGCATTGTACGCGTCATTTAAAACCATGCAAAAGCGCGAAGCGCGACCCATTGATTGTCAGGCTCGCCTTTTGTACAATGTCGAAATTCTGGAATAGGTCGCTTAAGCTGAACGAAGCAGACTTGGTGCGACGATCCTACGCTTTTTTATGCTGAGGTTGAAAGTAATTATGGAAAGCAATAGAGTTGGTTTTAGTTCAATCGATGAGTACATTGCCACTTTCCCTGCGGAGATACAAGTCATACTGGAAGAATTACGGGCAACCATAAAGACAGCCGCGCCTGACGCGGTTGAAAAAATCAGTTATCAGATGCCCACTTTCTTTCTGAAGGGGAATTTAGTCCATTTTGCTGCTTTTAAACACCATATCGGGTTTTATCCAACGCCAGGCGCAATAGAGGCCTATAAGGATGAATTGTCCATTTACCAGGGAGCAAAAGGTTCCATAAGATTTCCAATCGATGAACCGATGCCGTTACAGCTGATCAGCAAAATTGTGAAATCGCGAGTCGCTGAAAATCTAAAAAAAGCCGAGACAAAACCTGGCAAAAGAAAATAGAGCGCCTTCATTCAGCTCGGACGCTGACACCAACTGTCCCTGCTGGCTACCAGATCGAGTTCAATTCATGAACTGAAAGCGAGGTGATAAAACCATTCCCGCCGAATACCTGAAGCGATAGAGTGGGCTTAGCATCCTGCGCGCACGCGACATTGGTGACATTGGTCATGGATATCTCCCCAAGGTTGCCAAAGGTCTCCACAGACATGCGATCTACAAGAATGCGAAGCTGTAGTAAGCCGGACCTTGGCTTGAGTTCCACAACGGACCCGCAGGAGTCAAGTTGCCTGTCGCTGACGTTATATTTCACCTGATTGCCACACACAGTGAATACCATCTCAGCGCAGTCGGACCGTGACAGGTCCACCTCGGCCAAGATGTCGAACGCCCTGCCGCTGATCCTACTTAGTGGGTTCTCCTCAGGCGTCAGAATCCGGTCTTTCACAGCGAATTCCACGGCATGAAGCTTTTCAATCTCCCTCACCGGGTATCGGCACATGCGGACGCCTTCGGGAAATGTGCGGAGTGTCAGTTCACAGGGAAATGATATCTGCTGATTGAACGGCATGTCCGGGTATTCACCGCCGCGCATCCACGCCATCTGAATACGGCGGTTGTCTTCCCCTGGCATACCGTCAAAGGTCATCGACGCATAGAAGTTGCGACCGTAGTCGCCTTTCATCTTCCGGGTCTCAGGCTCAAATCGCTTTCCGTCAAACGTCCCAATGACGTAATCGCCGCTGCCATCGATGACTACCCACTTCTCGAGTTCCCTGTTGCCGTCCAGGCACAGCGGAAACATATCTGGGCATTCGTACATATCGGGTATGACGCTGAGCTTTTCCCAATTCAGCAAATTGACTGACGAGAACAGCACATAGCTATTATCCGGAGGACCGTAGAGAATCATGATCCATTTATGGTCAGGCTCATACCAGAACACGTTGGGATCCCGGTATGGATGAACCAGCACAGGATTCTTTGCATACTTCTCCCATGTTCGCCCCCGGTCGGTGCTGTAAGAGATGCATTGCCTCTCGTTGTCGGTGCTGCTCCAGAAGGCAACCATCACCGGTTCTTTGCCGACGCCCAGACCAGTGGCGTTGGTATAGTCCACGATCCCGCCACCGGATTGGGTTCCACCGAGAGCCCCGCCTTTGCCGAAGGCCGGTTTAAGCTCCTTCCAATGAATGAGATCAGTGCTTACGGCGTGGAGCCAGCACGACCACCAGCGCTGCGCGAAAAAATGGTACTCGCCATCGTAGTACACCAGCCCGTTGACATCGTTTACCCAGCCTTCCTGGTGTTGCTGCGGGTTGAGCCTGTAGTCATCCCAGTACCGCGCAGTGAAGTGAACCTGCGGGCGCAACGCCTCTTTGTACAATTCGACCCGGTGTTCATTCGCACTTTCATTGTGTTGCGTAAGCGACATAAGCCTCCAACAAGATAAGTCGGCCGCCGACACTGCTTAATATGAGTCCAGAACGTACTCAATGAGGACTGAGCCCGGCGCAGTGTCGATCGCCAGCGCAAGTTCCTGCAGGCTGGCGCCCGGCATTGTCATGGGCGGTTCGGGCGCATACCCTCTGTAAACCGTGACCCGGTAAGCGGCGCCTGGATCGATATCACGCAATCGGCACACGCCCTGTGCGTCTGGCGATTGGTCGCGGCGGAATGCCATGAGCAGGCCGTCGTTTTCTGCGGGGCGGTGATACTGCGTCACGCACCACCCGCTTGGGTCGACGCCAGACTCCACGAGCGGGTAGAAATTGCCCAGGAAGTATTTTCTGATGCGCTTGCCTTCGGCGATGCCCTGTTTCAGCAGGTCGCGCGGGTAATCGGCTGGCCGCGCGTCTTCAACAAACGCAATGCCCGCATTGAATCCGCTGCGGAACAGATACGGGGTTGCGCCCATCTGGCCGCACGTGCTGAATGGCACATAGCGGTTCAGACCTGCGCTCATCAATTGATTCTTGAGCGCGGCTAGCGCTTTCGTTGCAGGCTTCTTGTCGAGCATGTCGCAGGTGTTGTCGCTGCGCCATAGGGGAATGGATCGGGACATGGTCTCCAGGTCAATCCGGCGGCCGCCGCTGGCGCAGTTGTCGATGAACAGTCCCTGGTTCGCCGCCAGGATATCGTCCCACATGCGATACAACCCCTCGACGTAGCGCATCTCGACCATGCCGGCGCGGTCTGCATTCATGACGTCCGTATAGCGCCAGAACGGCAGCGGGTCGATGTTGTAGTCGATGCGCAGGCATGCCACCTGGTAAGCCTTGATGGCGGCATTGAGATAGTCGGTCATGTAGCGGCGCGCGGCGGGGATGCCGAGATTGAAAAGCCCGCTGCCGTCGCCAGCGGGGGAGATCACCCATTCCGGGTGCTCGATGGCGAGGAATGTGCTGGCAGCGACGCGCTCTGGCTCAAACCACATCACGAACCCCAGTCCCGCCTTTGCGACGGCTGCGCCAATGGCCGCAAGACCGCGCGGAAAGCGATCGACAGGTTCGACCCGTTCGATGGGGAAACCGTAGTTGCCCATGCTCTGCGGAAACCCGGTCGGCCCGGTCCAATACGCATCGAGCCAGAACATCTCGAACCCCAGGCCATCGATGGCCTGCAAATGCGACAGCACGTTTTGCTCGTTTGAGTCGTTCAACTCATAGAAGGACGTGCTGAGATGGACGATAGGCGGTGTGACAAGCTGGCCGTTGCGTCGCGGCATGATATGGGCAACCATCGTGCGGCGGAACAAGTTGTAAGCGTGATACTGGTCGCCGCTCTGCCAGTGCAGTTGCAGAATGCGCGGGCTGCGCAGGCGTTCTCCAGGGTGAAGCACGCTATGCAAGTTCTGCAGGCCGGCCTGGATACGCAGCCGGCCCTCTGCATTCTCGACCGAGGCGCACCACTGCCCCGACCAGCCAATGGCGGTGATCAGGCCGCTGGCGATCTGATCGCCGTTGCCCCATTCGACATTGAACCAGGGTGACACATTGGACGACCGGCCGGCTGTTGCCGCGAAATCAACCCTCTCGCCATCCAGCAGTGGCTGGTCGAAAGGCATCCAGTCATCGACCGCACAGGTTGACCCGTTCAGCCGATGCAGCACGGCAGGCGCCCCTGAGCGTGTCGCGACCACTGTGTCGACCGCCATGACCTGCTCTATCACCGGTGTGTCCTGGGTGCCGTTGTTGGTGAAATAAACGGTCCAGTCGACGCCGGGTGTATCGAGGTAGGTGAGGCATACCGCGCGGACTTCCAGATGAGTCGCCGGGTCGGTCAGGATGAGCGTTTGGCGGTGGACTGTGTCGCCTGTCGCCTCGTCATCGTCCTCGTCCTCGACTTCGCAGTGCCAACCCGGTAGGAATTCCGCAGAACTCCTGCCGCCGTACACGAACGAAAAAGGCAGGTCGGTCAGGCTGGCTGAGAACGCTTTTACGGCCCACGCGCGATTCAACGCGATGGGCGCCGCCATATTATCTGATTCGCTTTGCATTGACATCACCGACAGTTTAGCACTTTCAGGAACCATTGCGCTGCAATCCCAGCCCGTCACAGGCGAATGTATTGGCAATACGAAATCATTGTCAATTCCCGATCACGGATTTGAATCGTCGAAATACCCTTGCGGGCATCATCCTCTTTCGTACACGGTAGGATGATAAAAATGGTACGCGCCGCGTGGGATACCGGCATCCATAGCATCTTGCCAGTTTGCCTTAAAATTTCGGTCGGGTGAATCCGCTTCACTAGCCTTGATATAAACAAAGCCAGCCTTACCAGCCATCACTTTCCAATCACATCTTCCAGCATTACCAACCGCTCGGTTGGCAGTCCTAATGCACACGAATCTCGGTTGTACGCAGTACGACCACCGTTACCGTCGAAAGCCTCCGAGAATATAAACACATGGACAAAAACAACACCGTCAGAAGAATTAATCTTGTCCATGAGAATCTTTCCGACCGCACAATAGGTTATATCTCCCGTTGTATCCAGCCGAAATCTCATACTGTTCATCGTTAATTGCTCGATCATGTTGGAGTTCCGACAGCGGATGCCCGCACTATCTGTACCGGAACACATCTTGCGGGCGGCATCCATCCTGCCAGTAACGCTGCGGTCGATGCACACAGCACGAGAACAAGGGCGATGAGTAGTCCAATTACCGTAAGTACGATGCGACGCTGTTTCATAACCGCATCATAAACGTAATTCCATGTCTTAATACCCCTCAGGGCATCATCCTCTTTCGTGCGCCATCATGCCGTTCAACGTTATTAGCCCAACAGCGTATTTTGTGCATCATGTCACGAGCATGGATGCCACCTTTTTGTAATAGCAAACAATTCGGGCATGGTTCAAAAGCCGGGAAGTCAGATTGACAGTTGAACAGCGGCACGAATATTCCTATTTTCGAGTTGCCTATGAGTCTTAGCAGTAAAACCGCCACATATGGCAGCAAAGCTTGACCAATGCGCCAGATACAGAGGCATACCAACCAACTCGTTATGTAATAATTCAAAAGTGCTTCGGATAAAGTGTCAATCTAACTTGAACCGAGCCCACTATTGCCTCTAAAATCTCCTCACACACATGAAACAACTCTATTGCTACGTTGACGAATCGGGACAGGACACTCAAGCCAAACCAGGCTATGAGGTATTCTTCATTGTCTCGGTTGTCGTTACCCTTGAGAACTATCAAGAGCTTGAGAGTTTGTGCCTTCGTTATGAGCGAGAGAGTCAAAAAGGGTTAAAGTGGAGTAAGAGCAAACGAGAGCGACGCTATCACTTTATAGGCTTGATCTTCGCCGACCAACACTTCCGTGAAACTCTCCGCTTCACAATTCACCAATCCACCGAGTTTGAGCCTGCTATTAACTACGACGACGCTACTGTGACAACCATTAGGAGAACCATTGAAATTAGCGCCGGACGCCTTGGTTTGCGCTTCGATGAATTTACCGCTGATAACTTTGTGGACGGTATCTCGAAAGCTAAACAGCGGGTTTATAAAAATCTACTCAAAGGCTGGCACTGCCAGGTGAGAAGAGTCCACCGCGCTCGTGATGAAAGCTATGTCCTGATTCGTCTGGCTGATGCCTTGGCCGGGTTGGTGCGTGAAGCCCAGGAAGGCGATGAAGAAGCAAGACGCTTACTCACCCACGCCAGGCGCCATGGGATTGTTCTGGAGATTTAACAAAAAAAGCGCCCACTAACGCGGGGCGCTGGAGCAACCTACTTTCAAACGGTTGACTAGCTTCGTTTGAACCTCCTCACCATACGGTGACTTTTCGGTTGCCGCGTAAATTTATTATACGATAAACTGTCCGCGCATTCTGGTAAAGTCATAGTCGCCAGAATCTGTTATACGAGGATTTGTCATGACACAAACCATGCACGTCATTTCGCACACGCATTGGGATCGCGAGTGGTACCGGCCCTTTCAGGTGTTTCGCGCCCGGCTTGTCGAGGTGGTTGACGCAGTGCTTGCGATGCTTGAAAGCACACCCGACTATCGCTTTTACCATCTGGACGGCCAGACCATCGTGCTGGATGATTATCTGCAGATTCGTCCCGAGCGCGCCGAATCGCTTAAGCGATTTATCGCGGAGGGGCGGTTGCTCGTCGGGCCGTGGTACACCCAGCCGGATGAGTTTCTCGTAAGTGGCGAGTCGATGGTGCGCAATCTGTTGCTTGGCCAACGCGCGGCGCGCGCGTTTGGCGGGTGCATGGATATTGGCTATCTGCCGGACTCGTTCGGGCATGCCAGCCAGATGCCGCAGATCTTCTCCGGATTTGGGTTTAAGGCGGCGGTCCTCTTTCGCGGCATTACGGCTGATCAGGTGCGCAGCGCGTTTATGTGGCGCGGTGCGGATGGCACGGCGCTCCTCGCGATCAAGTTGCCCGATGACGACGCCTACAGCAACTACCTGTACCGGCTGCGTCCCACGTTGTCCGATCCCAACCCGATCGACTTTGCGCGGCTCGATGCTGAACTGGCGCAGTTGCGCAGCGACACCGAATCGACGGCGGTGTGCGAACAGTTGCTGTGGATGGATGGCGTCGATCACATCTTCCCCAGCCCGAAAACGCCTGAGATCATCGCGTATGCCAACCAGACGCTTGCCGGCGCGCGCGTCATCCACTCGACTTTGCCGGCCTATGTCCAGGCGCTCACCGATGCGGCGCCGGTATTGCAGGAGCAAGAGGGCGAGTTGCGCCATGCCAACCGCGCATGGGCGCTGCAATCGGTGCTTGCCAATGTCGCATCGTCGCATATTGAGATAAAGCAGGCCAACACGGCCGCCCAGACGGCGTTGGAACGCGTCGTCGAACCACTCAGCGCGTTGGCGTGGATGCATGGCGCAGAATATCCCAGCGGGTTTCTCAGCCAGGCGTGGCAACTGTTGATGCAAAACCATGCCCACGACAGCATCTGCGGCTGTTCGGTGGATCAGGTGCATCGCGACATGCACTATCGCTATGACCAGGTGCAGTTGATCGCCTCCGTATTGCGCGATCGCGCGTTACAGGCGCTGGCTGCACAGGTGGATACGCAGGCGTCAGAGGGCAACCGCAAGGGATTGCCCCTACAGGAAGGGTTACAGGCGCTGACCGCGCAGGTGGATATGCAGGCTGCGGAACCCGCTGACGATGTGTTGCTGGTCTATAACCCGTCCAGTTGGGTGCGCGACCAGAATGTCATCGTGGATATAACGCTGCCTCAAGAGACCCTAGCTGGGGAGTTACAGATCGTCGACGCGGCGATGCAGGTTGTTTCGCACCAGGTGCTCTCGATCCGCGAGACGAACCGGCTGTATCAGCCGCGCTTTGACATTCCAACGGTGAATCGAAAACGCGTCTACCGAGTCGCGTTGCAGACATCGCTGCCGGCCTATGGGGTTGCTTCTTTCCGCGTTCGCGTCGTCAACGACCCGAACCGCCCGACCACCATGCTCTTCACCGACACCAGTACGATGGAGAACCGCTATTTGCGGGTGGCGGTTGCCCCGGATGGCACGCTCACCGTGCATGACAAACAAACCGGGCGAACCTACAGCGGCCTGCTGGCGTTCGAGGATCGCGGCGATGGCGGCGAGGGCTGGAACTGGATTCCGCCGCAGTTTGATCATACCTACTCGTCCGCCGGCGCGCCGTTCACTGTGGCGCGCGTGCAGGATGGCGCGCTCCGGGCGACGCTGCGTTTGGGCGTGACGTTGCAGGTCCCGGCTGGTTTTGTCGGTGACGCGCATGAGTATGATCCAAAAAAGATGCGCCGGGATGACCGTCTGGTCGCTTTGCCGATTGTGACCGACATCTCGCTTGGGATCGACTCGCGGCAACTTGAGCTGGATATGACCGTGCAGAATACCGCGCTGAACCATCGGCTGCGCGTCCTGTTCCCGACGGACATTGCAGCGGTATCGTGTTACGCCGACGGGGCGTTCGATGTGGTGCAGCGCCCGATTCACCAGGTGGACAGCCATGATTGGCGCGAACCGCAGTTGGGCACGTATCCGCATTCGTCGTTCGTTGCGGTTGAGGGCGCTGAAGACGCGGGGGGCGCGGAGGACGCGGCTGCTGGCATGGCTGTCATCACAGCGGGCACGCAGGAATATGAGGTGATGGACGAATCGCGATGCACGCTGGCGATTACCCTGCTTCGCGCGTTTGGACGCGGCCCCGGCGAACCGCATGAATACATCGACAGCCAGGAGTTGGGACTGCACAGCTATCGCTTTGCGCTGCTGCCGTATGCGGGCAAGTGGGAACAGGCGGGCGTCGTACAGGCGTCGCGCCAATTCAACCAGCAACCCCTGGCGGTCATGACGAATGGTCACACTGGCGCGTTGCAAGCGAATAAACCATTGCTAAGTATCACTGGCGAAGGGTTCGATGTGACTGCCGTGAAACGCGCCGAGGATCGCGATTCGCTGATCGTGCGGCTTGTAAATCTGAGCCAGTTATCCCAGGCCGTGCGCATCTCGCATGCAGGCGGGGTTCGTGAGGCTTACCAGACGAATTTGGCCGAAGCTCGGTTACAGGCACTTGCTGTGGGCGAGGGTGGGGTAGTGAGTTTGCTGGTGACTCCCCGGCAGATCGCGACGGTTGAAATCGTGCGCGGGTGATTCACAAAAATGATGCCCAGCCCCTGCATGGGGCTGGGCGCAAGCCATTACTTGAGCCATCGATCCAGCCACGCGAACGCGTCGTCCTGCATAGCGGCGTTGAACTGGTGCGGCACGTCATAGAAGTTGCAATGGAAGTGATCGCGCAAATCCGCTTTCTTGTATAGCGACTCAATCTTCTCACATGCGCGCTGCATGCCATCGAGTGTAAAGAGTTCGTCGCGAGAACACTGCAGCACCAGCAGTGACCCTGGCATGCCAATTGAAACGACATCGCTCAACTCGAAGGATCCTGCGAGACCCGGCACGAACTGCGCCCATGAATGCGAACCGACGTGGTTGGGCAGCAGGTCGCGCCAGTTGGTCATCCAGCCCACGGTGACGGCGGCTTTGACGCGCGGGTCGGTGGCGAAGAGGTAGTTGTTGCGATGTCCTCCCATCGATAGGCCGAGGCACCCGATCCGGTCTGGGTCGACCTCTGGCCGGCTGAGCAGGTAATCGACGCTGGAACGGTCGTCATACGACATGACCCCAAGCCATGTCGCGCCGGCGGCGAAGATGTGCCGGGCTACCACTTCCTCGAAGGCGGAACACTGCTCGTGATAGGCGGTTGTCTGTTCGGTCAGTGTGCTAATGCGCGATTGCATTCTTTGCCGGATCACGGGATCGACCGTCTCGAAATCGACGCGCCGTTCCCCGAAGTAAAACGCATCGATCGCAATGACGACGTAACCGCGCTTGACCAACTCGGTGGCGTATGAGCGCCCGGAATAGTAGGTGTCCTTAAATGCCTTTACCTCAGCCGGTTCACCGGGTAATGCGACCAGTTTTTCTTTCCCGATGTTATAGAAACCACCGTGGTCGTGAAGCGCCACAATTGCAGGCGCCGGTTTATCCAGTTTCGCCGGGCGCAGCAGGTAAGCGGGGATGCGGATGCCGGGCGCGCTGCTGTAATAAAGCTTCTCGCGGATGTAGTCCCCGCAATCGACCACCTCAACGACCTCCGGGTTCAGCGGCGTCGCCGGAGGCTGATACCGGAGCAACTCCAGCAGTCTCGCGCGCGCCTGTTTGCGCCATGTGGGCGCATCGGAAAAGACACTGTTGTCAAACGAGAGCGTCGCGGCATTCTGGGAGGCGATGCGCTCTATCAGGGGGTATAGATTGCCAATGGTCTGTGTCATGATTTTCCTTGTTTCGTCAATTTCTTGAGTTCGTATAACACGCTCAGGGCTTCCAATGGGCTCATGGAATCCGGGTCGATGGATTTCAGTTTAGCGACGGCGGCCGGTTCAGTGATGAACATAGGCAGTTGCTCCACCGGCTTAAACGATATCGGCTGAGTTTGCAGCGTGCCATCCTCCAACTGTTTGAGGATGTCTTGTGCGCGATGAATGACGTTCGCCGGCAGCCCGGCCAGTTGCGCAACGTGGATGCCGTAGGAACGGTCGGCGCCGCCGGGGATGACCTTGTGCAGGAATACCACCTTCCCGGTGTCCTCACTCACCGCGACGTTGTAGTTGCGAATGTGCGGCAGCTTCTCGGCAAGTTGTATCAACTCATGGTAATGGGTGGCGAACAGCGTCATCGCCCGCCGCTGCGGGTGGTTGTGGAGGTATTCGATGACGCCCCATGCAATCGCCAGGCCGTCGTAAGTGCTAGTGCCGCGCCCGATCTCATCAAGCACGACCAGGCTGCGTGGTGTGCAGTGGCGCAGGATGCTGGCTGTCTCGACCATTTCCACCATGAACGTGCTCTGCCCGGCAGTGAGTTCATCCTGAGCCCCGATGCGTGTGAAGATGCGGTCGACGATGGGCAATGTCGCCGCCTGCGCTGGAACATAGCTCCCGATCTGCGCCATCAGCGCGATCAGCGCAACCTGGCGCATATAAGAGCTTTTGCCGCTCATGTTCGGGCCGGTGATGATCAGGATGCGCGCGTCCTGATCAATCAGTGCGTCGTTGGGGGTGTACGGCGTCTCATTCATCAGTTGTTCGATCACCGGATGGCGCCCGGCGGTGATCTGCAGCAGTCCCTGGTTGTTGAACACGGGCCGGGCGTAATGATTGCGCACAGCCGCCTCCGCCAGCCCGGCGGCCACATCAAGCCGCGCGATGGTGTGGGCAGTGTCGAGAAGCTCGCGCGCGTGGGAGGCCGCGTTGGCGTTCAGTTCCTGCAGCAGGCGCGCCTCGATTTCCGTAATTCGTTCGTCCGCATTCAGAATCAGCGTTTCGTATTCTTTGAGCTGAGGCGTGATGTAGCGCTCGGCGTTGGTGAGGGTCTGCTTGCGAATATAGTCGGCTGGCACAGCTTGCGTGTTCGCGTGAGTGACTTCAATATAGTAACCGAAGACCTTGTTGTAACCCACCTTGAGCGACCGTATCGCCGTGCGTTCGCGCTCGGTGCGTTCGAGATTCGCAACCCAGTTTTTGGCGTCTCGCGCCGCCAGATGCACGCCGTCCAGTTCTGCGCTGAAGCCTGGCTTGATAAAGGTGTCTGCTTCGGCCTCGACCTTGAGCGCTGAGTCGATCAGGTCGACCACCGCAGACAGGTCTGGCAAGCGTGTGCTCACCCCATCGCCGAGTTTCTGAGTCAGTTGTGCAATCTGACCGGCCTGGGTTGCCGCAGCTTTCAAGTTAAGGAGGTCCTTGGGGCTGGCAAGGTTGCTGAGGGTGCGGTTTGTCAGACGCTCCAGGTCGGGCATGTGCTTGAGTGCGTCACGAAACTGTGTTCGCAGCAGCGTGTCGCGCGCCATCTCATCGACGCGCGCCAGACGCTCTTCAATCGCGAGCCCATCGAGCAGCGGTTGCGACACCCATGTCCGGATCAGCCGCGCTCCCATCGGCGTGAGCGTATTGTCGAGCACGCCGAGCAGTGAACCGTGTTTGCTGCGTGAGCGCAGACCTTCGATTAACTCCAGATTGCGCCGCGTCACAGTGTCCAGCCCCATGAACTGCGCTGTGGAATAGACCGTCAGTTCAGTAAGCTGGTTCAGTGCAACATGTTGCGTTTCTTTAAGGTACGACAGAATCGCGCCCGCTGCGCGCATCGCCAGAGGTTTGTCGTCGAGGTCGAACCCTGCCAGTGTGCTCACATGGAAGTGATCCAGCAGCGTCTGGCGCGTATTGCCGTACTCGAATCGGTAAGGCGGCAGGCTGGTGGGATGGAAGCCTGCAATTCTGGACTGGATGCCGCCATCTTGGCCGCCATCCTGGCCTGCGGCGTTTTGCCAGTCAGGAAGCTCGGGCACAAGCAATTCGCGTGGCTGAATCCGGGAGAATTCGCGTTCGAGCTCGATGTCGCTGTCGACTTGCGCAGCGCGAAACTCGCCTGTCGTGATGTCGCAATAGGCGAGACCGAACAGGCGCGCGCCGGATGATCCCTGGGTGTTCGCGGCGCCGTCTCGACCGCCCTCACTTTCTCCGATGCAAACCGCCGCTAGATAACTGGGGCGATCCGCATCCAGCATGCTGGTCTCGACCACTGTTCCCGGTGTGACAACTCTGCGCACTTCACGCGGCACCAGGCCGTTGATAGTCTCACTGCCCATTTGTTCGGCGATGGCGACCCGAAAACCGCGCGTGATCAAGCGCGCAATATAGGTTTCGGCGGCGTGATAGGGCACGCCAGCCATGGGGATGCGCGTGTCCTTCCCGATGGATCTGCCGGTCAGGACGATGTCGAGTTCGCGAGCAACCAGTTCTGCGTCGCTATCGAACGTCTCGTAAAAATCGCCCAGGCGAAAGAACAAGATGCAATCGGAATATTTGCGTTTCAGTTCCAGATACTGGCGGCGTATGGGCGTTGTTTCGCTTGATGCTTGTGTCATTACGGGTTACTTCAAACGGTGCTTAAAACGGTTACTTCAAGATGTAATGGGTGCCGCGCTTATCGCCAATGCGCATGATCACGCCGCGTTCAACCATATCGACGAAGTCGCGTCGGAGCGATTCGGCGCTGACGTCCGGGCATAGTTCCTGATACTCGCGGTTGGTAATGCGCCCGTTGGTTTTCAGAAACCCCAGCATCTTTTCGATGCGCTGGTTTTGTGCAGGCACGGGCAATGCGTCTACGCCGTCTGGCGCCGGGTTCATGGCGATGAGCGTCACCATAAACCCCGCATCGGTTTCCTCGAACTGTGGCGGGGATTGACCGCGCTCTTTCATCGTTCTCACCATCCGGTCGATCCCATACCCCAGCCGTTCGATATAACCCATGTCAGCCAGCACCTGAACGATTGCTTCATTGCGAGAAAAGCGCTCGTGCAACAGGTTCTTTAACGTCACATGGCCGGGGAGTTTTCCGGGACTTCGCACCTCGACCCGATCGCTGAAAATCAGGATGTGCGCCTGATTTCCGGTAATGCGGTAGTCGCGGTGTGCGATGGCATTGACCACTGCTTCGCGCAAGACGCCGGGTGGATAAGGCGCGAGGTCATTCCGCTGCCATGCTCCGATGCGTGAACGCGGCAGCAGATTTTCGTTGATGAACAGCTCCGCGCGTTTGATTTGTTCGGGCAAGGTGTTGCTGATCGTCTGGCGCTGGAATTCGTCATCCATGCCGGCGCCTTTGAATCGCACCGCCATGACTTCCGCACCTCGCACCCAGCGCTGCGGCTGCTTGCCAAAGAGCAGTAATCCGGCGTAGGTGGGTCTCAGCCGCTTGCCCTGACGCAGGATGCAGCCGCGCCGCAACAGCAGGTCCTCGACGGTGGGTTCGCCGACAGTCGACATCGTTGCATAAGCTTCAGCCTTCGTCCAATCGAGGTCGTCGCGACTGCTCCCGCTCGGGCTGAGCGCCTCCCAGCTGGCTTCGCTGCGCGTCAAGAGCAGCTCGCGCAGACCGCGCGCGGTCAGTGGGCCAATGCGAGTGCTGCTGCGCGTCAGGAAACGACCATCCAGGCTGTACGCATGTGGCAAACCGTCTGGGATCTCAACTGCGAGTGCGATGGCTGCCGTGACTGGATCGGAATGGAGCAGGTAGGGCAGGGGAATGATCAGGTGCGGCTCGCTGAGCAATGCGGCCTGCATCGCGCGATCGCGCAACTCGTCAGGGCTGACCGGAGTGCGCCCCCGCGCATCTGTCACCGGGACGATCAGCACACCGCCATGTGCGTTTGCAATCGCCACGATTGAACGGGCGATGCGTTCTGCGGTGGCCTGACCTGGCGGCAGGATGTCGATTCGCGGCCCGGGGCCAGCGGTGTAGAGCTTATTAAGGTCATCGACCGTCAACATGTGACATGCCGGCCAACTCCGGAATTTCCACGATCCGTTGTGTCAATAGAATCAAATCCACTCTATTGCTGTTTTACAGTCGCAGTAGCAACGATTTGTCCCTGATTGGATAATGTGACCACATCGCCAATCTGCCAGGCAGCGTCGTTCCGATTCATGAAGAGGTCGGTCGGAACATCCGCCCCGATTGTCGTGTGCAGGTTTATAAAGCTGTCTCGAAATAAAGTGACGTTGCCAAATGTATAGGATATATTCCGGCTGGAGGTTAACGTCCACCCCTTGAGACTGACCTCGGTGCTCAGGTTCGCGATCACGACGACTTCACGTTGTTTTTGTCCCACATTCAATACTGTGCTGATCCCGACATTACCCGTGCTGCGCGGCGTCGGCGAGACCGTGGGCGAAGGCCCCCGTGTTGGCGTCGGTAAAGGCACAGGAGTGTTTGTCGGTGGAAGAGGCGTCGGCGTGTTGGAAGGTTTTATGGCCGGGACTGCCGCTGGCGCAGGGGTTGCGCTGGGAAGCGGCGTGGGCGACGGATTCCCAGCGATAGCGCGGGCGACGGCGACCGCGGGTGCGGCAGCGATAGCGGGTTGCTCTGTTGGCGCGGGTGCTGAGACCAGCCTGGCGCCAGGCTGGCTGGTCAACACTCGCACGATGAGTAACGTGGTAACTGCAGAAATAACCACGTTGACCAGTATCACGGTTATCCATTGTTTAGTCGTGAGATGTGATGACATTGCTATCGAATATATCACTATCGCGGCAGACGGGTCAATCTCGCGGTCCCTTTACATATTTCACACTTCAGAACACTTGTGCTACACTTAGTTCATGCCGATGCTAAAGATGCTTGATGAAGGTATAGCCGAGTACGCGGCGCATCTGGGGCAACGTCCCTTGAGCGACAACACGCGCAAGGCGTTTCTTGGCGACGCGCGTATCTTTATGCGCTACATGGAAGAACGCTCGGCCGCTCAGGATGGAGGACGGCACAGCATCGGGCTGACTGAGATAACCTCAGACGCCATCAGGGATTTCATCCACTATCTTGAGTCGGGTAATGTGGCGCGCAGCCCGAAATCGGTTGAACGACGACTGACATCCCTGAAGGTGATGTTCAAGTGGTTGTTTGAGTCAGGGCGCCTGATGCGCGACCCCGCGGACAGCGTTGCCTACAAGCCCTTCATGGACGCTCTGCCCGAATATCTGAGTGAGAGAGAAATCGAGGCCGTCCTCCAGGCAGCCAGGGTAGTTGCAACCAACGAGCGACTCGAAATGCGGCCTTTGACGGCGATCATGCTTGTCCTGGATACGGGCATCAAAAAAGGCGAGTGCCTGTCGTTAAGGCGCGACGACATTGTCCGCATGGATAATGGCGCGGCCTGCATCGTTGTCAAATACGAGCTCAAACATCTCAAGTTCAAGAGCCGCAACCTGGGCATTTCAGAGGAGTGCCTGCGCGTGCTCGATGAACATATCCGGCAGTATGAGCCGGTTGACACCTTGTTCGACTGCACAGGGCGCAACCTCGAATACCTGTTTAACCGCAAGGTAGCCCCACTCGCAAATTTAACGTCGTTGACCTTTGAGATGCTGCGTTGGACTTGTGCTGTGCGCGACTATCGATCCGGAACTATGAATGCGGATCAACTTCAGGTAAAGTATGGGTTGTCGGAAATTGGTTGGGCAGAAATGGAAGCCAAGCTAGTCCGACTGTTGCAACATGGACCTGAAGACTTACATCCGCCAGAACAAGCCGACGCGCAATGACATTCTCGTCACATCGCGAGATTACGGGCTCATCGCCCTCGGCGCATTGCTGCAAGCTGTCGGCGTCGTCGTCTTTCAGGCGCCCGCAGAGCTGGCTTCTGGAGGCGTCAGCGGGCTGGCAGTCCTTGCGAATTTCCTTGTTCCCGCTCTCCCGATCGGCCTCGTTGTTCTCGTTCTGAATATCCCTCTGCTTGCGTTGGGCATTCGCTTTCTCGGCGGTTTGCGTTTCTTCATCCGCACGGTCATCACAGTCGTCCTGTATAGCGCTCTTATGGTCATTCTTGCCGCGATTGGCATACAGAGCGTGACGAAAGATATTGTCTTGAACACGCTGTTTGGCGCGATTATCGGCGGGGTCGGGAGCGGGCTTGTATTTCGAGCACGCAGCACCACTGGTGGCACCGATGTCCTGACGCAATTGCTGTCGCGTTGGAAGGGGATTCCGCTGAGCCAGGGATATCTCATTACCGATTCGATCGTGATGGTTCTGGCCGGTGTTATTTTTGGATGGGAGAAGGCTCTCTACGCCTTGATCGCATTGTATGTGTCAGGTCTCGTTGCCGAAACGGTTTCCGAAGGGGTAGGGATCGTGCGCGCAGTGACCGTGATCACACAAGAGCCAGAACGCGTGGCAAGCGCTGTGATGGTTCATATGGGGCGCGGCGTGACACGCTGGAATGGCGTCGGCGCATATACCGGCAACGAGCGGCCAATTCTCTACATCGTCGTCAGCCGCGCCGAGATATCGATGCTCAAATCGATCATCTCGGAGGCCGACCCACATGCGTTTGTGGTCATTGGTCAAGTCCAGGAAGTTTACGGAGAGGGCTTTAAGCAGTTCGAACGGAAATAGAAAAACACCCCCATCGACAGCAACAAAGGTGTGCTGCTTCCCGTGGCTGTCGCGGGGTTCGAACGGAAATAGAAAAACACCCCCATCGACAGATGGGGGTGTTTTTCTTGCGCAGAATACGTAAGGTCTAGGCGGCAAAACCCATAATCGCTTTGAATTCCACTGCATCGAGCGTTTCCTTTTCGAGCAGCGTTTTCGCAACGGTCATAAAGCGGTCTTTGTTATCCATCAGCACCTGGCGCGAGCGCTCGTAGCCGCCCTTGATGATCTTGCTGACTTCGCCGTCAATCGTTTCGGCCACCTTTTCGCTGTAGTTCTTGCCTTCGGCGAGTTCACGCCCCAGGAAGACCATCTCTGTGCGCTCGCCGAATGAGACAGGCCCGATCACGTCGCTCATCCCGTATTGGCGCACCATGGCGCGAGCGAGTTGAGAAGCGCGGTCAAGGTCGCTGACCGCTCCGGAGGTGATGTCGCCAAACACGATTTCCTCAGCCGCGCGACCGGCCAGGAGCGTGACGATATTGGCTTCCATCATCTTCTTGCTCATCATCGTGTCATCTGAGCTTGGCGCCATCCACGTGGTGCCGCCTGTCGGGCCGCGCGGGATGATCGTCACTTTCTGCACCGTCACACCGGAATACGGCGTCAGCACAGCAGCAACTGCATGACCGGCCTCGTGATAGGCAACGATTTCCTTGTCACGCGGTGTGATCAGGCGACTCTTGCGTTCCGGGCCGAGCGCGATTTTCTCGATCGCCGACTGTAACTCAGTCTGGGTAATTTCCTTTTTGCCCACGCGAGCCGTGAGAATAGCCGCTTCATTCACCAGGTTCTCGATGTCTGCGCCGGTGAATCCGGGCGTTTGCTTGGCAATTGCCTTCAGATCGACATCGGCTGCAATAGGTTTGCCGCGCGTGTGAACTTTCAATATAGCCTCGCGTCCGATCAGGTCGGGCGCATCAACCATGATCCGTCGGTCAAAACGACCGGGGCGCATCAACGCCGGATCAAGGATGTCGGGGCGGTTTGTCGCGGCAATCACGATAACGTTCGTATCGGTGTTGAACCCGTCCATTTCGACAAGCATCTGGTTCAGGGTCTGTTCGCGCTCATCGTTGCCGCCGCCAAGGCCAGCGCCGCGCTGGCGACCGACGGCATCGATCTCATCGATAAACACGATGCAGGGGGCGGCCTTTTTGGCCTGCTCGAACAAATCGCGCACGCGGCTGGCGCCGACGCCGACGAACAATTCCACGAATTCAGAGCCGGACAGGCTGAAGAATGGCACACCGGCTTCACCGGCTACGGCTTTTGCCAGAAGCGTCTTACCGCTTCCGGGCGGTCCCACCAGTAATACGCCCTTTGGAATGCGAGCGCCAAGCTGGATGAACTTTTCGGGGTTCTTTAGAAACTCGACGACTTCAACCAACTCCATCTTTGACTCGTCACATCCGGCCACATCCTGAAATGTCACCACCGGCGTCTCGGACGTAATGCGTCGGGCGCGACTACGGCCAAAGGAGAATGCCTGATCTGCGCCATTCTGCGCGCGCCGCATCGTGAACAGGAAGAATCCGCCAATGAGTATCACGGGCAGCAAGTAGATCAGAATGCTCGAAATCTGCGCAAGGAAAGGCACACCCTCGACGCGATATTCAAAGGACTTCAAGCCATCCTGGGTCACACCGTAATGGATGAGCAACTGGATGATGTCAACGGTCGGTTCTTTGTTAAGGGTAATCGTGCTGCCGTCACTTTTCTTAACAGCCCGAATGCTATTCCCTTCAGACGACACGCTGACTGACTTGATATTGCCTGCATTGATCTCGCTCACTAACGCATTAAAAGAGGTCTCTTCCGTGCGGGGCGAGGACGTTCGCGCGAATGCCATTACCGCGTAGGCAACGACAAGGGTAATCAGAATTATTGGTATTAGGTTGTTTCTTAGGCTCTTAGGCATCTTTGCCACCCAAAGTTAATACTTTGACATTACAAATCACACAGAACACCGTGAAAAATGAATCATGCATCCTAGCACACCTGCGACATAGCGTGTCAAAGGTTTCTTCCATGCAAGCATGTTACTAGGTAACATTTACGTCTTAGATTCACGTGAGTTTACTCAAATCACTGTCATAACCATAAAGTCACATCGTCCGTGTACTATAATCCATTTCCATTTCATGCTCATTAGAGAACTCGATTATTCCCTGCCCCCTGAACTAATTGCCCAGACTCCCGCGGAGCCGCGCGATTCGTGCCGATTACTCGTTGTCGATAGGGCAACCGGGTCCACCTCACATCATCTGTTTAGTGAACTGCCTCAGTTGCTGCGTCAGGGCGATTTGCTGGTTGCAAACGACAGTCGCGTCATGCCGGCGCGGCTATACGGCAATAAGCCGACCGGCGGTAAAGTAGAGCTGTTGCTGTTGCGCAAGCTGGGGGCGCGCCAATGGCGCGGTCTGGTGGGCGGGCGTCACGTGCATGAGGTTGATCTCCGCGTCAGCGACGCCCGGATCATTCGCGCGGTTGTCGAAGAGTCGGGTGGCAAGATGGACTGGGTGATTACTTTTGATGAGCCCATCGAGCCCTATCTCGACAGCATCGGCGCAATGCCGCTCCCACCCTATATCCACGAGAAGTTAACGGATCAAGCCCAGTACCAAACGGTCTATGCGCGGGTCAGCGGTTCAGCGGCGGCGCCCACAGCAGGATTGCACTTTACTCCGGCGCTGATCGAGCGGTTAGGGCAGGCAGGCATTGATATTGACTTCGTTACCTTGCATGTGGGGCTGGACACATTCAAGCCGATCACTGAGGATGTCGTGGAAGAACACCAGATTCATAGTGAATGGTGCGAACTGCCGCCTGAGACGGCGCAGGCAATCACCGTGTGTAGAGCCAGGCGTGGGCGGGTTGTGGGTGTGGGAACCACAAGTGTGCGCGCACTCGAGTCGGCCGCGGCTGCCACGCGCCAAATACCTGGAGTGTTCAGCGGTTATACACAACTGTATATAACGCCCGGTTACCAGTACCGCCTGGTCGATTCGATCATTACGAACTTTCATTTGCCAAGATCGACATTGCTAGCAATGATCGGGGCATTCATGGGCGTCGAGTTGATGCGCGCCGCATACGATGAAGCCATCCGGGAGCGGTATCGTTTCTATTCCTTTGGCGATGCGATGCTGATTCTTTAAATATGATTGCGCGTCGGCCGGAGTGGCTTGTCCTCATCGTCAGCTTGATTCTGTGTGCGCTGACCTACAGCGGGCGGTTGCAGTCTGCGGATGAGATCGCGGTATATGCGCTTAGCCTGAATCTGGCAACGCGCGGCGGCCTCGATGTGAATGTCATTGCATCCACGGAACCAGGCATGAGCGCGCCGCCGTTTACCAATGTCGGGGAATTTGGGCCGGATGGCAATTTCTATTCAGGCAAAGGTATTTTGCCGTCGATCCTGGCGTTGCCATTCGTCCGCGCCGCGCTATGGATTCCAGCGGCAGACCCGGTGGCGGCGGCGCTTGTGTTGAACGCGCTGCTCACAGCCCTTACGGCGTTTATCATCGCCCGTTGTGTGCGGTTTTTATACGCCGATCACCGCGCCTCGTTTCTCGCAGGTGTTTTGTATGTGGGTGGAACTATGGCGCTGGCCTATGCCAAGCGCTTGTTTACAGAACCTGCCGCGGCTTTCTGCGTTGTGCTAAGTTACTCTCTGCTGGCGCAATCGTGGCATGGCGGGATATCAAAGAAACGGCTACTTTTGGCCGG
>CAIXPS010000284.1 GCA_903921365.1 uncultured bacterium | reverse complement strand
TGTGTGCTGTTTTTCACTCGCACTGTTACCTGAAGTTCCCATTTTGAACTCGCCCGCCGGGATGCGCACCATCGATATCGTTACACCCGGCGCGAGCGTCAACAACAAGTCATTATTCGGCGCCGCCGGCGCTGGCACGGGTGTATCTGTGGCCGGGGGGACGACTGTAACCGTTGACAATGGGGGCACCGTTGGCTTTGGCGCTGGCGTGTTCGTGGCTGCAAACGTTACACCTGGGCGGGGCGTCGGCACTGCTGTCGGTGCGGCGGCGGGTGGCGCAGTTAACGCCGGCGCAATCACCACCGCCAGCAACACGACGATCACAAGCGCCATCACGCCGATCGCAATCTGCGTCAGAAGCGGCATAGGCGTTTTCTCTGACGCTTGCACCCGTTTTGTCCCAGGCTCAGGGAGGCGCCGACTATCTGGAATATTAGTGGGATTGTCAACAGGAATAACGGGCGATAGTGACGCAGTAAGCACCGACTCGCCTACCACAGGCCTGACTTCCGGGGCGGGTTTCTTAAGCGCAGCGCGCATTTCCCCGGCGTTCTGACAGCGTTTGTTGCGGTCCAGTTGCAGCGTTTTCTCGATCACGCCCACTGTTTTCAGGCTGATATCCGGGCGCAATTGACGCAAAGACTGTAAGGGTTGACCAGCGATCTGATCTGCTGCGGTAGTGGGAAGCTTCCCACTCAATGCCTGGTACATCGTTGCCGCGAATGAATACAAATCGCTGCGCGCATCCGTGCCGCTGCCATATTGCTCCGGTGGCGCATAGTGCGGCGTAAGGCCGGGCATGCTGAAACTCGACATCTGCCCGCCCACTACTTTGACCAATCCGAAGTCAACCAACACGCAGCGACCATCCGGCCGCACGATGATATTCGCCGGTTTGATGTCGCGGTGCACCACCCCTTGAGCATGGATATATTCGAGCACGCCCAGCAGCTGGTCGGCGTACTGCAAGACAGTAGCCTCAGGTAAGCCTTTCGTCCCGATCAGTTTATCCAGACTTTGCCCACTGACGAGGTCCATTACCAGGTAGTAATTCCCGCCTTCGGTGAAATAGTCTGTCACACGCGGCAAGTTGGGATGCTGCAATGCAGCCAGCGCTGTCCCTTCACGTTCGAACTGATGTTCCAGTACAGCAACAAGGTTTGGGTCATTGGGCGGCAGCATCTCCTTGATGACACAGACCATATTCAGCTTGATATGCCGCGCTTCGTAGACTGAGCCCATGCCGCCACCGCCCAACCATCTTACGATGCGATAGCGATTTTGGAGTACTTGACCCTTTTGGAGCATTGTGTGTTTCCCTTGGGTCGATTATTGCACGCTTTAGGAACTGCAATGTGCCTCTGAAGTATTATACTTTGCCGATGAATTGTTGCGGCGGCAGTCACTCCCCCAGTCGCGCCCTTGCAGCCGTCACCGCATCCGGATTTGCGTCGATGCCAGTCCAGCGTCGCCCAAGCTGTTGCGCCGCCACCAGGGTAGTCCCGCTGCCGCAGAAGGGATCGAGCACCAGATCGCCCTCGTCACTGGCAAGCTGGACGATCCGCGTCAGCAGCGCCAGCGGCTTCTGCGTCGGGTACCCCACCCGCTCGCCAGAAGTCGGCGCGATCGCCGGCAAATCCCAGACATCGTCAAGCGGTTTGCCGCCCTTCATGAGGTAGCGCTTGCCATACGAATTCATGTAGCGCCGGCCCTGCTCATCCAAGTGGCTGTATTTCTTCAACATGGCCGCAGTAGGCTCCTGGCGGATCAGGTTAAAGGTGTAGTCCGGCGAATTGGCATACCAGAAGATCACATCATGTTTCCTGAGCAGCGAGCGACGCGCGCGTGACGCGCCAAGCCCATAGTGCCAGATGATCTCGTTGACAAAGACGCCAGGCGCGCCAGGTGCGCCATGCGCAGTTGCCGCCGGATCGGAAAGCCCGAATATCTCATCCAGCAACAGCCGCACATGGTGGCTCATGCGC
>CAIXPS010000283.1 GCA_903921365.1 uncultured bacterium | reverse complement strand
CGGCGTCGCCACGCGGAACCTGGCTGATGATTTGCACTCCCACCTGATCTCCACGGATGATGACGGCAGCGATGATAAACAGCAGGATGGCGATTACAACAATCGCGGCGCGGTCGAGCGGGTTTTTCGGCATAGCAGTCTACATGCCGGTCATCTGCTTGACGGGTGCATCGACATCAATCTTCTTGCCAGAGGCGAACGTCAAGCTGAGCTTGATGGTCTGCCCTTCTTTCAGTTGATCCTTCAGGTTCATCAGCATGATGTGATAGCTGCCCGGTTTGAGCATGACACTGCCGTTGGCCGGGATTTCCAGACCGCCCTGCACCGGGCGCATGCCCATCATGCCGTTGTCCTGCGAGTACGTCTCGTGCACTTCGGCGGCGCCGGCCGCGCTGGTGACCACACTGATCAGGCGGTCGGCCTTGCTGCTGCCATTCTGAATGGTCATGTAAGCAGCGCTGACAGGGCCGTTCATGCCTGAGTCCATGCTGGTGGACATGGTATTGGTCATAGCGGCGCTCATGCCGGCCTTGGGTGTGGCCGTTGGCGCTGGCAGCGCGCTTGGGCGCGCCCATTGATCTTTGACCGTGATCCCACCATCAGCAGCGGGTGTGCTGCAGGCAGACAGGATGATCGATACGGCGCATGCCGCAATCGCTAACAGACGAAAACCTTTCATGTTTTAATCTCTCCGTGTTTAAGCTATGAATAGCTAAACGTAATTAAGTTGAACGAGTTGAACTAAACAATCCGCATCGCGCGAGAGGCACAGATGCGCGCGATGCGCGTCGCGCCCTCAATACAAGAATACAAGACGCAAGGGCGCCCGTGACAAAAGTTCAAAGGCCTGCAGAATATCGGGGCGGAGGGATCGGAATGTCGTGGATGGGGGACGCGTCCATAGGCACAGGATGCGCGTTCAGCCACCCCGTGAGGTTCAACGCCAAGATGCGTTGGGCGCTGGGCGGCACGACCGCAACCATGATCAGCAACGCGCTGAAACCAGTCATGCTCTCATAGAGCGTATCAACAACTGCGCCGGTTGCGCGCGTGGGGAGTTGCGTTCGCTGCGCGTAGTGGCTCATCGTGTGAGACAGGTCGGACATCGCGAAGTGCACCCACTCGTCTGCTGCGACGGTTGCAGGCAGCGCGGTGAAGGCATAGCCGGCGTGCAGCCAGTGCGCGGGCATGCACGCGCACACCAGGGTGTGCACAAGCAGCGCGAACACGATGCAGCCAAACCAGAGCCGCTGCGCCACCGTTCTTGTCATCCCACCTTCGAATACTGACATGCAATACCTGTGTCAGTGATTATAAGGGAAGTGCGCCACGGAACGCCTGTAGTCAGGCGATTCTACCAACCAATATGGCGCGCAATTAGGTATTGGACTGATGGCATCTCAACACGCGCGCCAGCGCGCCATTCCGCTCTCGCTTACGTGCTTGTAGCGTTGTATCATGATGTGGATTCTTGAGTGGACGCCGAGCGCGCGAGCAAGGTGCGGGTGCGCCGTTGCGCGCGTTGGAGCGCGATAAACATGATCAGGGCTGCGATCAGAGAGATGAGCGCAAACAGACCAAGGAAGGTCGCGCCGACGGTGTCGTTCAGGGTGAAGTTGCCGTTGCCAGAACCTTCGCCAATCGCGTTGACTGTTGCGCCGTGCAACACTTCATTACTGGATGTAGGAGAATTACTCATGGTTCCTCCGGGGCGCATTAGCGCCGCCGTTGAAACTATTAAACACCAGCTTCGTAAATGGCGCAGGAAGCGCGGCGCAGGATGCGCGCAAATACTGACAGGAAATGAACTATGAACACAAATTGGACTGAGGGCGATATCCTTGCAGGCGGCAAAAGGATTCATTACTATCGCACCGGCACTCCGGCCGGAGTGCCGGCGGGTAAACCAGCGATGTTGCTGATCCACGGACTGACTGACAATGGCCTGACTTGGGAACCCATCGCGGAGGCGTTCGCGGACGAGTACGACGTCGTCATGCCGGACGCGCGCGGGCATGGAAAATCGGAGCGCATGGCGCCGGGCGAGAAGCTCGACATGATTGCCGATCTCGCCGGCGTGATTACGCAGCTTGATCTGGATCGCCCCGTCGTGGGCGGGCATTCAATGGGCGCGGGCGAAACCGCGTTGCTGTGCGCGCGCTTCCCGGAACTCGTGCGCGCAGCCTTCCTCGAGGATCCGCCGTGGCGCTATCCGCAGTTGCCCGACCCTGGGGTGGCGGCGAATATGCCGAACAACCCGTTCGCCAGTTTCATCGCCAGCCTGCGCGACAAGACGCTCGATCAATTGGTCGCGGAAGGGCGCAAGGATCACCCGAACTGGCCGGACGAGGTGCTGCAACGCTGGTGCGAGGGCAAGAAACAAATCGATCCGAACTTCATCACCGCAGAAAAAGACTTCATCGGCGACTGGCAAAAGGTCGCGGCCGCGATCCGCTGCCCCACCCTGTTGATCACCGCCGATCCAGAAGCGGGTGCAATCGTCACGCCTCAGGTGGCGCAGATCGCGCAAGAGGATAACAGCAACATCCAGATGGCGCATATCGCAAGCGCCGGCCATCACATCCGCTTTGCGCAACAGGAGAAATATCTCGAAGTCCTTCGCGAGTTCCTCCGGTGCGTGTGGTGCTGAGACACCGCGCCGCCTACATCTTCCACTCGCGGGCGCGCATGGCTGCCATGTCGCGAAGCAAGTCCATCGCGTTTTTCAGGCGCAGCGTCGACGGCATCTCGCTCTGCCATACCTTCTGCGCCAGCGACGCATCCATCCCCACTTTGGACGAAGCGATCAGGATGTGCTGCTCCATATCCTGCATGAACATCTCGTAGAAGTCCTTCATCGCCATGTACACAAGGTCGGGCCACTGCGCCTTGTTCGCGCCAAAACGCGCGGTCAGCGCCTCGCGCAATCGGGTCAGAGCGATCTTCTCCATCGTGTACGTGAGGTGCTGGGTGGAGCCGTCGCGGGTCTCGGTCTCGGCCATGGTGGGGCGCAGAGTGCTCTGATACAGTGACATCGGGAAGATACTGGCAAACCACATCGCGGCAGTGCCGGCACGGATCAACATGGCGGCCTGGCGCAGCAGGTGGGCGCCCGCTTCGTCATCGCCACGCGCAAATGCGGCCTCGCCGTGCAGAAAAGTGTCGGCGCAGAACAGCGTCGTAAGGTTCCAGAAGTGATGCCCGGCGATCAGACGGCGATAGGCGATGCGCACATCGCGCGGCGCGGCGCCGGCAGTGGCTGCGTCGGGCGCTGGCCAGTGTGAGCCGGCAGGAATCGCGGCGCCAGTGGCTGCGTCCTCGTCGCGCGCTTCGTGCACCTGGTGCGCCAGTGGCGCGAGACCTTTCCAGACTGCGCCGAACAGGATGGCGACTGCGTTGAGCAGCGCAGTCATCTCGTCGAGGTTGAGCAGCATATAGGGCAGATCGTCAATGATGCCCAGTGAAGTGATGGCAATCTGGGCAGCCAGTTGGCGTTGCGTCATGTCGCGCACGCGCACAAAGCGGAAGTATTCGTCGCAGATGGTGTAATCGTGCAGTTCCTGAGCGCTCAACTGCGGCATCAGCCAGGCCGAGGCTGCCGCGCTCGTGGCGGCATTGTTGGCGACTGTAAGGCTGGTGAAGGCGTCGCCGAAGCATTCGCAAGCGCCGGCCAACGCCAGCCGCAACGGCCACAGCAGGGTCGGCAATTCAGGCGCAAGGACGACATCATGCGTCAGGCGCGCCACAACGCTCTGCGCCGATAGGGCGACGGTATGCAGCGCCGCTGCCTCGGCGCCGGTCAATGGCGGCTCGCAGAGGAGTGTGCTTTGCAGCGTGTGCGCCGGCAGAGCTGCCGGGATATGGACGACCAATTCCGGAAAGAGCGCACTCAAATGGTGATTCACAACAACAACCCTCCTCAATCATTACCGACATTACCGAAATCATTACCGAAGACGGCCATGCACTAGCACATAACGATCCATCAACGGTTGAACAGTGAAGTGATTCAGGCCAGCCTCATCAAGCTGCGCGCGAATCTCCTCAGGCGTGTACGCGGATATCAGTGAGTTGTAGAAGTCATTGATCAACACCGGGGCATCGGTGGGTTGAGTGTAGCGGGCGACCAGCCGGCGCGCCTCTTCGCGCGACTCAGTCCGGCGCAGATCCATGACGAAGACGGGCGCGCCGGGTTTGCCATAGTGCTGCGCGGCGCGCCACATCGTGTGCGGGTCGACCAGGTGGTGCAGCAAGCTGTTGGAGAGGATGATATCGTAAGCCTGCGCCTCAAGCGCGGCTTCCGGCAGATGCCCCCGCACCAGGCGGATGCGCCCGTCGAGTTCGGGCTGGGCAGCGATGGCATCGCGAGCAATGGCGAGCATCGCTTCAGCGGCATCAATGCCCACTACGCGCACAGCGGGTAGCGCGCGCGCAAACCGGATGGTGACATCAGCGGCGCCACAGCCCAGGTCGAGCGCCACATCACCGGGACTGGTGTCGGGAAAGATATCGCGAAACAGCGCTACAAAACGATTGTGCCCCTCAGAGAAGTCTGCCTTCGCGTACCCCCTGGCCTGCTCTTCGTCGTCCATCACTTCCAACTCAGCAATACGTTCCATAAGGCGGACGATTATATAACGCGCAGATGATCGTTGGTCGCCCCGCCAACTCCTAGTAGGGTTGCGGCACTCGAAAATGCCAACGACCACGCGCGGACCCGGGCGAAGCACGGCCAGGGCAGCTCATGCGGGTTACGGCTCAGTGGCCGCCGTAGGTATCGCCCCTACGTTATGCTGACTTACATCAACCTTGCGATGGGGCGCCTGCCAATAACGACTTAACCATGCTGCACGGGTTGCTTTGACTCGTCAGCTTCGACGCGCTGCCAGAACGCTTCATCCGGTATCCCACCCGTCTTGCGAATACTATCGTATGAACGCTGCAGCATGGATTGAAACTTCGGATTTGCACTCAGCGCAAATGAGTCCAGATCATCGTCGTTCAGCGGCATGAGAACAGCGACGGGACGTCCGTTGCGCGTCACGATCACCGGCGCGCCCGACTCTCGACACGAGTTGATAAACGCGCTGAATCTCGCCTTCACTTCGGCCAACGGTGCTATCCTGGGTGCAATTTTCACAACATACTGTCCAGATATCCACATTCTAAACGTAAACACACCCGGAACTTGCTGAATACCGGGTGTGTTTGGGTACTTGAACCATTTGTGTGCGCCGGTCAGTGAATTCGTCACTACTTGCCAGACATCACTGGCTTGAGAAGTGTCGCGTTGTTTCGTCCGGTTGGATTGGCAACAGAACGGCTGTTCGTCCCGCGCAACGCCGCCAGCACGCGCTGAATGAGACTCGGCTTGGCATTCTCGAACATGTAAAACGGCTGGTTGAACTGGGCGTTCCAATCCTGGTAGCGGCGGGTCATTTCGTTCAATTCGTTCTGGTTAAACATGGCTGATCTCCTGCTGTTTGGTTTCTGATCGATTTCGTTGAGATGACTATACCGATTTGCAGTCGCGAAAAGTTGCCATGAACCAGCCTGAAACTTGCGCGAATCTTGACAAACATGACAGCCGCAGGGGGTAGAATGCCATATCCAACCTCGGAGGGGAGCGTAGCATGGCGGGAACAGATATGGAATCGTTTACAACCTTTGGCGACCTGCTCAAGTACCTGCGCCGGCGCGCGCGGATGACGCAGCGCGAGCTGGGCATTGCCGTGGGCTATTCCGAGTCGCAGATCACGCGGCTGGAAAGTGGGCAGCGCGAGCCCGACGCGATCATGGTCGAGCACCAGTTTGTTGAGGCACTCGACCTGAAGCGCGATCCCGAGGCTGCCAATCGCCTGATCGCACTGGCGAAGAACGCGCCTGTCGTCGACGCCAATACTATCGCACCAGTCGCACCCGCTATTCCCAACAACCTGCCCGTCCAGCTGACGCGCTTCATCGGGCGCGAACCCGAAGTCGCCGAGGTGAAGAACCTGCTCGACGCGCACCGGCTGGTGACGCTGACCGGCTCCGGCGGCATCGGCAAGACGCGCCTGACGCTCGAAGTCGCTGGCGGCGTGCTGGATCAATATAAGGACGGCGTCTGGCTGGTCGAACTCGCGCCACTGGCCGATCCGGCGCTGCTGCCGCGCACGGTCGCCAACGTCCTGGGCTTGCAGGAACAGCGCGACACACCGATCCTCGACGCCATCACGGACTACCTGCGCGACAAACAACTGCTGCTCATCCTCGACAACTGCGAGCACCTGATCGACGCCTGCGCGCGGTTGGCCGAAGGCGTGCTGAAGCAATCGCGCGACGTGCGCATCCTGGCGAGCAGTCGCGAGGCGCTGGGGATCGTGGGCGAAATCCCGTGGCGCGTGCCTTCACTCCCGATGGCAGAGGCGGTAAATCTCTTTGTCGAACGTGCCCATACGGTAGCGCAAACATTCGCGCTGACACCAGCCACGACAACGGCAGTAGAGTTGATCTGCGCACGACTCGACGGTATCCCGCTGGCGATTGAATTGGCCGCGGCGCGGGTGAGAGCGTTGCCGGTTGAGAAGATCGCGGAACGGTTGAACGACCGCTTTCGCCTGCTGACCGGCGGCAGTCGCACCGCACTACCGCGCCAGCAGACCCTGCGAGGGGCGATTGACTGGAGTTACAGCCTGCTGACCGAGCCGGAGCGCACATTATTGCGCCGGTTGGCTGTGTTTGTCGGCGGGTGGACGTTGGAAGCCGCGGAAGCCGTTTGCAGCGAGGGACTGGACGATGTGCTGGATACGCTGACGCGGCTGGTCGACAAGTCACTCGTAACAGTGGACGATAACGGGCGTTACACCCTGCTGGAAACCATACGCCAGTATGCGCGCGAGAAACTGGCGGACGCAGATGAGGGATCGGCGTTGCGCGATGGGCACCTGGATTTCTTTGTCAAAATAGCGGAAACGGAAGAGGGGGAACTATGGCGCGGGCAACCGGCAGCTTTGGATCACATCGAAACAGAGGTCGATAACATCCGCGCCGCGTTGGAATGGACCAAAGAAACGCTGCGCGTCAATGATGGGCTACGCCTTGCCGCCGCGTTGATGTGGTTCTGGGTCATCCGCGGGCATCAGGCGGAAGGCCTCGAATGGTTACAGACCTTATTGGCGATGCCCTGTGAACAGGAAAACACCGCAGCGCGCGCCTGGGCCTATATACAGACTTGTGACATGTTAGGTCGATACACGGATGATTCAGGTCGGTTTGATCTGATTCACAAGGCAATGGCGATCGCAACCAAATTGGGGTTAAGACGCGAGCTAGCTCATGCACTCTTCCGTTTAGGCAATGAAGCATTTTTGCAGGGAAACCGGACACTGGCGCACCAGTATGCGCAGCAAAGCCTTGATATTGGTCGCGCCATGAATGACAAAGTTTCCATCCAAAATGGTCTGTGGTCAATGGCTCGAGATGCACATGCGGAAGGTGATGACGAACGATCTGAACGGTTAATGGACGAATTATTGGGAATGGATCCAGATGACTTAATGATGAGAACGTCGACGGCGCGTTACCGAGGTTATGGGCATCTTGATAAAGGAGAGGTGACAGATGCGTGTGCCAGATTTCGCCAGAGCCTGGTCGGTAATGCCAAAGCCGGTGATCGTCAAGCCGTAGCAGCATGTTTCTGTGCTTTTGGAGGAGTTGCCATCACGCTGGGAGATTTCGAGCGCGCTGCGAAACTGCTGGCTGCTGCGATGGCGTTGTCTGAAACCATCCACACACCGCTCATGACAGATGATCGGGAGCGCTATGAGCGCTATGTGGCTGAAGTAAGTGCGAAACTGAATGACGCGACGCTGAAATCTGCCTGGGCCGAAGGTCGCGCGATGACGATGCAGCAGGCGATTGAGTACGCGTTGCAAGAGTGAAGAGGGGACGCGTTTCTCCTTGCGAAGGTTGGACTTGCGCGTGCCTTTACCTGCCGGGGCGCCTTCGCAGGGTTGCGGCACTCGAAAATGCCAACAACCACGCGCGGACCCGGGCGAAGCACGGCCAGGGCAGCTCATGCGGGTTACGGCTCAGTGGCCGCCGTAGGTATCGCCCCTACGTCACACTTGCGCGCAGAAACCCTGCGGGTGTGTCGTAACGAACCGCGATCCCGATAAGCACACCCGCAGGGTTTTGGGCGCGCGCGGCGCCGATTTATACCGTCCGCGACGGCAAAATCATCAAGGATGACTTTGTCAACAATTACACCGAGATGCTGATACAGGCTGGCGGAAATCCACTACCCAATCCAAAGCCGGAATGATTGGGCGGTCGCGTGAGACCGCCATTGCGATTGCCTTACACGTAGCAGAAGGCCGACACACAGGTCGGCCTTCTATGATCCACGCAAACCAAAGCGTGCGTAAAGTCACTTGATTGGCTGGCATCAACCTATTGAGATGTAATCCCCGGAAAACGTAAAGCTAATGAGTTTGTCCATGGCAGCAAAGAGTAGCATGAACCTTTCTTGAGTGTACTTGTCCGCTGGCGCACTATCCTCGATGGGCATGATATGATCACGCGTTTCCACACTTTCGAATTCAAGGATGAAGGCATATTTTCCCTTGCGTTCGCCGCGATCGGCCTTGGCAAAGTGCCACGTCATTCCGGGCGGGTTGTAGCGCTCGTTTTGCGGGTCGCGCATGAACGCCTCGACCTCTGCGTCAGAAACACCTGGTTTCAATTCTATTGGAAACACGCTAAATATTTTTGCCATCATATTCTCCTGTCTATTGAACAAATCTGGTTGCACTCTGTTGTGCAATTGCGCTTGATTCTAATGACGCCAGAGATGTAAAAGTTGCCCTTTCCTGACAGTTTCCTGACAGTTTCTTGTCCAGCCGGGGTGCTGCTCCTGGACGCCGAGTGTACTATTAATGGTTGAGCACCGCGGTCTTGAGTGATTGAGCCTTGCGATCAATCGGCTTTGCGACCGTCTGGTTGATTGCACCGCGAAGTGCCGTCAGCAAGCGCTGGATCAGCCCCAGCTTGTCATTCTGGAACATGTAAAACGGCTGCTTGAACTGGGCATTCCAATCCTGGTACCGGCGGGTCATTTCGTTCAATTCATTCTGGTTAAACATGGCTGATCTCCTGCTGTTTGGTTTCTGATCGATTTCGTTGAGATGACTATACCGATTTGCAGTCGCGAAAAGTTGCCATGAGCAAGCCGAAAACTTGCGCGAGTCTTGACAAACATGACGGTTCCCCCATTGACAACTCTCCCTCCGCGCGCTAGAATCGCATTAACAGACCGACCGTCGGTCTATTAATGAAACCATCATGGCACGCACGATTAATGAAGACGAGTACGCCGTCAAGCGCAACCAGATTCTGGATGTGGCGCAGCGGCTGATCTATACCTGTGGTTATGAGCAGATGTCGATTCAGGATATCCTCGACGAGTTGAACATATCCAAGGGCGCGTTCTATCACTATTTCGACTCGAAACCCGCCCTGCTCGATGCTTTGATTTCTCGCATCGGGAGTGAAGGCGAGCAGTTGCTTTACCCGATTCTTGACGACGCGCACCTGAACGCGATCGGCAAGCTGCAGGTGTACTTCGACACCGTTGGCCGCTGGAAGACGGCGCAGAAAACCTACCTGATGGCGCTCACGCGCGTGCTGTACTCGGACGACAACGTGCTATATCGCACCAAGATGGTTGCCGCCATGTCAGCACGATTCATCCCGCGCCTCGCGGCAGTCATCAGCGAGGGTGTGAATGAAGGACTGCTGCACAACGCCCACCCGGATCAGGCTGCTTCTATTGCGCTGTCCATGATCCTGGCGCTGGGCGATACGTTGGCGCTGTGGTTGCTTCAACCGGGTGCGCGCGACGACGATTTGCAGTATTTCGAGACAACCGTGGCCGCCTACACTGATGCGATCGAGCGTGTCCTCGGCGCGGCCGGCGGGTCGATCCAATTGATGGATACAACAGCGATACGAGAATGGGTTCAAGTAAAGACCGGAGCACCGCCGTCCGGAGCGCCGCCGTCCCCGGCGGCAAACAGACCCGGCAGGGATGCCGGTGTTCCATAGGAGTATGTGAGATGAGGTTATTTCTGCGGCTTGCATGGCGTAACATCTGGCGACACCGCCGTCGCACCGTGATCGTGGTTCTTTCCATCGGCCTGACGTTGTCGATGATGATGATGTATGACGGCATGATGGCCGGATTCGAGCAGGCGATCTATGGCAATGCCATCAAGGTTCTGGGCGGGAATATCCAAATTCACGCCACCGGTTACCTGAACGAGTTCAGCCAGTTACCGCTGTTGCCCTTAACCGACGATGTGGCTGCTGTGAAAGCAGCGCAGGCGCAACCGTTTGTGCTCGCGGCGTCACGCCGCATCAACACGGGCGGACTGGTCAGCAACCGCACAGGCGCGTACCCGGTAGGCATTACGGGCATCGAGCCAGAGCAGGAGGCGCCTGTCAGCCTGATCGCGCAACACATCGCTAGCGGGCGCAATCTCACCGCCGCCGATCGCGACATGATCTTTATCGGTAAGGGACTGGCTACCGCGATGAATGTCGCTGTAGGCGACCGCTTCACGCTGGCCGGCCGCGGCACGCATGACCAGATGCGCACGCGCACAATGACTGTCGCCGGCATTTATGACCTGGGCATGAGCGATATCGAGAAGCGCACGGTGTATATCTCGCTGGTGGAAGCACAGGACTTGTACGGCCTGACGGGGCAATCGACCGAGGTCGTCGTCACGCTGCAACAACTCGGACAGGAGCCGTCTGTCCTCCCGTCACTGTCGCGCGCGCTGCCCGGCTACGAGGTCACTTCGTGGGAGACCAACTATCCCGAAATGAAGAAGGCCATTGAGAGCAAGAACGGGGTGATGGATATCTTTAGCGTGATCATCCTGATTATCGCCGGCATCGGCATCCTGAACCTGCTGTTGATGGCGGTGTACGAACGCACGCGCGAGATCGGTGTGTTGGGCGCAATGGGGTTGAAACCGCGCCAGATTTCATTGCTGTTCATCCTGGAAGGCGCGATGATCGGCCTGGTTGGCGTGGCCTTTGGCGTCGCGCTTGGCCTGTTATTCAACGGCATATTAGGCTCAACAGGCCTCGACTACAGCAAGTTTGCCTCGATGACTGAGTACACCGCGCTGATCTCGGGGAAAGTGTATTCGACGCTTGGGCTTGAAAAGCTGCCGCAACGCGCCATCACCGTGATCATCATCGCCGTCCTGGCTGCGTTCTATCCCGCCCGCGAGGCGGCGCAGAACGAGCCAGCCAAGTCGCTGCATTACGTCTAAGGAAAACTCATGAAGCAACTACTCACAATGGCGTTGCGCGATCTCGGTCGCAACCGCCGCCGCTCGCTGTTCTCGGCGCTTGCGTTGGGGATCGGTCTGGCATTGCTGCTGCTGATGGCCGGCGTGGTCAATGGCGAGATGGAAGGGGCATTAAATTCCGCTATTACCCTGCAAAGCGGCCACCTCCAGGTGCGCTCAAAGACGTATACCGAAGACAAGACCAGCCTGGCCTTCGAGGATCTGGTGGAGAATCCAGGCGATCTGGCTGCCAGGATCGGGCAGTTGCCGCCAGTTGCGGTCGTGACGCCACGGTTGTTCGCCAGCGGTATCGCGGCGGTCGGCGACCGCTCGGTCGGCCTGCGGATCGTCGGCATCGACCCGGCGTCACCCGCAAATGACCCATTCCGCAAAGGGCTTGTTGGCGCATTTCTTGCGCCGGATGATCGTGAAGGCGTGCTGATTGGCCAGACGCTGGCCGATAAGATCGCCCTCAAGACGGGTGACAGTCTTACGCTGCTGGTGAATACGTCCAACGGAGACGTTGATCAACAAGCCTTCGTCATCCGCGGCGTGTTCAACACGAATACACCGGGCTTCGACGAAAATACGGTGTTGATGCCGCTCGCAAAAGCGCAGGCGATCACGCGCGCGGATAACCACGCGAGCATCCTGTTCATCCTGTTAAAAGACAAAGAACAGACGGGCGCTGTCGCCGCCGCATTGACATCGAATCAATACGACGTCAAGACCTGGCTGCAGCTCAACGACGTTGCCGTGCAGACCGAACAACTTGCAAACGGGTTCATGTACGTGTTGTATCTGATCGTATTGGCAATCACCGCGACGGTCATCGTGAACACGCTGGTGATGGCAGTGTTCGAACGCACGCGCGAAATAGGCGTCCTGTCGGCGATTGGCATGCGCAGCAGCCGGATCATGACGATGTTCCTTGTCGAGTCGGGTTTCCTGACGATCGGCGGAATCGTCATCGGGCTGGTGCTGGGCGGGTTGATGGTGCTATGGGCGACGGTGTTCGGCTTCCACATTGGCAATATCGGCGCGACTGGTCTGCTGATCAGCGACACGATCCACGCACACTTGACCCTCAGCGACACGGTCATGTTAACCGCGCTCACGTTGATCATCAGCCTCATCGCCTCGCTCTACCCCGCCACCCTGGCGTCGCGCATGGAGCCGGTGGAGGCATTGCACGGCGGACGGGGATAGAGAAGAGAGATTTGAGATTAGAGAATTGAGATTGGAGTGATTCATGGAAGTAGTAAAAGTTGAAAATGTGACGCGCACCTACAAGGTAGGCAACACCGAGACGCAGGCATTGCGCGGAGTGAGTCTGACGATCGAGAATGGCGAGTTCACGGCGCTGGTCGGGCCGAGTGGTTCGGGCAAGACGACGCTGTTGCAGTTGATCGGCTGCCTCGATCAACCGACGAGTGGGCATGTGACGATCAACGGCAAGGACGTGAGCACCTTGAACCGCAACCAGCGCGCCGACATGCGCCGCGCCTCGATCGGGTTTGTGTTCCAGTTTTTTGCGCTCATCCCCACACTGACGGCGTACGAGAACATTGAGATGCCGTTGCTGCTCGCGGGGGTGAACGGCACAGAGCGGCGGAACCGCGTGATGGAGTTGCTCGACATTGTCGATCTGAAGGATCACGCGCACCATCGCCCCGACCAGTTGAGCGGCGGGCAACAGCAACGCGTGGCGATTGTGCGCGCGCTGGCCTCGAAGCCGGCATTGCTGCTGGCCGACGAACCGACCGCCAACCTCGACACTCCCAACGGTAAAGTGGTGATGGAGACGATGGTGCGGTTGAACAAAGCGACCGGTGTCACATTTGTGTTCGCCACGCACGACCCGCGCGTCATCAGCTACGCCCGGCGCGTCGTCACGTTGCGCGATGGACTGATTGCCGACGGGCAAGTCACACCAGGAGCGTAAGTCATGCGCAAGTTTCATTGGCCCATTGTGGCCGTGGCGCTGCTGATCGCGGTGGCAGGCTGTAACTCGGCGTCGCAACAACCGCTGCCGACAGTGGTGCTCGACAGCAAGACCGCGCCCGCTGTGCGAGCGACGCAACCCGCGAGTGCAACGGGCGGATTGGTGACCGCGTCGGGGGTTGTCGTTCCGGCACAACAGGCGAAGCTGGCTTTCACCGTGGCGGAGCTCGTCACGACGGTGAATGTCGCTGCCGGCGACTCGGTGAAAGCCGGGCAGGCGCTGGCGCAACTCGATAACGCCGCGTTGCAGTCGCAGATCAAACAGGCGCAGGCCGCAGCGACGGCGGCGCAGGCCGCGCTCGATTTGCTGAGCGCCGGCCCGACAGACGCCCAGGTGCGCCAGGCGAATGCAGCCATACTGGCGGCGACTGCCAACTACAGCCGAACCGTCGCAGGAGCGCGGTCATCGTCCGTCGCCGCAGCACAGGCCGCATTGACGGCTGCGACCGACGCCTATACCAAGCTGAAAGCCGGGCCGCTGCCTGTAACCTATGCCGCCGCGGAAGCCGTCTACCGCAACGCCGAGGCAGCGTTGCAACAGGCACAGGCCGCCTACGATGCTGCCTACCGGCAGAATCCAGCCGCCATCGGCGCAAGCCCGGCGGCGCTGGCGCTGCAACTGGCGACAAACAACTTCGCCGCCGCAAAGAGCGCCTATGACCTTGCCTCGCAACAGCCCGACGCAGCCGGCATTTCGGCAGCCTATCAACAGGTGCAGTCTGCCCGCGCAGGGTTGGACGCGGCAGTCAGCCCCGCGCGCGACTTTGACATCGCACAGGCTCAGGCGCAGATCGATCAGGCTCAGGCGGCGCTGGATGGCCTCAAGGCTGCCCCGCGCGCGCAACAACTCGACGCGGCGAAGGCGCAGGTTGACGCGGCGAAGGCGAGTCTTGCAGCGCTACAGGCGCAACTGGCAAAGTACACGCTGCTGGCCCCATTCGACGGCACTGTGATGAGCCGCGCGATCCAGCCGGGTGAGACCGTCCTGCCAGGTGTGACGGCGCTCATCATCGCCGATACCGCCCACCTGCGCGTCAACACCACTGACCTGAGCGAACGCGATGTGCCGCAGGTCGCTGTCGGGCAGCCAGTCATGGTGCTCGTCAAGGCGCTGGGACAATCCTTCGCTGGCAAGGTTGCCGCCATTGCGCCAGGCGCCGACACGCTGGGCGGCGACGTGGTCTACAAAACCACTATCACCTTCAATACGCCGCCGCCGGGATTGCGCGCCGGCATGAGCGCCGAGGTGCAGTTCGGGCAATGATTCGGTTATCATAGCGGCGTTGTCAGATAAGAGCGGTCGTGGCGGCCGCTCTCTTTTTTAGTTTATCAGGAGGCGCGTGATGGCACAGTTGATTTCACCAGTTGGCTCGTGGGTCGCGACGACCCAGTCATCGCAGGGCGGCACGTTGCAGTCGCTGGTATCGTTTCTGGATGGCGGCGTGCTGATTGCGAGCGAAACGCCGAATAGCGACCTGAGCACATATCACGGCGTCTGGACAAGCCGCGACGACGGCAGCGTGGCGTTTACTTTTCTGGGTCTTTACGGCGACAAACAAGGCGCCTACGCCGGGAGCCTCAAAGTCGTGAGCGAAGTGACCTATGATGTTGCGACAAATACATGGAGCGGGCCATTCAAGGTCGAAACCACCTACCCCGACGGCAGCTTAAACTACGCCGACCGTGGGACATCGGTGCTGAAACGCATCGAGATTGAACAGCTGGATTAGCGTGAGTTCTGATGCCCCGCTTCACTTTATCGCTTTCTTGTGGCTGCGCTGGTACGTGCTCTGCATCAACACCGCGTCCTCTTCCATATTGGGCGTCTCGCTCAGCACCCGCCCGGCTGCGCCAGCATCAGCCAGCGCCTTGAACAGGTCTTTGTAATTGATATCGGCGTCCGCAAGATTGAGGTGGTTCTTCTCGCCCTTGGCCGTATAGGCGATGCCGCTGAAGTGGATGTGCATATGCTTAATGCCGCGCTCACCCAACCCGGCCTTGACCGTGTTCAACGCCTCGGTGAATTCGGCATAGGTGTTGAAGGTGCCGTCGCCGGCGCGCGCGTGCAGATGCGCAAAATCGACGCAGGGCAGCACGTTCTCGAATTCCTTGCTCCACAAGACCGCATCTTCAAGCGTCCCCAGGCTGGCGCTCTTGCCCATCGTCTCGGGCCGCAGCGTCACGCCCAGCTTTTCCTTCTGCACCGTTGCCGCCACCTCGCGCAATCGCACCGTCGCAATTGCAAAGGCTTCCGTAGGCAGCTTCTTCATATACGAGCCGGGATGGAAGATGATATCGGTCGCGCCAGCCTTGGAGCCCGCCCGCGCGGCGGCCAGCAGCCGTTCGCGCCCGGCCTGCCACATCTCCTCTGTCTCGGCGTTCAGGTTGATGTAGTACGGCGCATGCACGCTGAGCGCGATGTTGTATTCCTCGCCGGCGGCCTTAATCGCGGCGCAGGTTTCATCGCTGACGCGCACGCTCTGCACCCACGCCAGTTCCAGCGCGCTCAGGTTGAGTTCGCGCATGCGCATGATGCCGCCAATGCTGCCTTTGTTGGCGGGTGAACTGGCTGGCGAGCCGACGGTTCCGAAGCGAATAGGAAGATCGAGATGGGTGGCTTTGCTCATGATATCGGGATTATCGCACTTCGCGATCCTATCGAACAATCGCCCCCGCCGGCGGCGTGAAACCCTCGCCAAAGCGGAACACGTTCTGCCACGGAACGTACTTGCTCACAAGCTTTTCGTCGATGAGCACCTCTCCGTCGCGGGTGACCGTGCGCCCGGCTACGATCTTCGCGCCAGTCACGGCATAGTCCACCTTTATGACTTTTCCAGCCGCGACAGAGCCATCAGTCGCTTTCTCGTAAATGTCGGGGCCCGGCGCGATTTTTTCCGTAATCACGGGCGCGGTGAACGTCACCACGCGGTTATCAGGCGTGCCGTAGTATTTGAAAGTGAGTGTGGCCGCCGCCTGGTTAAAGAACGTCTGGATCAACATA
Source organism: uncultured bacterium (assembly GCA_903921365.1). GTDB lineage: Bacteria > Chloroflexota > Anaerolineae > J036 > Brachytrichaceae > CAIXPS01. The sequence continues at coordinate 7,186 of CAIXPS010000283.1, read as the reverse complement.
TAGGCGTCGGTATCGTTAACAAACTTCAGGTCGACTTCCGGCGAGAACACCGTCGCGTCGAACCCCGGCCCCATCCCGACTTCGTAGTAACCGACGCGATAGCCGTGCGGGTAGCGCTCGACAATCGGGAAACCCGCGCGCAGGGCGGCCTGGTAAGCGGTCGTCGAGACCTGGCACACGCCGCCGCCCACACCCTTGATCGTGCGGTCGCCAACGATGACCAGCCCTTCCTCAAAGCCATCTTTGGTCGACACATCGCCAAGATACTTATCAAACGAGAATGTCTCATGCGGGGCAACGACCACGCCGTTAAAGCGCGACGCCGCCACCTTGACATTGGTCATGCGCGCAGCGCTGGATCCTTTGAAGTACGTCGTTGCCTGTGTGATCAGGTGTGTGATGCCCAGTTTTGCAGCGGTCGCGTCAGAGCTAACCACCGGCTGCACCGTGTCAACGACCAACCCCACCTGGCGCTGGGCGCCATTCAACGCCGCTGCAATCGCATCGAGCGTTCCGCTCACGTTGAGCGTGCGCCCGGCCTGCGATGGCAGAATGGATTGCAACTCGCCGGCCGATTCGTCAAAGGTGAAGCGCGCATCCTGCACGTCGCGCTGGACGGCTGGCGCGAGCTTCTCAAGCATGGCGGCAATCTTCTCTGGATGCATCACCGTCTTCAGCTGCACCTCGCCGTTCACCACCTGCTGCGTGATACCCACGAACATGGGCAGATCGGCGCTGCGGATGCGGAACGCTTCCACAGCCGGAAGCGGCTTGTCGGCATCATCCCACTTGGGAAGCATGATCACTACGTCCTGGCTGAACAGCGCGCGCGCAGCCTCGGCGGCTTTGGCGGCGCTCGTGATATCCGGCGTCACCGCGTTCACTGGCAGAGTAAGGTCCACGCTTTTGCCGGCGCTGATGGCTGTCTGGATCAGCGCGAACGAGGTCGCGACATCCAGCACCACGCCAGACTGGGCGGGCGTTTCGATCACGCCGCCGCGCGCGGGGTCATAGGCAACCGCTGCATTTTGCGGCGCGCGTTGTGCGTCTGCCGCGAGACGATCCAGCACAGTGCGCGCTTTCTGGTCATCTACGACAACCACTGGCGCGATTTCCACACCGCCCCACCAAATGTGCAACTGATCGCTGAGGAGCGATAACAAATCACCGCCGCGACCCACTGCAAGCACGCGTTGCGTCGTTGCCGCGGGATCCAGTCCGGCGCCAAAATCCGCTGGCCGCAACGCCACGGTTTTTTCAGGCACGTGTAGCGTCAACGCCGGGCTGCGAAAATAGGCGGCCTTGGTCTGCGCGATGCGGAAGATTTCCTCGGGCTGCATGCCAGACACATCCACGCCCTGAAGGTGCACACCCGGCAGCGCGCGGCCGGAATACGAGACCTGGAACGCAACTATGCCCCCGATGACCACGAACACGGCGACAAGTGCAACACCAAATAAAACAAGACCAATACGAGCAGGTGTTTTCATTTCTAACGTGAAGGATACTCTTCGAACTTAGCCTGTCATTAACGACATGACTATTTTAGCCCCGATCGCCATCACCTTCCGGTTGTTTAGACACCGTTGCACCACCGACTGACCACCGGTGAATCCGCCCGGAAAAGCAGTCTCCCCTGCGAGGGTTGGACTTGCGCACAATGACGCCTAAAGGTCACCCCTCGCAGGGTTGCCTGCCATTTGCTCTGTTACGCACTTGCCGAACGCGTCAATCAGCGCAGTCGCTTGCGCTGGTTGACGCGAACGTTAGGGGTTCAGGCCTCGCGTTGGCCGCGCGCGGCCAGCAGAACGGTGCGGGCATGCGCAGCCACGCCGTCCCAATCGCCGGCATCGACAAGCGCATGGGGCAGCAACTCGGCGAAGTTCAACCCGACGAGTTGCACGCCGGCGCGGAAATACTCCGGTGCTTCACGCGCCGCCACCATTCCGCTCACCCAGAATGGGATGTCGGGCAGCGGGCCGCGCAATGCGCGCACGTAGGCCGGCCCGCCCACGCTGCCGGCGGGAAATATCTTGACGACATGCGCGCCCATACGGTAAGCGAGCACGATCTCAGTGGCGGTTAACCCAGCGGGGATCGCAACCACACCTGTATCGCGACACGGGCGGATTAAGTCGATCTCACAGATCGGCGAGACGATGAACTGCGCGCCGGCGTCGATGCACTGGCGCGCGTCATAACCGCTCATCACCGTGCCCGCCCCGATCATCACATCGGCGGGCACGGTCGAAGCCAGCGCCTTGATGGCCTCAACCGCCCCCGGAACGGTCATCGTCACTTCGATCGTCTTAGCGCCGGCGCGCAGTAACGCCTGCGCAGCGTTCACTGCGCGTTCGCTGCTGGTAGCGCGAATCACGCACACCAGTTGCTCAGCGAGCATGCGGCGCAGGCGCGTCTCGATTGGCAGGACGATAGCACTGGACATCAGCGTTCGGCGATTGGGTTGTAGTGCATATCGCGCGGGCCGACGTATTCGGACTGCGGCCGAATCAGCGCATTGTCAGCATACTGCTCCACAACGTGCGCGCTCCAGCCAGCCACGCGCGAACACGCGAACATTGGCGTGAACAGGTCGATCGGAATGCCAAGGTTGTACAGCATCGAGGCGCTGTAGAAATCCACGTTGGGATACAACTCGCGGTGGCGCAGGATCGACAGCGCCATCTTGAGCGACATCTCGTAATATTTCGGTTGGTTCACCTTGCGCCCGAGTTTCTCCGCCCAATAGTTCAAATGGCGCGCGCGCGGGTCCATGTTCTTATAAATGCGGTGACCGAAGCCCATGATCTTGCGATGGCTGGCGAACGCTTCATCAACCCATGTGTCGACGTTATCCACTTCGCCAATCTCAATCAGCGCCAGCATCGTAGCCTCGTTTGCGCCGCCGTGCAGAGAACCCTTCAGCGCGGCCAGCGCTGAGGTGACGGCAGAGTGCAGGTCGGCCTGTGTGCTCGCAACAACGCGAGCAGTGAAGGTGCTGGCGTTCATGCCGTGATCGGCAAGCAACACGTAGTACGCATTCAGCGCGGCCACGAAGTCCTTGTCAGGCTCAGTGCCGCTAAGCATATACAACGCGTTCGCGGCATGCGACAGGCGCGGATTCGCGACGATCGGCTCCAGGCCGTTGCGAATGCGATGATACGCGGCGCAAATGATCGGCAACTGGGCGATCAGGCGTATGGCTTTACGTTGCGTGGCCTCAGGGCTGACATCCTCGATTTCGGGATCAAAGAATGCGAGCGCCGAGACGCTGCTGCGCAGCACTTCCATTGGAACGGTGTCGCGCGGCAACTGGCGCAACAGATCGTACATTGGCGCGGGCAGCCAGCGGTTGGCAACAAGCCTGAAATTGAAGTCAGCCAGCTCCGCTGCGTTGGGCAGCCGCCCGTATAGCAGCATATAGGCCACTTCCTCATACAGCGCGCGTTCGGCCAGTTCGTGGATGCTGACGCCACGATAAAGCAGCGTGCTCGTGGGCCCATCAACAGAGCTGATGGCCGTCTGCACCGCCACGACGCCGGCAAGTCCTTTCACAAAAGCCGGTTTGGCTGGAGCAGACCCTTCGGTCTTATCACTCGCGGATTGGGCAGTAGTGGTTGACATTTAACACTCTCCTATGAACATCACAACGCCGGGTGTAATCATTTGACAAGTATCTTCCCGTGTAAACATGCACAGGATTATAAGACTTAAACACCAACTCGCACATATAATCATCCATGTTGTGGCAGGTTTGCTCATTCGAAAATGCATCGCTATTGTCGCAAGTTTGTTTACACTTGTGATTCTATTTACGTCGCTTGTGCTGACGATGCCCGCGCGCGTTTACGCGGACATCCTCAGCCCAGCCGCGCTACTGGTTCCTGCCACGCCCGACCCGCTGCAGGTGCGCCGCGACATCCTCGCGAATCCAGACCTGCAACACCGCGACACAGCGCCGCAGTTGCCAAGAATTAACACGCCCGACCTGCCTGCGATCAACCTGCCGTTCCTGCCGTATCTGTTGCTTGGGATCGGTGGGCTGCTGCTCATCGTCCTCCTTATCCTGGTCGCGCCGTTCTTCATCCGCTACTTCGCCTCGCGCGCCAAGTTGCGCGACAGAACAAAAGGCGCGCGGAAAGACGGGTTGGATGTGGCTACGTCTGGCGAGGCGATCGTGCGCGCGCAAGAGGCATCCGACCTGCAGGACTTCCGACTGGCATTGCGCCTGCTGTATCTCGCATCGCTGCTCAAGCTCGATGAGATCGGCGCGTTGCGCTATGACCGCGCACTGACCAACCGCGAATATGTGCGCGAGGTGGCGCTCAAGCCGCCGCTTGCTACGGCGCTGCGCCCGGTCGTCGAGACCTTCGACGACGTCTGGTACGGCTACCGCCCCATCACACGAGCGGGTTACGATGCCTTCGAGATCAACGTAAAAACGTTAATGGCTGAGGCAGAGGGACTGGAGAAGAGAGATTAGAGATTGGAGATTGGAGGTTAGGAATTGAGCGAACAGAGATCGGAGAGTAATGCGGTTGCACACGCACACGCAGCAACACCACGCCCTGGCGCGCGCGCGTCTAATGTCCAATCGCTATTCTCAAATCTCTCTTCTCCTCTTCCAGATTGGGCGATTCTGCTTGGGGCGCTGGTGTTGATCTCGATCGCGTCAGTGGCATCACTGGCGCTGCAACTGAATGCGCCCGACGGCCCGCCGCTCAGCGCGCGCGCGTATGGCGTCACGGGCGGCTGGGCGCTGGCGCGCTGGGTGGAAACACTTGGCTATCCCACGCGCATGGTTGAGAGTCGCCCCTACAAAATCCCCGACAGCGTCGAGCTATTGTTTATGCTGCAACCCAGCTCGGTCTACGCGCTGGGCGAGTCGGACACCAAAGAACTGATGCGCTGGGTGCACAGCGGCGGCACGCTGGTGGTGGCAGTGCAGAGCAACGTCGATTACCCGATCACCCGGCGCGGCGCTCCGCAGACATCGCGCGGGGACTTCACTGCGCTTGCGGCATTCGGCATCACAGCGACAACCTCAGGGAAATTCTCAGCCAGTAATACGCCGCAGACCGTGGACATCGTGGGACAACTCGACTCGGACGCGGTGTTGAGCAGCTTCAGCATCCGTGGCAGCAACGAACTGGAAGCGCCGAATGACGCGACAGTGCTCGCGACGCTGGATGGCCGCGTGGTCGCTGTATCGCGCTACCAGGGCGATGGGCGCGTCATTGCGTTTGCCAGCCCATATGCGTTCAGCAACGAAGGTCTTGACGAAGACAACAACGCGCGGCTGGTGCTCAGCCTGCTGGGAACGGTGGCTGGCGGCAGCACGATTGGCTTCGACGAATACCAGCACGGTTCGCGGCAGGCCACATCAATCACCTCGTGGCTGGTGAGCGCGCCCGCCGGTCAGGGAACGCTGCTCGCGTTATTACTCCTCGCCGCCTACATTCTCTGGACGGGGCGCCGTTTGGGGCGCATCTTCGTCCCGCCCGAACTACGCATCCGCCGCATCCCCAGCGAGTATGTGGTGGCGATGGCCAACCTCGCGCGCGCCGCCGGTCAACAGAACGCGACACTGCAGCGTTACAACCACTCGCTGAAGCAGCGCCTCGGCAAGCCTTATCGCATCGACCCCATCCTGCCCGACGACGTCTTCGTCGCCGAGCTCGCGCAATCCGACGCTGGAGTGGATGGCAAACGCCTGCTCGCGCTACTCACCTCGCTGAGCCGCGGCACGCGGTCACGAACGGAGTTCGTCCGGTTGGCGAGGGATGCGGCAGAATACGCGTAGTAATCGTGTGATGATCGATAACCTAAAGTATCATGTGCACAATGACCTATCCGTTATTTAATCAAGCTGAACTATCCCAACAACGCGAGTTTGAAACTACTAACTTCAACGCAGCTAACAGAACGCGATTGGAAGAAATTGGGAGGCTGGATGACGCGCTGACACTTTCCTTTACAGAGTCAATGGCAGTCAATGAAGCCTTATCAAGACAGTTGGTTAGTTTTCAAACCAGTAAGGCACGCGCCATATCGCGCTGGTTCAAATTCAAAGAAGCGTTTTCAGATGCTTTGGTCGAGTATCTGTTTGCTTCTGGAAACGTCGTTGATGGACCTGTTCTGGATCCTTTTGCGGGTAGTGGGACTACACTATTCGCATCCGCAATGTTAGGTTTCAATTCAGAAGGTATAGAGCTATTACCTATCGGCCAGGAGATTATCGCTGCCCGTCAACTCCTGCAGGGCGAATATACAGTCGAGTGTCTCAAAGCAATTCAACGATGGCGTGATACCAGGCCATGGGAAACGACTGAGCCGGATAAGACTCTACATGAAGTCAAGATCACACGAGGTGCTTATCCGCCAGCTACAAAGAGAGCGATTGAACTCTATGTTTCCGCCCTGAAACAAGAACCACTTCCCTGCCAGAAAGTCCTTAGATTTGCATTATTATGCATCCTTGAGAGTGTGAGTTTCACTCGCAAAGATGGGCAATATCTTAGGTGGGACGCTCGTGCTGGGCGCAAAGTTGGGAAAATACCTTTTAATAAAGGCCCAATCTCTGACTTCAGAGCAGCAATTATTAGCAAATTCGACGAGATTCTGGGCGATACTCAACAATATCCCCTGTTGACACAACAGGTTCAACCTCCCGGCCTCATTCATGTGCACCCGGGGTCATGCCTGGAAATAATGCCGTCACTCTCACCCAACCAGTACAGTGCAGTGATGACATCTCCACCCTATTGCAATCGATATGACTATACCCGTACTTACGCCTTGGAGCTAGCTTTACTCGGTGCAACGGAAACGAGATTCATTGAACTGCGGCAGAATATGTTAAGTTGCACTGTAGAAAATAAAGCAAAAAACCTGGTTGCAATTAACCCTGGCTGGCAAAGAGCGATTGACGTTGTAGATAACACAGAACTATTGCAGCGAGTCATAGCATATCTTGAGGAAGAGAAGCAGAATGGGTCCCTTAATAATGATGGCATCCCTCGCATGGTCAAAGGATATTTCTATGAGATGGCATGCGTGATCTCGGAATGTGCGAGAGTACTAAGGCCTGGCGCGCCGATGTTCATGGTAAATGACAATGTTCGTTATCAAGGTGCAAGCATTTCTGTTGACTTAATACTGTCGCATTTTGCCAATCATCTTGGAT
>CAIXPS010000282.1 GCA_903921365.1 uncultured bacterium | reverse complement strand
GGCTCTGGCAATCTGTGCCGACTGAGCACGTTTTCCCATCAGCGCAACGCGGGCAGACACCGCCACAGTCGACATCGGCCTCGCTGCCATTCTTCACCCGATCGGTGCACTATGCTGCAGAGCAATGGCCGCTCGTACACACAAGGCTCTGGCAATCTGTGCCGACTGAGCACGTTTTCCCATCAGCGCAACGCGGGCAACTGCCACCGCAGTCGACATCGGCCTCGTTGCCATTCTTCACCCCATCGGTGCACGATGCTGCTGAGCAATGGCCGCCCGCACACACAAGACTGTGGCAATCTGCCGCCGCTGCGCATATTTTCCCATCACCGCAGCCCCCGCAAACGCCGCCACAGTCGATATCGGTCTCGCTGCCATTCTTGACGCCGTCCGAACAACTCGGGATGTGAAACGTGAACACATAGTTGGCGGTCATCGCGCGACCGCTGCCGCCTGCCGCCTGCCGAACTTGCGAGGCTGCCACAGTCGTCTGGCAGATAACACCTGGCACAAGGCTTGCCTGTGGCGCGAGTGCGAAAACGCTCGCATTGCCTGGCAGCACGGGGACGGCATTAAGCGCCACCGGTGTGCCAACTGGACATTCCATCGCAAAGGCAGATGCAGTTGCCGACACCATCTGGTTGAACGTAATCACAACGCTGCTGGCTGAGACGGCGATTGCGCCATCTGCCGGCAACGTGCTGACAACGGCAGGGATTACATCGACGGTCAGACTCACCCCGGCGGTGTCGTAGCCTATGCCATTTGTCACCGTGTAGACGAAGCCATCCGGGCCGTTATAACCCGGTGTGGGCGTATAAGTGAAGCTCCCATCGGCGCTGATACTCACATTGCCATGGCTGGTCGGGCCGCTGAAAGCCAGAGCCCACGGCGGGGGGATGCCATCGTCGTTACTCAGCAATCCGGGCGCATCGATGTGCGTCAGTTGCGTCTGCGTCACGACGTAGGCATCGCCAGTCGCCAGCGGTGATACCTTGGGCGAATCGGTCGTCAGGATGGTATTGGAATCGAGCGTCTCCACGAAGTCAGTGTCGATCGCATCTGTGACGCCATTGTTGCTGATCGTGACGGTATAGCGCAGGGTATCGCCTGGGTCAGCCAACCCATTGCTATTGCGATCGACTTGCAAACTGGCTCGCTGAACTGCGACGATCACCGGGACCGCCGGCGCGTCAGGCGCGCCAGATGCGTGATTAACGACCCCGACAGGCGAGAGCGGGATGTATAAGGCGACGAGCAACACACTGGCGAACGCGCGCGGGAACCTCCCGGCGTCCTTCCGAGAACACTGCGGACTCATCATCGTTCTCCGTTGTTAGTTCAGTGTCAAGCGTTGATTTATAGCGCTGGCAATGCATCGGCCTCACAGGTCGCGACAAATTGACAAATCCGTCGCCAGAGGCCACTGGATTTAGGCATTCCGTAGGAATGTGACAGACACAATCGGCGGACACGCGCATTCCAAAGCGCGTTATGTGCTCATTATACTCACAGCCACCTGACATGCCAAGCCAAAAACCGGCTCAAAGCCGGTTAAAAGGGAGAGCGTTCCTGAACGCGCTTCAGCGCGTTTTGCTATGTCAGCCGCGAATTCATTCGCGGAGACTTCTGTCATGCCGTAGAGTCTGACCGGCATGACAATTCGTCGCACGTGCGGAAGGCTTACCGTCGAATAATCGGCAAGTACACCTTTAGAAGGTTGATATCGGTGACCGTCGGGTCATTTACGCCCGGAATGCTGGGATCGTCGGTGAGCACGCTCGCGAAGTTCGACCCAGACACTTCGCCCTGGTTGGACACCCTGGTTGCGCCAACTAACAGCGGCGCGTGGATAACCACATCGAACAGGAGGGTGATCGATTTACCAGCCGGGAGTGAGCCAATTTTCACCGATAGCATAGACTCTGCAGTTATGTTGGCGCGAAGGAGGGAAACTGTGCAGAGGTGGTTCGTGCAGTGTCCACTAGAGCAATCGGTGTTGACACTACATGCACTTCCAATACCACAAGGCGG
>CAIXPS010000281.1 GCA_903921365.1 uncultured bacterium | reverse complement strand
GGTCAGTCGCGCGGCAAGCCAGGCTTCATCACCGCGTTTGTCGTGACCGCGATCCAGCGCTTCGGACAGGTCGAACGGAAAGCGCGAGGCGGACGTGATATCGAGGGGTGTGAGTTTCATATGAGGTGCAAGTGTACCGCCAGTTTATGCTCCGACTCGTGATCTCACCATGTCGGTCCATGTCTTCAGGCGCTCATGATCCGCAATCCGGTAGACATCGCGGTAGATAAATTCCAGGTTGCAGTCGCGCGCAGCCGCGAGCGTATCATCGGTGTCTTTGCGCAATGCGTCCCAGTCAGGAACGGTTTCGCTGATCGGCCACGGGCGCGGCTTGCGCGAGAACACAGTGTTGCGACCCAACTTCGCCGCCATCTGGCGTTGATCACACCACGGCGAGATGGAGACACTGCGAATATGCGGTATCTGCGCGATGATGGTATCCCAGCGATCGTGCACCGGCTCACAACACCCGTAATAGATCAGGCCAAAACGGGCAGTCACCTCGGCCATGTAAGGCAGGAAGAAGCTCGCAAACATGCGCGGCGATATCATCGTCGTCTCCTGCGACTCCATCCACACCCACACATCGCGCAGGCGCGTCGCGCCGGCATAATCGGATTGCGGCAGACCAGTCGTCAGTCCGGGACTGCCCGAACCGACCAGTTCCCAACCGGTGTGGTTCAATCCCAGCAACCCTTCGCGCTCCAGCCAGTCGAAGTAAGCCAGCCGGTCGTTGCATAGGTAACGCATCACCGCGTGTAGCGCATCCGGTTCATCATACGTCCACGCCAGCAGGTTGTCATTACCGATCAACTTGAACAGGTCCTGCGTCAGCCCGATGAAGAGACCTCCGGTGCCGTGCAGCACAACGGGGAGAATATCGCCGAAGATGTCGAGCAGTTGCTCGTAGCGCTGGCGGGTCGACTCACGGTTGACATGCCAGTTGCGCGGCCTGAGCCTCTCGACATCCGCCGGCGTCTTGATCGGGTGGTTGTAGATATAGCCGATCTCACCGCCCTGCCCATCCACGGCGTGATCGGCGCGAAGCTGCACGCCATAGTCGGGCCAGTCAATATCCCAGCACACCCGGAAGAATGGCGGGACGACGATATCGTCGCCCACCTCTTCGGCGTGTCGAATCGTGCGACGCAATTGCAATTCCACGCCGCGCAAGGTCGCGTCCTCACAAACCAGTTCCGCCGGCGCGACGTAGTTTTCAAGCAACGCCGTCTCGAACAGCACCATCGGTCGTTCACCTTGCAGGTCATGCAACGCCGTCCACTGGCGTTTGCGTTCCGCCATGATCGGCTGTGCAGCGAGCTCCATCCAGCGCGTTGCAAGCGCCTGTAACTGTCCCCGTTCGTTCTGGTTCATGTCACTCCGGCGTGTCTTATTCCTGTCTAACCTCGATAGCGTACTCCACTTCAGCGCTGATGCGCCCGACGTGCACGATCTGCTCGCACTCGCTGAAATCGGGGCGGCGATCCGGCGAGATATACACCGGCGCATCGCGACGCAACGGCAGCAGCTTGAGCGTGATCGGTTGATTGCCGAGGTCGGCAGCGAAACGTTTCAACCCGATCTCCCACGTCCGCCCGAAGAAGAAGTCGTCATCGATCAACCGGTCGCCGATGTAAGCGCGACCGATATCGCCCACATAGCTCACGCGCAGGTATATCTCAGCCACATCTGTCAGGGCGCTCGTGGACAAGCGCACCTGCCACACCTCAGCAGCATCAAAGGCTGAGTCGGGCGGCACAATCGCGCCCCACTCCTTCGAAACAATCGGCTGCGCCAGGCCAGCGGGTTGCACCTGTTCTACGTTCACCTCAACCTTGCGCTCTGGAATCGTCAGCGTATAACGCGTGAAGATGCCATCCTGCTGTGCCGGGATTGGCACACCGTCCACAGTCAGCGCGTGTTCCGGCGCCGGGCACAGCGCAAACGAGACTTGTCCCGAAGCGCGCGTGCGCAATTGCAACGTGTCGCCATCGGTATAGATCAGATCAGAGGACAGAACGACATGCTCACGACCCCACAACGTCAGTTTGTACACTTGGCGCGCCTGTTCCGCCGTAAGCACCACCATTTGCACGGTCTTGTGCTCGTCCACGCCAATCCGTATCGCACAGTTCGTGCCAGGACGCATAGCGGGCAGGCCGTTGGAGCCACTCAGAACGGGTTCGATCGACTTGACGCTGCCATCCTCAAACGCAAATTCCGGCACTACCCCGGTAGTGGCGCCAAAGATGAAGATGCCTTCGCCATCGTGCGTCAACCGCGTGATGGGTTGCATCGTCCCATACTTCAACACCGCGCCGTCCAGATTCATATTCACCGGCCAGATGCCATACACACCCGACAGCAGCACAACCGGGTTCTGCGGGATCATGAGAATCTCGTCGCTTAGGTTCAGTTGGAACTGGGCCTCGGCATGCGTCGGCAGGCTCTCCACACGCTGATGGTTGTTGAGGAACAGCCAGCCAGCATGCCCGTCGCTGCGCACTGCCCAGCGGAGTGTTTCGAGATCGTCCAGCCCGCTGGGTTGCTCTTCGGGCAAGGTCATCGGCATGGGCGCGAGGTCGCTGCCAAAGCTTTCAAGGAACAGATGCAACTGGCGGAGGGCGTGGAACGACGGGCGCACCTGTCCGTACTCGCCCAGCGGCGCCTGAAAATCGTAGTTGATAACGGGCAGGTCGTTCGGGTATCCAGTCGCCTGCGACTCCTGCATCGTCGTCAGTTTGCCAATCGGATGCGCCCCGCCGTGATACATGTAGTAGCCCAGCAGGTTGCTGCCATTGCCAACCTTCGCGTATGCCGCCGCGGCAATATCGTCAGTGCTGACTTCGGGCCGGCGACGGTACGCGACCTGCATCCCGCCGCCTGTCTCGCAGGTGCCGTAAGGATAGCGCTGCATGTACGACAGATCGCCCAACGCCTGCGCTTTGATCAGGTCGGCGCCAATCGCGTTGTCGTCGCGTAGACTCGAAAAGCAGTACGCCTTGCGGCTCTCGCGCGACCAGTCAGTGGCTTGCAGATCCCAGAATGCATCGGGATAACCGCCAAAGACCGGGATCACCTCGTCCTGCGGGACATCCGCCGGCCCCCAACCCGTCATCGTGTAGAGCGGCACATCGATGCCGGCCTCGCGCGCCAGGGTCTTCAGGGTCAGAATGTGCGGCGCGTTCTTGATCAGTTCGTTCTCCAGTTGGACGCCGACAATCGGCCCGCCGTCCTTCCACAACAGCCCCTGCAGTTGCGCGGCAATCTCGCCATACAATCGCGTCACATACGACAGATACAGCCGCGCATCCGTGCGCACTTCGCTGCCGCACTTCGCCAGCAACCAATCGGGGAAGCCCCCATTGCGGCACTCGCCGTGCGCCCACGGCCCAAGTCGCGGGTAGGCATACAGCCCCACCTTGGCGCACAGTTCCACGAAGTGGCGCAGGTTGCGGTTGTCACTCCAGTCGAACTGCCCCTCGATTTCCTCGTGGTGAATCCAGAAGATATAAGTCGCCGCGATGTCGATGCCGCCCGCCTTCATCTTGCGCAGCTCGGTCTCCCAGTCGGCCAGCGGCACACGCGAGAAGTGGAACTCGCCCATCACCGGCGACCACGGCTTGCCGCCCATCGTCAGATAGCGGCTGTTGGCGTTGATCTCGACGCCAGCGGGGTTCGTCCCGCCCATCTTCAGGTGACCAGACAATACGGATAGATCGGGTTTTTCAAGGTCAATAGTCAGCATTTGTTTATTTCCTGATAACGACACGAATCACAAAAATATGGAGGACCAAGGGCAATGATGATGATTTCTGGTTTTAGATGTCAGAATCGCCCTTCAAGCAGATTCTTCTTGCGCAGCATGTAGTACATGAAGTTCTTAAGCGGCACGTCCGGCGGCACCGTGTGGTCGACCGCAGGGATAAACCCGCCTTCTTCGATCAACGGGATAAAGCTGCACAGGTGTTCATCGATGGCTCTGCGGTCTTTCGCCAGTTCGCGTTTGTCCACCCCGCCCCACAACTTCAGCGACCGCCCGAACTTCTTGCGCAAACGCACCGGGTCCTGATCTGAAGCACGCTCAAGCGGCCAGATCACGTCGATACCCGCATCCATCATCATGGGGATTATGGTCTCGGGGTTGCCATCGCTGTCGACGCACACATAGCGCACGCCGTGCGATTTATAAAAGTCGACCACGCGCCTCAGGCGCGGATATATAAACTCCTTATAGCACCGCGGGCTGATCAACGGGCCGCCCTTGTAAGCCAGGTCTTCGCTCAGGTTGATGTACTCCACCGTCGTTTTCTCAAGGATCGGGCGCGCCGCCTCAATCAGAAACTCAGCATGAAACTCCATGATGTCATGCACCAGATTAGCCTGGTCAAAGAAGGCATACGACAGAGCCTCGGTGCCCAGCAAATCGCGGGCAAACCAGTAGAAACCCAGCGTGGCGCAGTTTTGTCCGAAGATCAGCGGGTGACGGCGATTGCGCCAGCCGTCCACGCGAAACACCCACCAGTACGGATCGTAGCGCTCCTGGAAAGGACGCAGACGCGGTTTGATCGCATTCCAGTCATCCATCGTTTTGACCGGGAAGTCGATGTAAGTATCCATCGACATGCGTCCTCCGCGCGTCGTGCCTTCCTTAAGAGCCATGCGTGTGCGCCCCATGCCGTCGCGGAACGTGAGTGTGCGCTCGTCCTCAGCCACCGTCTCTTCCTCGAACGGAGGGATCAGGCTGCCGTTGAACTTAATGAACTCGCGCGGATCCATATCGAGCGCTCCCTCACCGGTGAACCAGTCCCAGTGATAGGGGATCGTGTCAAGCGCCTCGGATTCCCAGCGGTCGCGCGTCTGCGGCCACACGCCTAGCTCCCAGTTTGGCACGCGGTCTACAGGCTGGTACTCCATGACGGCAAGAAAGCGGTCAAGTTCAGACAGGGTATGCGTTGGCTTGTTCATGATGACCTCAGTTATACGCCAACTCGGTAACTTTATCCCTCACCGAGTGCGCGGTGGCAGGCCTGGCACTGTTGCACGGTGCGCTGTTCCTGCAAAAATCCAATCGTAGCGTCGCCATCCGCTGTGTGCGCCGAGTGGCAACTGACACACGTCGCCGCTCTGGGATCAGCCTTCTGCCAACGCGTAAGGAAGGTGTGGAAATGGGTGTCAAACGAGCGTGACTTCGGCGTGTCGGCATGACAGACCAGGCAATTCGTATCGCTGATCGCAACCGTTTGTGGCGCTGGCTGTATGGCGCTGCCGGTAATCCACTTGACCGCATCGCGAGCGCCGAGAGACACGGCATCGACTCTTCCAGGCAGACCCGGAGCCGAATGGCAGTCGATGCACTTCACCGGCGTGTTCTTCGCGTGATGCGATGACGCCAGATCAACCGCCGCCACCTGCGCGCGTTGATAGAAGGTGGATTCAGGCTGAGTGTGGCAACTGGCGCAGAAAGCGTCGTTCTCCTCCGTATGGGCTGCAAAAAGGAAACCGCCGCCCGCGATCACGAAAAACGCAATCGCAGCCAGTATCGGGATCAACCAGTTGAGTTTTCGAACTGGCTTGCGTTTGTTCTTCTGCGTCATGACCTGTGATGATCGTTTCATTGCTTTACATTACCAGGATATGTCGAACAATAAACTGTTGTATGGCGCAATTATGCATTCACTTCGGATTTCCGGATGCGCAAGTCCATGGAACTGCGTCGCGAGGCCAGAAGAACAACGCCGCTTACAGCCATCGCCGCAATCGCCGAAAGGAAGTATGTCAGGACAGGTCCAAGAGTGGTTAATTCGCTGCCAGTGACGACAAAAAAAGCCCCCGATGCCAACGTGCCTAACACCACGTTCCGCAACATTCTGACAGCGGTTGCCGACCCAGATTGATGATGCGTAAACGCGACCAGCACGAGCGTAAATACTGGAAATGGCACTAACAAGCCGCTGAGTTGCGGCCCTAACAGGCTTGCGAAAGTCGTAATTGCCAACACAAACACAGTGGCGATTACTACACGCGCCGGCAAGTCCCACGCAGGCGGTTTTATCGCGCTTGTCGCGGTCCGCGCCTCAGGAATCAAGCGAGTCGCGATGATGATCACGATGAGGAATCCCAGCAAGGCGCCGATCAAAGTCCAATCGAAGACGTTCCAGACCGCCGTGGCGGCAAGAAATGACACGCTGGCGACGATTACACACGCAGGCCAACGCGCATGCTTTGATATGAGGGCATAAACGATGCAGAAAATGGATACCGACATCAGTCCCGCCAAATTCCCCACGATGGCATGTTGGGCAAAGTCAGCCCCGTATTGAATCGTCAGGAAGACAGAGACTGGTCCAGAGGTCAATGGTAAGCCGATGAGAATACCGCTGACGCGCGCGCCCCAACGCCGGCCTGCAACCGTTGTCAAACCAATGAACAGCGGCGTAATGAGCAGCTTTATGAGTAACATGTAAACTCGGTAAAGTCCTGCAGGAACTCGGCGACGCGTGATTCCGGCGTCGCCCACGATGTCACGAGCCGGACGGCGCTGTGTGTCGCATCCACCCTGACATAGTCATGAAAACCATATAGCGTGAGCAACTGCTGGATCAACCGATCCGGCAGAATCGGGAAGATCAGGTTGGTCGTTGAGTTTGAATAAAACCCGAAGCCGCGAGTGGAGATGCCATTTTGAAGCTTCACCGCCATGGCATCAGCGTGCCGCGCAAGATCGAAGAATAATCCATCCGTGAATAGGCCAACGAACTGCGTCGCGATCAAGCGCCCCTTCGCGAGCAGTGCGCCGCGTTGTTTGATGTGATAGCGGAAATCGCGACGCAGGTCAGGGTGATTGATGACGATGGCCTCGCCAATCAGCGCGCCGTTCTTGGTGCCGCCGATGTAGAACACATCAACCAGATCACACAAATCTGGAAGCTGTGCGTCTGATGCGGTGCTGCAGAGCGCAGCACCCAGGCGCGCCCCATCCATGTACAGGTAGAGATCGCGACTGCGACAGAATTCGTGAATGTTTTCCAAGTCTCGCCGGGTGTACACCGTGCCCAGTTCGGTTGCGTTGGATATGAATACAGCCCTGGGTTTCACCATGTGCTCATCTGTATGCTGATCAAGCGCCTCCTTGATGCTCTCGGGGGTAAGCTTGCCGTCAACCGACGATGCGATGCTGATGCGGTGCCCGGTCGCTTCAATCGCGCCCGCCTCGTGAACGAAGATATGTCCGGTCTGCGCTGCGATGACCGATTCATGCGATCGCAGCATTGACGCGAGCACGATCAAATTTGCCTGCGTGCCGCCTGTGACAAAGTGCACATCGGCGTCGGGTTTGCCTAAGGCCTGATGGATTAGTTGGGTCGCGCGCTCGCTCAGACGATCCGCGCCGTAACCGATTTCCTGTTCATTGTTGGTCTGTTGAAGCAATTCGAGAATGCGCGGATGAGCGCCTTCCGAGTAGTCGTTATAAAAGCAGTATTTCAGCATTGTGGCTCATACAGTATCACAATACAGGGGCGATGCAAAAAGGGCGGACTTCGTTTGAAGTCCGCCCACTGTCTGACCGAAACCTGTGTTTAGCGCGCTGCCACACTGACGGCGCTGGCAGGCAGGCTGATGCCGGTCAACACAATCGTTGTCAGGCTGCCATCGCCATTCACTGCGAAAGCGTTCAGCGAGTGTGAACCGCCATTGAGCGCATACAGGTACTGGCTGTTGTTGCTGAATGCCAGGTCGAGTGGAACGCCGCCGGGGTTGGCCGTGTTGCCATTGGCATTGAGAATAGACAGGCTGCCATCATTCGCAACCTTATAGCCCGTGATGAACCCGTTGTGCGCATCCGCCGCGTAGGCGTACTTGCCATTGTCGGTAACGGCGACCCAGCACGGCGCCAGTTGGAAGGTCGGCGCGGTAGCTGTCACAGTCGATAGCTGTCCATCGTGGAGCCGGTATGAGGACACAGAGTTGGTTGCGGCTTCCGACACAATCAGCGCGCCGCGCTGGCTGAACGCAAACCCAAAGGGCACGGCGCCGGCGGAATTATACACATTCGGTCCCCACACGGAACCGCCGTTCGTCCCATAGACATCGATCTTGCTCGTGCCTTTCTCGGTGACCACGAGAGAATCGCCATTCGGGCTGAAGCTGACCTGCGCTGCGCCGATCGCGCTGCCAACAGCGTTCGAGCTCAATGGCTTGGTCGAACCGTTGACGCCCCACAACTCACCATGGTCGCCAATCTTGAATCCGCTGATGTTGCCTGGGTTGCCGGCATCGCCCTGATTCAGCACGAACAGTCGATGGTCATGCACCGTCAGACTAACGGGCCGCACACCAGCCGAAGCCGCCTTGCCTGCGAGGGTCAGGCCACTCGGTTGAATCGAGAAAGCGCTGATCTCGTTGCTGCCCGCATTGACGGCAAACAGCCAGCGATGATCTTCGCTGAACGCGAGCGCCCCCTGCGACCCCAATCCGCCGCCAGCGCCTGAACCACCCGTGCCAACGGTCCCGGCAGCGGTCAACGTCCCATCGGCTGCGCGATTGAAGACCGCCACGGCGTTATTGCTGCTGGTGTTTGTCAACACATACACCGCGCCCGGACTACCGGCGCCTGTCGCTGCGACTGTCCCCGCGCTCAACGCGACCGACGACAATGCCACTGCAACACTGATCAATGAACCCGACAACACACGAACCATACGATTTGAACCGATCATTTCTATTCTCCCTTTGGCGGGCACATCACCCGTCGAGGTGAGGATAGCGATCAAATCGTACGAATATCTAAACAAGTTCTTACGAAAGTATTACCCGGATTTCCGCAAGGATGGCTTGCAGCCCTGGATCGCTCAGCGCCTGCGCCGCCGACGCGAGGAACTCACTCGCATCGACGAGTCCTTGCGCCTGGTAAACGGCCGCCTGCAACGCCATGTCGAGTCGATCAATTTGCTTGACGTAGCGCGCTTCGGGGGTGACGCCTGCCTCGTATTCATCCCACAAATCCACATAAGCCGCCCCAACGCTTAGTTTGCCCAGCACCTGCGCCACCGACTCCCGTTCGCGCGCGTGCTTGATCGTGGCAGCCACGCCGTCTGCCGGCGTGATATCTCCGGCGCCGATCTCGCCAAAGTCGTGCAGCAGAACCATCCGCAGGAGTTTCGTCATGTCGAGGTGCGGGAGGTGCGCATCCGCGATGACCATCGCCAGGACAGCCATGCTGAAGGTGTGCTCGGCGACGGTCTCGCAACGCTCTTCCGGCGCGCCACGGCGCAGCCAACCCTGCCGATATAGTTGTTTCAGTTGATTGAACTCAAAGTAAGCTGTGATGAGCGGCAGCGTGCGTCTATCGCCTAGAAGCGCCGCCGGTGGCTCAGCCTTGGTCTGCAAGACTCCCTCCAATCACACGCTGGCGGGATCAAGCGCACCCTTGCCAAACAACAGTGCATACGACTCGTTGGTCTCCGCCTGCGTGTTGGCGTCCATATAGCACACGCTGAAAGCACGCCTCGGGATGTCGGTGTGATTGACATCAGACGCGTGCAGCAGCCAGTTGTGCAGCAGGACTACTTCGCCTGCCGCCATCTCAAGGTGCACGATCTTGTCCGCGGGCGCATGCTGGCGCGCTTGTTCTTCTGTCAGAAAGGCCGATGGGTCGAGTGGGTTAATCACGCCGAGTTTATGGCTGCCCACTATCACCTGAATACACCCATTGGCAATCGTGGCAGGATCAAGCGGCGTCCACAGCGTGATGAGCGGGTCGCGGTCAAGAGAGCGCCAGCGATCCTGATGCCACGGCAACCACGTGCCCTGGTGCGCCGGTTTGTTCATGAACATTGCATCAACATACGATCATAGTCAACCGGCGCAACTCCGAGCATGATGTCGTCGATGCGGCGCTGCAAAGCCGCCAGTTCATCATCGCTGGCAATTCGACCCAACTTGACATAGCCATCGCGTTCGTACTGTTCCCACTGCGCTTCTGTAATCAACCCACTCACCACACACCTCCATTGCCAGGGACTGGCGCGTATTCAAACAACCCTTATTACCAGACGCCGCTACACGCCCATCTGCACCAGCGCATCAATCGCGCGTTCCATCGCGCCCGTCAGGCGCGGGTGGCTCGATTCATACTGAACAAGGCTGGCGCGCAAACGATCCATCAACGACCCATAGCGGTGATCGTCCTTCTCACCGGGGAGATCGAGCAGTTCCTGAATATCCTTGCTGAGGTCTTCAAGAGCGGCGCGCGTATTGCTGTCAAGCGTTTCGGTCTTCGCCAGTTCTGCATGCAATTCGTTCAGTTTGTCTCGCAGTTGCTGCTGTTCCATGGTCATTCATTCTTCCTTGTCAATCCAACGGTTCTAACATCAGTTATACGCCCATTGTCCCAATTCCAAGATGCGCCGCCAGTTCATCAAATCCCGCCACGTTGTGCGTTGGCGGCAGTTGCGACTGCAGTGCGGGACGCCCTCGCCGGTTTATCCATGCGACGTCGATACCGCAGCCCTGCGCGCCGTTGACATCCGCGGTGACCGAGTCACCCACGTGCAAAACGTCACCCGCGCTCATCCCCAGCAACCCCAATGCGGCGTCGAATAACTCGGGGCGCGGTTTATAGGCGCGACACCCTTCGCTCGTGACCAGCAACGGGAAATCCCAGTTATTAGCGCGCATGGCCGACCGCACATCCGCCTCGTCAATGTTCGAGACGATGCAGACAGGCACGCCCAGGTGGCGCAGGAATGGGTCGACGTCCGGGTATGCTACTGGCGCTTCCCAGTTGGCGAAAATGTCGGCGCACAATTCAAAGGGATCAAGGTCAACCCTAAACTCGGCGAGGACCTGCCCAAGACTGCTGACCTCGATCTCGCGTTGCGATGCGAAGCGGTCTCCATGCGCCTCATAGCACATCGATCCCATGAGTTGCCACCACCGCCGTCGCACGTGGGGCGTCGCATCCTCCACGGGCGACAGCGCGCCCACCTGCAGAATGATGCGCTCAACCAGATAGTCGTCTTCCTTGACCAGCGTGCCGTAAAAATCGAGTAGAAGTGCTCTGTACTTCAAATCGAGTTACATCCCCCGGACGTGCTTCGGCGTGATGCGAATGACTATCCCGTACGCTGCGGACATGCTCTCGGGCGTCATGCCGATCGCCGCTATGCCTTCGCGGTACTTTTCAACATACGCAGCGCTTGCAGCGACTGATGGCGTTTCCGGGTCGATGCGCGCCTCGCCGGTGATCACAACGATATCACCGCCATCCGCTGTCGAGTTGAAGTTCAGCGCAACCTTCGAATTGTTCTGGATATGGCTGACCTTCCTGGCGCCGGCTTGACTGTAGATCATAATCGTCTCGCCATCCCAGAGGAACCATACGGGGTTCGGCTGCGGGATGCCGTCCGGACGGACTGTCGTCAACCAGATGATTTGTTCGTTCTTCAAGCGCTCGATAACGCGCGCGCCAAACTTCGTGCTCAGATCGATATTCATGTGTGTATCCTTTTGTTAACTTAACGGTCTGTTGAATAACTTCACACTGGGTGTGAAACTGACGTCGGGATCGAGCGGGAACATCGGGCGCGCGCAGCGGGTATGACCAAGGCTGCGCAGGTTGGCGCTCGTTGCTCCCGGCGCGTCCACATCGATATACCGCGCCGACCAGGCGCGGAACATATGCGGCTGGCACTGGGGCGACTTGACAATAACTGCCCCAAATCGAGATGGATCCTGCCCATGCGCATAGAACAACGAGCGGTCATACAGGCTGACCGCGCGGCTCGTGACGATCAGCGTCAGCGCGCCAGTTTGCAGGACGGTGGTGTCGCCAGCGAACCACTGTTCGCCGTAAGACTCCGATGTGATCGCGCCGTCCGAGAGCATGCGCACACGCGCTTCGATCTCCAGCGGTATAAAGCGACTCGGATCAACCGCCCCGCCCACCCGCGTCTTGATTATCGCGCCTACCCCGGCAGCGAACGCGTCGCGCACCGCAGCAGGATCAACTATTGGTATTAGCGCTGAGCCGTTATAGCCCTGCTTGACCAACTCGCGCAGAATCGCATTGCTGTCGCCCGATGCGCCGGAGCTGGTCGCATCCGCCGCGTCCACAAGGATCGTAGTGCCTGTGGTGTTCTTCGCAATCCGCGCGGCTTCCGCCATACTCGTCAACGGCACGCGCATCTTTTCATGGTGCTGCCAGAACAGATCGGCGATACGCAGCGCCTCATGGCGGGCAAGGACACGGTCGTCATTCGTCGTCACCATACTATTGGTTCCAAGTGCTGCGACATCGGTAAATGGGTTTCCCCAGAACAAGCCGGCGGATAGCCCTGCGGGCGATGCCTCGATCGCTTGCGCCGCTCGCACCGCGTGGCCGATCAAGCCCGTTGCCGTGATCAGTTCGTCGCCTCGCACGAGCGCCGGAATAAACACCTTTGCCGTCACAGGGTGCGCCTGACGATCTACGAGCTTCAACAACACCCGCGCGGCTCGCGCGCCGGTTTCAAAAAAGTCGG
>CAIXPS010000280.1 GCA_903921365.1 uncultured bacterium | reverse complement strand
GGTCTGAATGTGGATGACCCCACCCGGCAGCAGTTGAGCTGCATCGCGCAGAGTGGCGGTGGTGTCTACCAGGATGCCAAAGACAGCGGGCAGCTCAAACAGGCCCTGGACAATGTCCAGCAGCAGATTGTAACGGAAGCGCAGACGCCTGCAAGTGTCACGCCTGTGCCCGTCACGATTCCGCCCAGCGTTACGCCAACGCCACCCTTGGGAATAGGTTCTACTCGTGTTTCAGAGAAAGACGGCATGGAAATGATGTACGTGCCGCAGGGGCCGTTCAAGATGGGCACAGACATGGCCATGTATTATGGTCAGTTACCATTGCACGAAGTCAGCTTGGATGCTTTCTGGATCGATCGGACTGAAGTGACCAATGCGATGTTTCGCCAGTTTGTCGCTGCCACCGGTTATCAGACCGATGCTGAAAAAGCGGGCAATTCATCTGTTTATAATCCAAAAACTGACCAATGGGAAAATATAACTGGCGCAGATTGGCAGCATCCACAGGGAGTGTCAAGTAATTTGAGTGGGTTGGAATCACATCCGGTCGTTCATGTTTCATGGAATGATGCGAGCTCTTACTGCCAATGGGCTGGTAGGCGTCTGCCGACGGAATCCGAATGGGAGAAGGCAGCACGAGGAACAGATGAACGCAAATACCCTTGGGGAAATTCTGAACCGACAGACAAATTACTCAACCTTACATATAGCGGTATTGGACATGGAGTCCCTGGTCAACCATTTATACGTGACTACCATTTTACTTCGCCTGTAGGCAGTTACCCGTCCGGAGCCAGTCCCTATGGCGTGTATGACATGGCCGGTTTCCCTTTTGAGTGGGCGGCGGATTGGTACAATGTCTATCCGGGGGGCGATCCCAATTCAGATCCTCAATTTGGAACAAAGAATCGGGTGATTCGGGGTGGTGGGTGGTATGCGGATGTATTCATTAATCTTGACTTGGAATCTGTAGAACGTTTTTCTGGCGCTCAGTCAAATTCCTATGATTATGTTGGTTTTCGCTGCGCGGATTCATCGTCCAAGATTGAATCACCTGCACTTCCGCTTTACCAGCAGGTAAAACTGGTGACCGTTCCGTTCACCGAAACGGGCAAATCACCGGATTACAGCATCGATCTGCAGGTGCCTGTCTTGCAGGGCAGCAATGATCCGCGGGTTGTGAAGTTCAATCAGGGTGTGGATGCGATTAATCAAAGCCAGATTGCAGATTTCCGCAAAAACAGTTTGCTGTTGATGGGGGAGTATTCTTACCCATTTTTTCTAAACTCGAACTATGTACTTCTATCTCCACTTGGTAGAATCTATAGTGTTCTTTTCGATTTTACTGCATGGACTGGTGCAGCTCACCCCTATAACATTGAAGTTTCGTATAATTATGATATTGAGACCGGCCAGGAAATTAGCATGGATCAGTTGTTTGTAGTGTTTTCATATTAGGTTGGCACTGGTGTATCTAGATGCTTGATGTAGTACCGGTTGCTCCCCAATAAATTATATTATAAATCTGACTCGGC